>CAZWDK010000033.1:0-18786 GCA_964633095.1 uncultured Polaromonas sp. | reverse complement strand
GGCCTAGATCTCGAAGCGAATGCCCTGGGCCAGCGGCAGGCTGGCCCCGTAGTTGACCGTGTTGGTGGCGCGGCGCATATAGGCCTTCCACGCATCCGAGCCCGACTCGCGGCCGCCGCCGGTTTCCTTCTCGCCGCCGAAGGCGCCGCCGATTTCCGCGCCGCTGGTGCCGATGTTGACATTGGCGATGCCGCAGTCTGAGCCGCGCGCCGAGGTGAAGCGCTCGGCCTCGCGCAGGTCCTGGGTGAAGACGGCCGAGGACAGGCCGTGCACCACGGCATTGTTCATGGCGATGGCATCGTCGAAGTCGTCATAGGGCACGACGTAGAGGATGGGCGCGAAGGTTTCGTGCAGCATGGGGCCGGCCTGTTCGGCCAGCTCAACGACGGCGGGCCGCACATAGTGGGCCGAGCCGGCGCCTTGTTCGCGCTGGCCAAAATGCACCTTGGCGCCCAGGTCCTTTGCGCCTGTCAGCGCGCCTTGCATGGCCTCGAAGGCGCGGCCATCGATCAGCGGGCCGACCAGCGTGCCTTCGGTCAGCGGGTTGCCCACCGGCAGGCGCGCGAACACCGCAACCAGGCGCTCCACCAGCGCCGGGTAAATGGAGCGGTGCACGATCAGCCGGCGCAGGCTGGTGCAGCGCTGGCCGGCCGTGCCGGCGGCGGCAAAGGCCGCGCCGCGCACCACCAGCTCCAGGTTGGCCGAGGGGCAGACGATGGCGGCATTGTTGCCGCCCAGCTCCAGCAGCGAGCGCTTGAACTGCGCGGCGCAGGCCATGGCGACGTTCTTGCCCATGGCGGTGGAGCCGGTCGCGCTGACCAGCTGAACCCGCGGGTGGTCGACCAGCGCCTCGCCGACGGCGCGCTCGCCGATCAGCAGTTCGCTCAGGCCGTCGGCGTCCAGCCCCAGTTCCCTGGCCGTGCGCAGCAGCAGGCCGTTCAGCGCAATGGCGGAAAGCGGCGTCTTCTCGGAGGGCTTCCAGGCCAGCGTGTTGCCGCAGACCAGGGCCAGCGCCGCATTCCAGGCGAACACCGCCATCGGGAAATTGAAGGCCGAGATGATGCCGACCACGCCGACAGGGTGCCAGGTCTCCAGCAGCTTGTGGTCGGGGCGCTCGCTGGCGATGGTCAGGCCGTAGAGCTGGCGCGACAGGCCGACCGCGAATTCGCAGATGTCTATCACTTCCTGCACCTCGCCCAGGCCCTCCTGCAGGATCTTGCCGGTCTCCAGCGAGATCAGCCGCCCGAGCTCGGGCTTGTGGCGCCGCACGGTGTCGCCGAAGGCGCGCACCAGCTCGCCGCGCTTGGGGGCAGGCACATCGCGCCAGCCCAGAAAGCGCTGGTGCGCCCGGTTGAGCGCCACGTCGAGTTCGGTGGGGCTTGTCGCCGCGATGCGCGCGAGGCGGCTGCCGTCGATGGGGGTGTGCACCTCGATGGACGCGGACGACTTGCTGTCGGTGTCCGCGTTGATGCCCAGTGCTTGGAGAATGGACGAAACGTCGTTGGCATGACTCATGATGAAGTCCTTTCGTTGGGAGCGTGAAATGGATTGTTGGCGGGATAAAGAGCAGTTTATGCCTGCAGGCTGCGCAATCCCCGGCCCAGGCGCAGCGCGCCCTCCCGGAGATCTGCCACAGAGGGATTGGCGAAACTCAGCCGCAGCCAGGCTTGCGCCTTGTTGTGCAGGCTGAATGCCGCGCCTGGCACGGCCAGCACGCGCTGCTTCAGCCCGAAGTCCGTCCAGGCCTGCGATGACATGAGCGGAAGTGCGCTGCCGAGTTGGGCCCAGATGAACATGCCGCCCCGGGGTTCGCTGAATTCGATCAGCCCGTCGCAGTGGCTGCGCAGCGCACCGGCCAGCGCGCTGGCTTTCAAGGCGTAGGCCTGGCGCAGCATGTCCAGGTGGGCGGCAAGGCGGCCCGAGGCCAGCATCGCCGTCAGGGTCAGTTGTTCCAGCGAGCCGCTGTGTACATCGGCCGCCTGCTTGGCCAGCACGATGGCGCGGGCGATGTCGGGCGGTGCCAGCAGCACGCCCAGGCGCAGGGCCGGGGCCACCACCTTGGAGTAGCTTGTCATGTAGGCGACCCGCGCCGGCGATCCGGCCTGCTGGTTGAGCTGCGCCAGCGAGGGCGGTGGCGGCTCGCCAAACCAGAGCTCGCCATAAGGGTCGTCTTCGATCAGCGTCACGCCGTGCCGCACGGCAAGTTCCAGCAGCCGCAGGCGCCGCGCCAGCGGCATCACCGCGCCGGTGGGGTTGGCAAAGTTGGGCACGACATAAAGGACCTTGGGGCGGGCGGCTGTCAGCACGGCTTCCAGCCGGTCCACATCCATCCCCTGGGCGTCGGCAGGCACTTCCACCAGCTGCGCGCCTGCAAAGCGGAAGGCCTGCAGCGCGGCGGGGTAGTTGAAGGGTTCGACGGCGATGCCGGCGCCGGGCTCCGTCAGGACGCGCGCCAGCAGGTCTATGGCCTGCTGCGAGCCGGTGGTGATCAGCACTTCTTCCGCCTGGGCCTGCAGGCCGCGCTGCCGCAACAGTTCGGCGCTGGCCGCACGCAGCGCGGGCAGGCCTTCGGTGGCGCCGTATTGCAGGCTGCGCCCCTGCACGCCGGAGGCCACCTCCAGCAGGCATTCGCGCAGCCAGTCGGCCGGCAACAGCGCGGGGTCGGGGTGCCCGCCCGCCAGTGAAATCATGCCTTCCTGCCCGGCCAGCGCCAGCATGGCGCGAATCGGCGAGCCACTGGCTTGGGCGTAGAGCGGGCGGATCGGTCCGCCTGCGGCCGTCATGCGGCCACCCCGTAACGCGCGCGGCTGAAGCCGCCGCGCGGCGCCAGCGCGTCAACCAGGCGCTGTGCCAGCGCGGCCTGCGCTGGCGGCGTGTAGCGGTCATAAAGGGCCTGCACATGCGGCCCCACGCCATGCTCGGCGGAAAAGCAGCCACCGTGCTCCTCGACCGCCAGGCGGTACATTGCGGCACGCGCCTCGTCAAAGGCGCGCGGGTTGAACTCGCAGCTGTGCGGCCACACCAGGTTGAAGTGCACGCCGCCGTCGCCCAGATGGCCAAAATCGGCAATCTCGACCTGCGGCAGGTGCTGTGCCAGCCAGGCGCGCGCGCTCGCCACAAAGGGCCAGTATTGCGCGCGGGCAAACGAGAGGTCGAGACCCAGCACGCGGCCATGGGCACGCAGGCCTTCGCCGATGCCGTGGCGGATGCGCCACAGCGCTTCGTCCCGGCCGACCACCGCGTCGGCAACCAGGCCGGCTTCCATCTGCGCCTGCAGGAAATTCTCCAGCACCTGCGGCAGCTCCAGCTCGCTGGCGGCCAGCGGGCTCGACAGCTCCAGCAGCACCGCATAGTCGGGTGCGTTACCGCCAAATGGCAGCGGTCCCGCGCTCCCATGGGCCATGGCCAGCTCCAGTGCCCGCCGTGAAATGCCTTCAAATGCCGACACGGTATCGCCCAACCGTGCGCCGGCCGCCGCATAGAGCGGCCACACGGCCTCCTGCGAAGCGGGCGCCACCAGCGCGGCCACGCGTTGCGCCGGCAGCGGGTGCAGCTTGATCACGGCTTCGGTGACCAGGCCCAGGGCGCCGTTGCTGCCGATGAACAGCTGCTTGAAATCCAGGCCCGCATTGTTCTTCATCCAGGCCGGCTCCAGCCGCAGCACTTCCCCAGCCGGCTCGCCCAGCACCACCGTGAGCCCCAGCGTGTTGGCGCGCACGTCGCCATAACGCAGCATGCGCGTGCCGCCGGTGTTGGCGGCCAGCATGCCGCCTATGCTGGGGTCGGCCGAGAGGTCGACGGGAAAGGTCAGGCCCGCGCCGTGCAGGCGTTGATTGATTTCCGACAGGCGAAAGCCGGCGCCGACGCGCAGCACCCGGTCCAGCGGGTCCAGCTCAAAGCGCTGGCGCAGCCGTTCGGTGCTCAGCACCACATGGCGCGCGGCATCGCCGGGCGTGGCTCCCAGCACCAGGCCGGTGTGGGCGCCCTGCGTGATCAGCGCAATGCCGCAGGCCTGCGCCAGCGCGGCCAGGCCGGCCACTTCCTCGGTCGTCGCGGGCTTGACCACTGCCAGCGCCTGGCCCGTGCCATAGCGCGCAGGCTGCAGGTAACGTGGCTCAATGGCGTCGCCGGTGCTGAGGTGCCGGCTGCCTGTCAGTGCCGCAGCCCGCGCGACAAAGCCGGCTGCGTCTGGCGCTTTGGCCCTGCTCATGCCTTCGCCGCGGTCATGCCAAAAATGCCGGTGGCATTGCCGGCGTCAAACGCCAGGTCAAGGCGCGGACCTTGTACCGGGTCATTGGCCGCAGTGCCCCGGCCCAGTTCGGCGCGGGTGATGAATTCATAAAACGAGCCCGGTACCGCACGCGTGACCCGGCCTTCCGGCGTGAGGAATTCGCGCTGTACCGTGGCTGCGCGAAACGCGGTCTGACGCACGCGGCCGCTGGCCGATACCTCCACCTTGTCCTTGATGGGCCGGCCCAGCTGGCGCTGGCGCTCGGCGACCGCATCGACGTCGCTGACGCGGTCGGTCGCGTGGTTGAAGGCATTGCCTTCGGTGGCGATCCAGGCCATTTCAGCCGACTCGGCCAGCAGCAGTTCGTAGTCCTCCAACGCAAACACGCCATGCTGGCGGTCAAAGCATTTCAGCATGGCGGGCAGCAGCCGCAAGGCTTGCTGCAGTGGCAGCCCGCCATCGCGCGCCAGTTGTTCCAGGTCGGCCACGTCCTGCGGGCCGAGCGGGTCGCGTGCCGTGGACAGCACCCGCGTGACGGCGCTCTGGAAGGGGGCAGAGAACTGTTCCGGATGCAGCTCGGACACAAAGAATTGCGCAATCTCTTGTGGGAAATCCTGGTGGCAGTAGGCGCGGCCGGTCATCTTCAGGCGTGGCAGGGGGTAGGTGCCTTCCAGCGTAAAACCCAGCGGGCGCAGCAATCGGGTGAACGCCGCTTCGCCGGCCGGCAGCGCGCCGCTGGGCCAGCGCACGGTGCGCAAGGCACCATGGTCGAACACCACCTGGCGCTGCTGCCCGACCACATCGCTGGCAATGTAATCCTGCCCTGCCGGAACCCGCTGCACCAGGCCGTGAAACAGGGCCATGTTCAGCGCCTGGGCCAGCTCGGCCCGCGTCACGCTGCCGGGCGAGCCTGTTTGCAAGGGGGGATGAACATACATTTGTTCATGGATTTTCTGCACGGCATCCGCTGGCAGGCAGCTTGCAAGAAGGGTCTGGAGGTTGTTCATTGCTTGGGTAATCTTCCACTGGTGAAGGCCGGATTTTCGGAAAATCCGGGTCAATGCACAAAGGATGTATTTCTATGGACGCATGAGATATATTCATGTGATGCGCAGAAAAATCCCATCCACCCAGGCCTTGCTGGCCTTTGAAGCGGCAGCGCATCGCGGCAGCTTCACCCTGGCGGGGCAGGATCTGTCGGTGAGCCAGAGCGCGGTCAGCCACCAGGTGCTGGGGCTGGAGCAGGACCTCGATGTGAGCCTCTTTTTGCGCCTGCCGCGCCAGCTGGTGCTGACCGACGCCGGGCGCTCGCTGCTGTCGCGCGTCAGTCCCGCGCTCGATGCGCTCGAGGCGGCGATGCTGGACCTGGCCTCGTCCAAGGGCGAGGGCGGCACGCTGGAGCTCGGCGTGGTGCCCACCTTCGCCACCAAGTGGCTGATTCCCCGCATGCCCTCCTTCCTCAAGGCGCATCCGCATGTGACGCTGAACCTGTCCACCCGCCTGCTGCCCTTTGATTTCTCGCTCACCGGCCTGGATGCGGCGATTCACTACGGCCGGCCTGACTGGCCGGGCACCGAGGCCGAATACCTGATGGGCGAGGACAGCGTGGTGGTGTGCAGCCCGTCGCTGATCAAAAAGCGCCAGCTGCGGCGGCCGGCCGACGTGCTGAAGTTCACGCTGATCCACCAGAGCACGCGCCCGCACGCCTGGCGCGACTGGTTTCAGCTGGCGGGGATCGACGATGCGCAGGGCGCCGGGACCGGCCCGAAATACGAGCTGTTTTCCATGATCGCCCAGGCCGTCAAGGCCGGGCTGGGGCTGGCCGTGCTGCCACGCTTTCTGGTGGCCGACGACATTGCCGACGGCACCCTGGCCGTGCCGTTTGAGCTGTCCTTGAGCTCCGACTTTGCCTATTACCTGGTCTGGCCCACGCAAAAAGCCAATTGGCGCCCCTTGCTGAAACTGCGCCACTGGTTGCGCGAGCAGGTGGCCGCACCGGCGTAAGTGCCGCCGTGCGCAGTCTCAGTTGCTGTCCTGCGGCGCCAGGCTTTGTGCCGGGCGGCGCAGGGTGCTGTCAAAGGGATTGATCTGCGCGCCTATGGCCGTGGCCTCGCGCTTGAGCAATTCCACCACCGTCGGCAGGCGATCGGGACTGAGCCGTGAGGAAATCGTGCCGACACTGAGCGCCGCCACGGGGCGGCCTTCGCGGTCCAGCACCGGCACGCCGACGCCCGCCATGCCGTCGAGCAGATTGGTGTTGCGTCCGGCATAGCCCAGCTCGCGCACCCGTTCGATTTCCGTGCGCAGGTAGACCTCGTCGTAGACGCCGTACTCGCGTACCCGCGGCAGGTTGTAGCGGATCACCTCCTCGCGCTCGCGCTCCGGCAGAAAGGCCAGGATGGCCAGGCTGCCCTGGCCCATGCCCAGCGCCACCCGGCCCCCGATATCGCCGGTGAACGAGCGGATCGGGAACGGCCCTTCGCTGCGGTCCAGGCACACCGCATCGAAGCCGCTGCGCACCAGCAGGAAGATGGTGTCGCCCAGGCTGGCGCACAGCCGCAGCAAGGAAGGGCGGCATAGCGCGCGCAAGTCCATGGAATTGCCGGCCTGTGCGGCCAGCGCAAAAAAATCAATGCTCAGGCGGTAGAGCTTGGAGGTGGCGTCCTGCTCCACGACATGCTCGGCCACCAGGCTTTGCAGCAGGCGATGGGTGGTGGCCTGCGTCAGGCCGGTGGCCTTCGCAATATGGGTGATGCGCCCGCCCTTGGCCTGGGTGGTGGCCAGCGCCCGGAGGATGGCAAAAGCCCGCTGCACACTGCTGGAGGCGCTGTCTTCGTCTTTCATGGCATTTCTTTCATCGGAATGAAGTTTGAAGTAATTTTATAGAAATTCCGCCAGTCAGAATAAATTGAATAAATATCTCTATATACGGAATAACCTGTTGACGATTTTTTCTGTCATGCCCTAGCATAAGCGTCATCAAAGTGTCATCGCGTTGCATGTCGCGGCGCTGATCGCACCCTGTTTTCGGAGCTAGCCGATGTCTTTCCTGACCCTGACGAATGTGAACAAGGCCTATGGCGCCACGCGCGCCGTGATCGACATGAACCTGTCGGTGGAAAAGGGCGAATTTGTCTCGCTGCTTGGGCCCTCGGGCTGCGGCAAGACCACGACGCTGCAAATGATTGCCGGCTTTGCCGACGTCAGCGCCGGCCGCATCATGCTGGATGGCCGCAACATCACCCATGCCAAGCCGAATACGCGCGGCCTGGGCATCGTGTTCCAGAGCTACGCGCTGTTTCCCCACATGAGCGTGCAGGACAACGTGAGCTTTGGCCTGGAGATGCGGCGCGTGCCCAAGAGCGAGCGTGCCGAGCGTGTGAAGGCCGCGCTGGCGCTGGTGCACCTGCAGGCGCATGCCACGCGCTACCCGCGCGAGCTCTCCGGCGGCCAGCGGCAGCGGGTGGCCCTGGCCCGCGCGCTGGTGATCGAGCCGCCGGTGCTGCTGCTCGACGAGCCGCTGTCCAACCTGGACGCCAAGCTGCGCGAGGAAATGCAGTTCGAGCTGCGGCAGATCCAGCGCAAGGTGGGCACGACCACCGTGATGGTGACGCACGACCAGACCGAGGCCATGTCCATCAGCGACCGCGTGGTGGTGATGGAAGCCGGCCGCGTCACGCAAATCGACCGGCCGTACCGTCTCTACGAGCATCCGCAAACGCGCTTCATTTCCAGCTTTGTCGGCAAGGCCAACCTGCTGGAAGGCCGGGTCACGGCCACCGGCGCGCGGGCCACGGTGAGCTTGGGCACGGTGGCGCTGGAAGTCGAGGCGCCGGGGGCCGCAGCGGGCGACGCCGTGGTGCTGAGCCTGCGGCCCGAAAAAATCCGGCTTGTGCCCCAGGGCCAGGGATGCCTTGCCGGTACGGTGTGCGAGCGCTTTTTCCTGGGCAGCCAGTGGCTCTACCAGGTGGCGACGGCCGCCGGCGAGCTGGTGGTGGTCTGCCCCAACGATGGCGCAGCGCCTGCCGAAGAAGGCCAGGGCATAGGCCTGGACTGGCCGGCCGGCCAGGTGCGGCTGTTGCCCGGTGCGCAGCATTTGCCGAACGAGCCGCAGCGTGCGCTGGAGGCCGTGGCATGAGCGCTACCATGACCCTGCCATCATCGCCTGCCATTCCGGCGGCCGGTATCGCACGCGCGCCCTGGCTGCTGTCGGCGCCGGCTTTTGTGCTGTTTGCCTGCCTGCTGCTGGTGCCGCTGGCGCTCACGGCCGTGCTGTCCTTCCAGGTGTTCGACCATGCCACCGGCGTCCAGAGCAGCTTCACCCTGGCGCACTACGCCGCGGTGCTGACGGACGACTATTACCATGCCATCTTCTGGCGCACCTTGTGGATCTCGGCGCTGACCACGCTGATCTGCGTGCTGGTGGGCGCACCCGAGGCCTATGTGCTGAGCCGCATGCGCAGCCCGTGGCGCTCCATTCTGCTGCTGGTGGTGCTGGCGCCGCTGCTGGTCTCGGTGGTGGTGCGCGCCTTCGGCTGGAGCATGCTGCTGGGCCCCGAGGGCCTGGTGAACCAGGCGGTGCGCGCCGTGGGCCTGCCGCCCATGCGCATTCTCTACACCGAGGCCGCCGTCGTCATTGCGCTGGTGCATGTGATGCTGCCCTTCATGGTGATCCCGGTCTGGACCTCGCTGCAAAAGCTGGACCCGGGCGTGGAAGACGCCGCGCTGTCGCTCCAGGCCTCGCATTTCACCACCGTGCGGCGCGTGATTTTTCCGCAGGTGCTGCCTGGCGTGCTGTCCGGCAGCCTGATCGTGTTCGGCCTCTCCGCCAGCGCCTTTGCCATTCCCGGCCTGCTGGGCGGGCGGCGCCTGAAGATGGTGGCCACCGTGGTGTACGACGAGTACCTGCACGAACTCAACTGGCCGCTGGGCGCGGCGATTGCGCTGACGTTGCTGCTGGCCAACCTGGCCTTGATGCTCAGCTACAACCGGGTGCTTGAGCGCTCTTACAAGAAATCACTGGGGTAAGCCATGTCCAAGAACGGTCCCATCGCGCTGCTCTTCAACGCCTTCGTCATCGCCTTCATGATGGCGCCGCTCGTCATCGTCTGCGTGGTGGCCTTCACGCCCGGCAACACGCTCAGCATTCCCACCACGCAGTTTTCGCTGCGCTGGTTCGAGGCGGTGTTTGCCCATTCGGACTTTGTGCAGTCCTTCAAGAACAGCCTGTGGCTGGCCTTCCTGTCGGCCACGCTGGCCACCATCATTGCCGTTCCTGCCGGGCTGGCCATTGCGCGCCACAGCTTCCCGGGCCGCAATTTCCTCAACGGCCTGTTTCTGTCGCCGCTGATCATTCCGCACCTGGTGCTGGGCGTGGCGCTGCTGCGCACCTTCTCGCTGATAGGCGCGACCGGCAGCTTCTTCTGGCTGGCCCTGGCGCATGTGGTCATCATCACGCCCTATGCGCTGCGGCTGGTGCTGGCCTCGGTGGAAGGCAGCGACCGCAGCGCCGAGCAGGCAGCCCTGTCGCTGGGTGCCAGCCAGGCCACGGTGTTCCGGCGCATCACCTTGCCCATGATCCTGCCCGGCGTGACCGGCGGCTGGCTGCTGGCCTTCATCAACAGCTTTGACGAAGTGACCATGTCGATCTTCGTCACGGCGCCGTCTACCGTGACGCTGCCGGTGCGCATGTACATGTACGCCACCGAGTCGATTGACCCGCTGATGGCCGCCGTCTCGGCGCTCATGGTGGCGCTCACCGCCGTCGCCATGCTGGTGCTGGACCGCGTCTACGGCCTCGACAAGATTCTGGTGGGGCACAAATGATTCCGTCCACCAAGGAAAGACCCGTGGCACTTCTTCAACGCGTGGCCGAAACCGGCCGCGCCCCGGTGGGCTTTGCGCTCAACGGCCAGGCGCTCACCGCGCTGGCAGGCGACACCGTGCTGACGGCGGTGCTGACGCACGGCGCGCAGCTGCGTCGCAGCGAGTTCAGCGGCGAGCCGCGCGCCGGCTTTTGCATGATGGGCGCCTGCCAGGACTGCTGGATCAGCACCGAATCGGGCCAGCGGCTGCGCGCTTGTGCCACCTTTATCGAAGAGGGCATGCGTCTGGTCACCGGCGTGGAGGAGCACGAATGACGAAGACCCTGCAAGCCGTCATTGTGGGCGCCGGCCCGGCGGGTGTGCGCGCGGCCCAGACGCTGGTCGCGCACGGCGTGCGGCCGGTGGTGGTGGATGAAGCGCCGCGCTGGGGCGGGCAGATCTATCGCCAGCCGCCTGCCGGTTTCACGCGGTCCAAGCGTACGCTGTACGGCTTCGAGGCCGCGCGAGCGCATGCGCTGCATACAGCAATGGCCGGTATCCTGGACCGTGTCGATTACCGGCCCGATACCCTGGTCTGGAGCGCCGAAGGCGGCCGGCTCGATCTGCTCAGCCGCGGCCGCATGGGCACGCTGCCCTACAGCCAGCTCATTGTGGCCACCGGGGCAACCGATCGCGTCCTGCCGTTTCCGGGCTGGACGCTGCCCGGCGTCTACACACTGGGCGCCGCGCAGGTGGCGCTGAAGTACCAGGGCTGCGCCATTGGCTCGCGCGTGGTCATCGCCGGCACCGGGCCCTTGCTTTATCTGGTGGCCTACCAGTATGCGAAAGCAGGCGCGAAGGTGGTCGCGGTGCTGGACACCGCCAGTTTCAAGGACAAGGCGCTCGCGGCGCCGAGCATGCTGCGCCAGCCCGCCGTGTTTGCCAAGGGCGTGTATTACCTGGGCTGGCTGCGGGCACACGGTGTGCCGGTGCGCCAGGGCGTGCGGCTGGCGCGCGCCACGGGGAATGCGCAGGTCACGGCCATGCGCTGGCGGGACGGCGTTGCCGAACATGAAGTGGCCTGCGATGCCGTGGCCTTTGGCTACGCCTTGCGCTCCGAAACCCAGCTGGCCGACCTGCTGGGCTGCCGCTTCAGCTACAACGCCTTGCAGCGCGCCGCGCTGCCCGAATGCGATGGCGCAGGGCGCTCCAGCGTGCCGGGCGTGTATCTCGCGGGCGACGGCGCCGGCATCATGGGCGCCGATGCCGCCGAGTGGGCGGGCGAGCGTGCCGCGCTGGCGCTGCTGGCGGATGCCGGCAGGCCCGTGGATGCGGCGCGGGCCTCTGAACTGCAAGCCCGGCTGGCGCGCACGGCAGCCTTTCGTGTCGGGCTGGAGCGCGCCTTTCCCTTCCCGCAGGACTGGGCCGCCAATGCACCCGACGAGCTGGTGATTTGCCGCTGCGAGGAAGTCACGGCGGGCCAGTTGCGGCAGTGCGTGCAGGACACCGGCGCGCGCGAAATGAACCGGCTCAAGGCGCTGACGCGCGTCGGCATGGGGCGCTGCCAGGGCCGAACCTGTGGTGTGGCGGCGGCTGAAATTCTGGCGCAGGCCTGTGCCACTACACCGGATACGGTGGGCCGGCTGCGCGGCCAGGCGCCCATCAAGCCGCTGCCGTTTGCGGTGATGGTCCGGGCGGACGGGGAGGCCGCATGATGGAGCGCATCTCTGCCGACGTGGCCATTGTTGGCGGCGGCATCATGGGCGCGTCGGCCGCCTTGTTCCTGCGCCGCATGGGCCTGTCGGTGGTGTTGCTGGAGCGCGACCTCTGCGGTTCCCGCTCCAGCGGCGTGAACTATGGCGGCGTGCGGCGCCAGGGCCGGCCGCTCAGCCAGCTGCCGCTGTCGCAGCGCGCGCAGGGTCTCTGGGCCCAGCTGCCGGAACTCATAGGCATAGACGGCGAATACCTGCGCTCCGGCCACCTGAAAATTGCACGCAGCGAGGCCGATCTGGCCGCACTGGAAAGCTACCGGGAGCACACGCGGGACTTCGGCATGGCGCTCGAAATGCTGTCCGCACGGGCCTTGCGCGAGCGCTGTCCCTGGCTGGGAAAAGCCGCCGTGGGTGCGTCGCTGTGCCCGGAGGATGGACAGGCCAACCCACGCCTGGTGTCGCCGGCCTTTGCCCTGGCCGCGCGGCGTCTGGGTGCCGACATCCGGGAACAGACGCGCATCGACGAGGCTGCGCACGACGGCTCGGTGTTTGTCCTGCGCTCGGGCGATGCGCTGGAGGTTTGTTCCAGGCATTTGCTCAACTGTGCAGGCGCCTGGGCCGGCACCATCGCCGCGCAGTTTGGCGATGCCGTGCCCATGGAATCCGGCCACCCCGAGATGGCGGTGACCGAACCCCTGCCGGTGTTCATGAACTTCAGCCTGGGCGTGGAAGGCGGCGGCGTATACGCCCGGCAGGTGGCGCGCGGCAATTGCGTCATCGGCGGTGGCCGGGGCTATGCGCTGGACGACCAGCGCGCCCGGGTGCAGCGCAGCGGACTGGCCACGCTGATGCAGCAGACCATTGAGCTGCTGCCGGCGCTGCGCAATGCCCACATCATCCGCACCTGGAGCGGCACCGAAGGCTATTTGCCGGATCGCCAGCCGGTGCTCGGGCCCAGCGCCACCACGCCGGGCCTGATTCATGCATTCGGTTTTGCCGGCGGCGGTTTCCAGCTGGGTCCCGCGGTCGGCGCCGTGCTGGCTGACCTGGTGCGTGATGGTCAAACCGCCACACCCCTGGCCGCATTTTCTGTTTCCCGTTTTGCTTCAAGCCCGCGTGTGGCAACCACCGGACTTGTCCCGTCAGCCGTTGTCTAGCCCTCGATGTTTAACCTTGTTTCCAGGAGAACCTCATGAACCTGCCTTCACGTTTCTTGTCCGCCCGCATCACCGCGGTGTCTTTCGCCGTTGCCGTGGCCGGACTGTCCGCCAGCGTTGCCATGGCCCAAACCAAAACCCTGTATATCGGCATGAATGGCGGGGTGATGGAAAAAACCTGGACCGAACATGTCTTCCCGGCATTCGAGAAAGCCAACAACGTCAAGGTGGTCGTGGTGCCCGGCACCTCGTCCGACATTCTGGCCAAGGCCCAGGCCAACAAGGACAAGCCGCAGATGCACGTCATGTTTCTGGACGACGGCATCATGGTGCGCGCCATTGGCATGGGTCTGTGCGAAAAGATGAAACCCAGCGCTGCACTCAATGAGGTGTTTCCCGCCGCCCGCTTCAAAGGTGACATGGCGACCGGCGTGACCATGGGCATGACGGGCCTGGCCTACAACAAGAAGATGTTTGCCGAGAAAGGCTGGCCAGCGCCCACCTCGTGGATGGACCTGGCCGACCCGAAATTCAAGGGCAAGGTCGTGTTCCAGTCGCTGTCGTCTTCGACCTTTGGCCTGCATGGCTTTTTGATGTTCAACCGCATCAAGGGCGGCACCGACAAAAACGTCGAGCCCGGATTCAGCGCCTGGAAGACCAGCATAGGCACCAATGTGCTCGAGTACATTCCCAGTTCGGCCAAGTTGTCGGAAATGATGCAGACCGGCGAAGCCGCCATTGCGCCGCTGACCCCCACCGCCGTAGCCGGCCTTCAGGAAAAAGGCATCGCGGTCGAATACGCCCAGCCCAAGGAAGGCTCGGTGGTGCTGATGTCGGCCGAGTGCGTTCTTGCCAACAACAGCGAACCGGTGCTGGCGCAAAAGCTGGCCGAATACCTGCTCACCGCGGAGGCGCAGGCTGCCGGCCTGCAGCATGGCAACCAGATTCCGTCCAACCCCAAATCGCAGGCCGTGGGCGACGATGCCAAGCGCAAACTCAAGCTGTTTGGCGACTACATGAAGACGGCCGTCACCGTCGACTGGGACGTGATCAACGAAAACCGCCCGGCCTGGAATGCGCGCTGGAACAAGACGGTGGAGCGCTGACGGCAGCGTTGGCGGCTTGACGGGCCAAGGAGTCAACGTCCGCAGGCCGCGCGCATTGCCACATTACTTGTCCGCAATGAAATAGGTGGCGATGTCTTGCAGGTCAGTCAGGCCCAGCGTTCCGGCGGAGTAGCGCAGGCGCAAAAAGCCGAGCAGGTAGTTGTAGCGTGACAGCTCAAGGTCGCGCTTGGCCTCAAACAGCTGCTGCTGTGCGTTGAGCACGTCGAGGTTGGTGCGTTGCCCGGCCTTGACGCTTTTTTGCGTGGCATCCACCAGCAAACTGGCGGAACTCAGGGATTGCGCGGCGGCATTGATCCGCGCCACGCTGCTCAGGGTGAGGTTGTACTGCTTGCGCAACTCAACCAGCACCTGATTGGTTTTGGCCTCAAGGTCCGCCTGCGCCTTCTCGTGATTCGACACCGCCTGGCTGGTCGCCGCGCTGACAGAACCGCCCGCATACAGCGGGATATTGAGCTGCACGCCGATGCTGCGATTGTTCGTCTCCTGGTTGAATGTGCTGGTGGTGTCGGATTTGCTGTTGCTGATGCTGGCGATCAGGTCCAGGCGCGGCGCATGGCCGGCCTTATTCTTGTTGATTTCCTCACGGGCCATCTCGACGGTGTAGCGTTGGGCCACGATTTCCGGGTTGCTTGCCAGCGCGATCGCCTTCCATTCCTCAAAGCTGGCTGGCTGCATGGGTTTGATTCGAAAATCATCGGACAAAGGGGCAAGCGTGGTGATCTCCTGGCCGACCATGACTGACAGTGCGTTGCGCGAATTGATGAGGTTGTCGTTCGCCTCGAGTACCTGGGCTTCGGCCAGGTCATACTTGGCCTGGGTTTCCAGCACTTCGGTCCGTGTGCCTTCACCTCGCTGGAACAGGCGCACATTCGACTGTTTCTGCTCGGCGTAGGCGGTGCGCTGCGCCGTTGCCTGGGCGAGCTGGTCTTCCGCATATTTGGCGGTGGCATAAAGGCTGACGAGACGAACGATCAAGTCCTGGCGACGCACCGAGAATTGGGCATCGCTGGCAAGGGTCTGCGCCATACCCTGACGGTAGCGGGCCATGCCTTCCGGATAGAACAGTGGCTGACGCAACTGGATCGACGCGGCCAGGCTGGTGTATTTGCGCGGGTCCGTTCTGTCGCCCACCGCGGTTGTCGTGGTGACATCGCCCTGATTCTTGCTCGTCGAATAGTTCGCGGACAGGTTGGGCAGGAGGTTGGAGCGCCCCAGCACCTTGAATTGCTGACCCGCTTCGTTTTCGCGCAGCGCGGCTCGGTAGGTCGGGTCATTTGCCAGCGCGGCATCGTAGGCTTGCAGCAAGCCGAGGGCAGAGGCTTCCTGGGACAGACCCAGCGCGGCCACACACAGCGTCGAGATCAGCAAGCGGCGAAATGGCTGGGTGCTCATCTCATTCTTCCGTCATCGACATCGTGAGGCGATCAAACAGCGGCTTGAACAGGTAATTCATCATGGTGCGCTCGCCTGTTTTGATGAACAACTCCACCGGCATGCCAGGTCGTATCTGCAAATTGGCGATCATTTTCATGCCCTCGGGTGCCACCTTGGCCTTCAGGTTGTAATAGGGCTGTCCACTCTTTTCCTCAATCAGTCGATCCGCCGACACCTGCGTCACAATGCCGGGCACATGCGGTGTCTGGTTCTGGTTGAAGGCCGTGAACATCAGCTCCACTTTCAAATTCGGGTGGACCTTGTCAATCAAATGCACCGGCAGCTGGCCGTCGACGATCAAGGGGTCATCGCTGGGCACGATATCCATCATGCGAAAACCGGGGGCTATCACGCCGCCATGGGTGAAAACACTCATGGCGACCACGGTGCCATCGACCGGGGCTTTCACCAGCACGTTGTCCAGGTCGTAGTCCAGTCCCGTCAGCCGGTTGGCCAGGGCATCGGCCTCTTTCTGAGTGTCGGACAATTGCGTGCGAACTTCCTTCTGGTATTCCTGTTGCCGCTGGAGACGGCGCAACCTGAATTCGGAGATCTGGCTCTGGCCACGGCCTATGTTGCTGATATCTTCGGATATGGCGGTACTCAGCTGCGCATAAGTCCGCTCCAGCTCCAGCAGGCGATTGCGTGCAACATAACCTTCCTTGGCCAAATCACGCATGCCATCGAGCTGCTCCTTCAGGAACTGAAGTTGCAGCTTTTTGCCATCGCGGGACTCTTCCAGGCCCTTGTTTTGCTGCACCAGCCCCGCGATATTCTCATTAAGGGCAGACAGCTCGCTTTGTATCGCGGATTGCCGCGAGTTGAACAATTGCAGTTGCAGGTGGATGTTATTGGCGACGCGCGGGTCATTCTTGACGTCTTCAAGTTCCGGCGGAAAGACAATGGATTTTTTCCCGTCGCGCTCGGCAATCAGCCGGGCCTCTGCCGTGCGGGCACTGAAGTACTGGACACGCGCTATTTCCGCATTGGCTTTTGCCTGCACCGCATTCATGCGAACCAGGACATCGCCCGCCTTCACCAGATCGCCTTCCTTGACCAGAATGGCCTCCACCGTGCCGCCCGTCAGGTGCTGGACGGCCTTTTTGTTGGTGGCGACGGTGACCGTTCCGCTAAGAGGAACCCCCTTGTCCAGGGGCGCAAACGACGCCCACAACAGGAAGCCCCCCACGCCCGCGATGACGATCCACCAGCCCAGCCGGGTGTGGGATCTCGCATCGGTCTTGACCTCCAGGGGTGCCACGTCACGGGATGCGACATCGGTCGCAGCGGGTTTGTTGCCGAATAAGCTTTTCATGGTCATGCCCACCCTGTTACATCTGCATTTGCCATATCACTTGCCAGCGCCAACCTCTGCGAGTTCTTTCGTACCCGCCGCGGCAATCGCTGCAGCAGCTTTTGCCGGTTGCGCTTGTTGTTGAGCCGCTTTTGTCAATTCGGTCAGTACCTGGGCCGTCGGGCCAAACATCTTTGCCACGCCATCGTGAAGCAGCAGCAACTTGTTGGTCGCACCAATGGCACTGGTTCGGTGAGTGATCAGTACCAGGGTTTTCCCGCGTTTACGGAAATCAACGATGGCTGCGACGAGCGCCTGCTCCCCCACCTCGTCAAGGTTCGAGTTGGGTTCATCCAGAACCAGCAGCGAGGGGTCGCCATACATGGCCCTGGCCAGGCCGATGCGTTGTTTTTGACCGCCCGACAAACCGGCGCCGCCGTCGCCAAGCGGGGTGTCATAACCCTGCGGGAACTGCAGAATCATTTCATGCACCCCGGTTTGCTTGGCGGCCGATACGACTTTCTCCGGGTCGACCTCGCCAAAACGGGCAATGTTCTCGCTCACGGTTCCGGCAAACAACTCAATGTCCTGCGGCAGGTAGCCGATATGCGGCCCCAATTCGTCCTTGTTCCACTGGTACACGTCGGCGCCATCCAGCCGAACCTTGCCCAGCGCAGACGGCCAAACGCCCACCAGCAAACGTGCCAGGGAGGATTTGCCCGCGCCGCTCGGGCCGATGATTCCCAGCACATCGCCAGAGGCGATCGCCAAACTCAGGTTTTTGATGACCGTGACGGTGGAGCCGGGCGGTACTGCTGTGACGGCTTCCACGGACACCTGGCCCAGGGGTTTGGGTAGCGACATGCCGGTCTTGCGTGGCGGATTTGCCGCCAGCAACTCGTTCAGGCGCTTGTAGGCACTCTTGGTACTGCTCCAGGTTTTCCAGATGCCTATGAGTTGTTCCACCGGACTCAAGGTCCTGCCCATCAGAATGGAGGACACGATCATCATCCCTCCGGTGATCTTTCCGTCCAGCACAAGCAACGCACCGAAGCCCAATACCAGGGACTGCAGGGATACACGGACAAACTTCGTGCCTGCACCTATGATTCCGGCCTTTTCGCTCGCTTCGGCCTGCAGTTGCAAAAAACGGCCATGCAGCTTGAACCATCGCGCCATCAGATTGGGCAACATGCCCATGGCCTCTATCACTTCTGCATTTCGCAGGTTGTTCGTCGCCAGGTTGGCCGCCGCGATCGCCATGCTGCCGGCTTCGGTCAGCGGCTTCCTGGACACCACTTCGTTCACATAGGCCAAAACAATCAGCACAATGGTTCCACACAGGGCAAATATGCCCAAGGATGGGTGAAACAGAAAAATCACGACCAGATACACGGGAAACCACGGCGCATCAAAAAAGGCGAACAATGCATTCCCGGTCAGAAATTGGCGAATGGTGGTCAAGTCATGCAGGGCCTGGCCGGCATTGCCCCCCGCCTTTTTCAGGTTTTGCTCAAAGGCGGCCGTATATATCCTCTTGTTCATCTTCATGTCAAGCTGTGCCCCGACCCGGATCAGCACAAAGCTGCGCACGAACTCCAGCGCGCTCATGAAGAGATAGGCTCCCAGTACCATCAAGGTCAGCATCAGCAGCGTCGTTTCGTTGCGGCTGGCCAGCACCCGGTCGTACACCTGCAGCATGTACAGGGAAGGCACCAGCAGCATCAGATTAATGATGGCGCTGAAAATGCCCACGGTTCGAAACGCGCCCCTGAAATCAGCCAGGACTTGCGTGATTTCATTCTTCGAGGGTTTGAGTAGATGAATCATGATAGGCAGGCCGCTTTAAAGTGATCGCTATTCATGGACACTTGCGCACGTTGGCCAGGGGGCGGCCGAGGACCGGGGCCGGCCCCTCAGAGCAGCAGATCGGCGGCCACGAAGGTGTGGCTGCCCGTCAACTGCAGCTCGAAGTCAGCGATGCCATCCCCGTTGACATCGCCTTGCATGACGGTGTCGGTACCCAC
>CAZWDK010000032.1:13051-19159 GCA_964633095.1 uncultured Polaromonas sp. | reverse complement strand
ATCGTGGCGAAACTGTTTAGTGAGCATTTCCCCGCCGCGCTCAACTTGGCGTTGCTCATCGGGCTGACGCTCTGGTTGGCGGTCACCGGCGTGAATATGTGGATAGGCGTGTCAAAAGCTGGCTACCCGGTCACGGACGAACTGCCCATCATGCTTTTGCTGTTTGCCGTGCCTGCCGCGGTGGCGGTGCTGGCGCGTTGGCGTTTCCTATAAGGTCGTTCCGGGGCACCCGATGGGAAAGAACAGACTCGAGGCGTTCAGCGACGGCGTCATCGCGATCATCATTACGATCATGGTGCTCGAGATGAAAGTCCCGCATGGCGACACGCTTGAGGAGTTGGCGAAGCTGGTTCCGGTGTTCATGAGCTATGTACTCAGCTTCGTTTACGTCGGCATCTACTGGAACAATCATCACCACATGCTCCACGCGTGCTTCCGGGTCACCGGGGGGATCCTGTGGGCGAACCTCCATCTGCTCTTCTGGCTGTCCCTCTTCCCCTTCGTGACCGGATGGATGGGCGAGAATCATTTCGCGCCCCTGCCTTCCGCGCTTTACGGCGGGGTACTTCTCGCAGCGGCCATCGCATACTGGATTCTGCAGCAAGCAATCATTGCATCGCAGGGTCCCGACTCGCCGCTGGAAGCCGCTGTCGGCCGCGACTGGAAGGGCAAGCTGTCTCCTGTTGTTTATGTCTGCGGGATTGCATCGACGTTTTTCTGGTCGTGGATTGCACAAGCCCTTTACGTCGCGGTTGCGCTCATATGGCTCGTGCCCGATCGCCGAATTGAAAAATCCCTGGACAGAGATGGCCCCTAACCATCCGGCCAGCGCGGACGCGCGCGGATTCGCCGTGCATTGCACAGCTTGGTGGGCGCGCGCCGGTTCCTGATCTCGAGTCGCGCCATCGGGCGCGCCTGCCTGCACAACATGCAATTTATCGCCATCAGCGGCCACAGCCACCCGTTACGTTGACCTTGGGTGTCACAGTGTCTATGCTTCTTCCGGCCCCGCTCCTTGCGGGAAGTATTCATAAACAGGAGAGTTGAGTCATGAGCGATAAACCCACAATCGTCCTAGTTCACGGCTTCTGGGGAGGCGCGGCGCACTGGAGCAAGGTCATCGTCGCACTTTCGCGCAAAGGCTTTACCCAGCTGCGCGCGGTGGAGTTGCCTTTGACCTCGCTGGCTGATGACGCCGAAAGAACACGCAAGATGGTGGCGCAACAGTCCGGCCCGGTGCTGCTGGTCGGACATTCCTACGGCGGTGCGGTGATCACCGAAGCGGGTGACATGCCCAACGTGGTCGGATTGGTCTATGTCGCCGCCTTCGCACCTGATGCCGGCGAAAGTCCCGGCGGTATCACCCAAGCCAATCCTCCGGTGGCGATTGCCAATGTCGCTCCTGACAGCGACGGCTACCTCTGGATCAGGGAAGACAAGTTTCATGAGAGTTTCTGCCAAGACCTGACGCCGGAAGAGGCGCTGGTGATGGCGGTGACACAGAAAGCACCGCTGGGTACGACCTTCGGCGACAACGTTACGGCACCGGCCTGGAAGAAGAAACCGAGCTGGTATCAGATTTCCAGCGAAGACCGCATGATCAGTCCGGACAATCAAAAGAGAATGTCGGCACGAATCAATCCGCGCAAGGTGATTACGTTGGCTGCGAGCCATGCCTCCCTGGCCTCGAAAGCCGGCGAGGTGGCGGCGCTGATAGAGGAGGCGGCAACTCAAGCAAAGTGATGGCGTCGGGACCGGCAAGACCTCCGCACACACCTGTAAACTTCGCGGCAGGTGGCAACCCGGCGGGCACCCCCCCATTCCTGGGAGTCAAGTCATGTCCAAGCTGCGCTTCAAAATCTCAATGTCGCTGGACGGCTTTGTGGCCGGTCCCAGCCAGAGCATCAAGAACCCTCTCGGAATCGGCGGCGGGCGCCTTCACGAGTGGGCCTTCCAGCTGGCAGTGTTTCGCGCGCTGCTTGGCCTGGAAGGCGGGGAGGTCAACGAAAGCACCCCGGTCGTCGCGGAATCGCTCGCCAACATCGGTGCCACGGTGATGGGGCGCAACATGTTCGGCGGACACCCCGGCATCTGGGATGCCCACAATCCGTGGAAGGGCTGGTGGGGTGTCAACCCGCCGTTCCATCATCCGGTGTTCGTGCTCACGCATCACGCGCGTGAACCGCTTCAACTGGACGGCGGGACGACCTTCACGTTTGTCACCGACGGAATCCATGCGGCGCTCGAACGGGCGCGTCAGGCAGCCGGTGGCAGGGATGTGTCGCTCGCAGGTGGGGCGAATGCCGCCCGGCAGTACCTTGCCGCCGGACTGGTGGACGAGATGGAGATCAATCTCGTGCCGACGCTGCTTGGCAGCGGTGAGCGGCTGTTCGAGGGGGTCGGCGACAACCTGCATGGTCTTGATCTGGTGCGGACGGTTGCGGCGGCCAAGGTGACGCACCTCAAGTATGCAAAACGCTGAGAAGCCTTGACGGTAATAGGTGGCGCTCATCGGGGGGCAGCCTCCAGTACCACTCAACCAAGCCATTCGCCTGGAGTTTGACCAGGGTTTGACCAAGGGTTGGCATGGCCGCGTTTTGACAGTGCCAACGCCCAAGCGTAGAGTGTCAGCAGCCATCATGGTTGCGCAGACTCCTCCGTGGCGGCAAGCGGATTAACTTCGCAGGAGAATCCAATGTCCAGCAAGTCCTTGTGGGCAGGCGTCCTGATCCTCGCCCTTTCCCCCGCCGTGATGGCTGCAGGTTCGCCCAGTTCATCCCGGCCACCACCGGCGGCCCCGGCAGCCCAGGCGAACGATTACGAGCAGGGTGTGAAGGCCGTCCAGGCCCGCGATTTCCAGCGCGCACTGCCCCTGTTGCAAAAGGTGGTTCAGGCCGACCCGCGCAATGCCGACGCCTGGAACTACATCGGTTTCAGCCAGCGCAAGCTCCGGCATTTCGACGAGTCCCTGGCCGCCTATCAGAAGGCCCTGGCGCTGAACCCGAATCATAAGGGTGCCCTCGAATACCTGGGGGAGCTGTACCTGGATCTGGGCGATCCGGGCAAGGCCCGCGAACAGCTCGTCAAGCTTCATGGCCTGTGCCCGACCGGTTGTTCGGAATACGACGATTTGAGCAAGGCCGTTGCGGCAAGGCAGGCTGCACAGACGAAGAACTGAGCGAGCACCGGGTGGCGGCGCGCGCTTTCGACGATGCCTTCCACGATGGCTTCGCTGCTTGAAAGCTACGGGGCCGCGCTCATCGCTTTCAGCCTGTTCGCCGTGCTGCATTCCATCGGTGCGCACGAGCCGCTGAAGAAGGTCCTGGCCCGCTGGACCAGCCTTTTTTTTGTCGAGCATTTCTGGCGCCTGGCCTATTGCGCCCTCAGCCTGGCCGCGCTTTATGGCGGCGTGGCGGCACTGCTGTGGGGCCGGCACGCCGAGAACGATGTCTGGCTGCTCAGCTATCCCGAATGGCTCTGGCAGATCCTCACGGTCATCCATCTCGGATCCATTGGCCTGCTGTATGCGGCGTTCTTCCAGAGCGATTATCTTGAATTCCTTGGCTTGAAGCAGGCCTGGCGCGGTCTGCGCGTGCTCGCCAACCGGGCTGCGGGGCCGCCGCCCGTAGCCCTCTTCGGCTCGCAGCGCCTGGTGACCACCGGCGTCTATGCCTGGGTGCGCCACCCGATGCTGGTGGGTGGCCTGGTGTTCCTGCTGACCAGCGGGCCATCGCTGAACAACCTTGTGTACACGGCCATGTATCTGATCTATATGCTGCTCGGAAGCCTTTACGAGGAGCAGCGGCTGGTCAGGGTTTTCGGCGAAGACTATCTGCGCTACCGGGTCCGGGTCGGGGCCTTTTGCCCGCGCTTCTGGCGGCGGCGGGCGAGGTAGCTACCCCTATGCTGGATCAACTGGCCCAGTACTTCTACGATCCCCTGATCTTCTGGGGGGCACCGCTGGCGATCGTCCTCGTGTGGGCCGGCCTGCGCCGTGCTGCGGCCTGGCTGGGCCGCCGTCGCCGCTCCCGGTAATGGGGCGCTTGCTTCGGGCGCTTTCACCACAGCGGCTTGCTGAGCTGCTGCGCGAATGAAGAAAACATCAGATTGAAGCTGATGCTGACTCTCTCGTCAGCACTGCCATTGGCGTCGACGGAGTGCTCCAGGTAGGCGGGAAACAGCAGCAGCGTGCCCTCGCGCACCCGGACCACGACCTGGTCGGTATTTTCCGCCGTGAGTGCGGTGACCGGCGGCCTGATGACGCTGGCCTGTTTTCTGGGGTCGTGGAAATTGATGGAGTTGGCGCCTTCGCCGGTGCGGACGTAGTAAGCCCCGCTGAGAAAATTGTTGGGGTGGCTGTGCAGCCTGTGCGATGCGCCGGGCGCCAGCACGGTGGCCCAGCAGCCCGTGATTTCGTAGTCCGCCGTGCCGATGCAGAGGAATCGCAGGATACCCGCCGCGCAGTGGTTGATGCACGGGACGAGTTCGCGCAGGGCCTCGTGCCGGTGCAAATCCTGTACCGATTGCCAGCCCTGGCCGGGCGCTAGCGCCGGCGCGTTGCGCCTCATGTCGGCCAGCGCCGCCAGGATGCGCGCGCCCATGGCATCACGCAGGCCCGGCTCGATCTGGGTTTTCCAGACCAGGCTGGGAAACATCGAAATGACTTCCGATGACTCTGACCACTGACGACTGCTGTTGCCCATGGGTCGATGCTCCCGAAAAGCCGGGCCCGGCCATTGCGGCTTGCCCACGTTTCATCATAGTCAGTTCGGCCGCGAAGCGCGATGCGCTGGCGCAAGCCATTCAGGCCTTGCACCACCCCGGGGGCGGGCGTAGGATAAACAAGTTGTGCCACTTCCTTCAGAAGGCACCATGACCGAACCGGATTTCTCGGCCCTGCGCCAGACCATGCTTGCAGAAATCGCCGCCAAGACGATTTATGACAGCGCGCGCCTGGGCAAAGCGGCGCTGGACCCGCGGGTCATGAACGCCATGGCCAAGGTGCCGCGCCACGAATTCGTGCTGCTCGAACTGCGGCCCTTCGCCTATGCCGACAGGCCTTTGCCCAGCGGTTTCGACAAGACGATTTCACAGCCCTTCATCGTGGCGGTGATGACCGACCTGCTCGACCTGCAACCGACAGACACGGTGCTGGAGATCGGCACCGGACTGGGCTACCAGACGGCGATCCTGGCGGAGCTTGCGAAGCATGTCTACACCATGGAAATCATTGAAGAGCTGGCCATACAGGGCAGGCAAAGGCTGGCCCGCCAGGGCCATGAGAATGTCAGCATCCGGATCGGCAACGGCTGCGGTGGCTGGCCCGAACATGCGCCTTTCGACAAGGTGATGGTCACGGCGGCGCCCGAGCTGATTCCGGCACCGCTGATTTACCAGCTGAAAGCCGGCGGCAAGATGGTGATACCCGCCGGCCTGCCCGGTGAGCAGCAACTCATCCTGCTTGAGAAGGACGACAGCGGTTCGGTCTCGACCCGGGAGATTTTTCCGGTGCGCTTTTCGCTGCTGGAGGATGCCGAGTCTGCCTGATGCCAGGTCAGCCGCCACTGCCGCCACTGCCGTAGGGGCGGGTGAGTATCTCCAGCCTGTGGCCATCAGGATCGTCCCAGTAGACGCCGCGGCCGCCGTCGCCGTGGTTGATCTCGCCGGGCCGGCGTTGGCCGGGATCGGCCCAGTAGGTCAGTCCGCGCGCGCGGATGCGGCCGAAGATGTGGTCGAACTCGTGTTCGCTCACTAGGAAGGCGTAATGCATCACCGGGAACTGGCCATCGTCGCGTATGAAGTCGAGCGTGACGCCGTTGTCGAGCTCGACGCCATGGAAGGGGCCAAATAGGACGGGCACCGGACGTCCGAGGATCTCGGCCAGGAAGGCCGCAGAGGCCTGCGGATCGCGGGCCGGAACAATCGTGTGGTTCAGCTGGATGGACATGGTGCTCCTCGAAGGCAGGCAGATGGCATGGCCGTTTTGGGGGCGTCCTTCATGTTAAGCCCGCCAGCCGGTTGGAGTTCCGGCGCGGGGCAGAGTGCCCTTGGCGACTCAAATAAATCGTGAACCGGCGCTCAGGGTGGCAGCCCGCAAGGGGCGCATGG
>CAZWDK010000032.1:0-12951 GCA_964633095.1 uncultured Polaromonas sp. | reverse complement strand
TTTGAGCCGTTTTTGCCATCGTTGGCAATCGGGCCGGCGACAATTGGTGGGCTGACATGGGCGCCGAATGACCTATGAGGCCAGCAGCTCCAGCGTCAGCGTATCGCCTTCGCCGCCAAAATACCGGGCCAGCGCCCGCTGAAACACCGGCTCTTGCGGTGCCACCTGTGCGAACAAGGTCATGCACGAGCGGAACTTGAGCGCGTCGGGTGAGTGAAAGATTTGCTGCGCCGTCCTGCCCTTGACGGCCACGACCAGTTCGCTGCATTCTTTCAGCCGTGGCCCAAGCACGGGGTGCTGCCAGTAGGCCAGCGCCTCGGCCCGGGACGCGATGCCGAAATGCTGCGCGGTGGCGCTGCGGCCCAGCGCCTTCAGTTGCGGAAACACAAACCACATCCAGTGGCTGGTCTTGTCACCGGCCGCCAGTTCGGCGCAGACCTGCGGGTAGAGCGGGTCTTGTGCCTCTATGAAACGCTGCAGGTCGTAGGGGTCAGGCATGGGGTGTTGCCACAAACTGCAGCGCCGCCAGCGGCGGCAAGTCGCGCGACAGGCAATGCCAGGCTTCCCCGGCGTTGGCGCTGAGCCAGAGTCCGCCGGTGGTGGAGGCCATGGCCAGGGTCTGGCCGTCATTCGTGACATCCAGCGCATGGCGGTAGACCAGGTGGTAGGCCTGGCGCTGCGGCAGGCCCTCGGCCAGCACCTTGAACGTGGCGCCGCCGTCGTCGGTGCGGGTGACCACCATCCGGCCGTTGAGCGGCACGCGCACAGAGTCGGCCTGTGCCGGCACAAACCAGGCACGCTGCGGGTTGTGCGGATCGCAGGCCACGGCAAAGCCAAAGCCCGAGGGCTGCGGCGCGGCAATGGCCTGCCAGCTCTGCGCGCCATCGATCGAGCGGTAGATGCCGCAATGGTGCTGCACCCACAACACCTCTGGCTGGGCCGCGCACTGCACCATGCGGTGCACGTCCTGGATGTTGGGGTCGTCCGCGCCTTCTTCGGGCATGTAGTCGGCCCTCATGCCGGCCGCCGTCAGCGTCCAGCTGGCGCCGCCATCGCGCGTTTGCCAGACGCCACCCGACGAGACGGCCACGGTCAGGTGCCGGGCATCGCGCGGGTCCACCAGCACCGTGTGAATGCCCGGGTGGTCGTAACCGCCGCCAAACCAGCCCAGTCGTTTGGGCTCTTCCCACAGCGCGGTGTTCAGCGACCAGCTCGCTCCGCCGTCTTCGGACTTGAACAGGCCCGCGGGCATGCAGCCAGCCCACAATGTGCCCGGCTGATCCGCGCCGCCGACGCTCAGCGCCCAGATCAGATCCACGCTCCAGGGCGTCTTGTCATCAGTCAGGGGGCCTTGCTCGGGCTTGGGCGGGAAGGCGGGGGCGGCAATCTCCTGCCAGCTCGCGCCCTGGTCGGTGCTTTTGCGCAGCTTGACGCCGAAATGCCCCAGGCGCAACGCGGCGTACCAGGCGCCGTCGCGCGGGTCGGCCAGCAGCTGGCTGACCGGGTCGCCGGCAAAATGGTGCGACTCGATGTCCCAGCGCGCGCCTTCGCCGCGGATGACAAACAAACCCTTGCGGCTGCCAGCCAGCAGTGTGTGCATGATGACTCCTTGCGATGCCCGATCTACCTGGTCTACCTGGTTTCAGCCGCCGGTCAGGGCCTGGATCACCAGCACGCGATCGCCGGGCTTCACGGGCTGGTTCATGTGGATGCGGTCCAGCACCATCTGCCGGTTCACGAACACGGCCACATGCTTGCGCACCGCACGCTGGTCGTCAAACACATAGTGCGCCAGCTCGGGCGCCGCCTTCAGCGCGGCCTCCAGCACCTCGCGCAGGCTGCCCGGCGCAACCGATTGCGGCGCGCAGGCCACGTGGCGGCGCAGGCTGGGGGCGAATTCCACGGCAACCATCAGCGAAGCGGTGGCTGGGCACCGGACAGCAGGCTTGGAAACATCCCAAAATTCTCTGGCGCCGGTTTGGTGTCGTCAAGTGGCTGCGACGCAGGAGTACACATTGCAACATTGACGCCGGGGCCCTGGCGCGGGTTGCCAGGGCCTGATTTCTTCATGGAGTAAGTGGCTGAAGTCCAATCAGGGTGAGCGCAATCAGCTATTGATTTGATAGCGGTATTGGTTTGTCCTGCGTCGACTAGGGACTATTTGACACGCTGTTTCTCAAGTTTTCGCGCCAGCGTACGCCTATGCATGCCCAGCCTGCGTGCCGCTTCGGAAATGTTGAAGCCGGTCTCTGCGAGGGTCTGGTGGATGCGTTCCCACTCCAGGGTTTTGATGGAGCTGGACCGGTTGGTCAGCTCCACCTCGACATTGCCCGAGGCGCGGCCGAAAGCGGCTTCGATGTCGTCGGTATTCGACGGTTTGGCCAGGTAATGGCAGGCGCCAAGCTTGATGGCCTCGACCGCCGTGGCAATGCTGGCGAAACCGGTCAACACCACGATGAGCATGTTGGGGTCGTGCGTGTGCAGGGTCTGCACGCAGGCCAGTCCGGAGGCCTCGCCGTTGAGCTTGAGGTCGACGACCGCGTAGTTGGGCGACTGGCTTTGCAGCAGTGTGGCGACGGCCTCCTGGCTTGAGGCGAGCGTCACCGTGTAGCCGCGGCGCTCGAAAGAGCGGCTGAGGGTGCGGGCGAAGGCGGCATCGTCTTCGACGATGAGCAACTGGCGTTCAGCTTCCATGGTTTTGCGCGGTCTCCAGGGTGATGGCTGACAGGGGCAGGGTGATGGTCACCGTGGCGCCGCCCTCGGGGCGGTTGCCTGCCGTGACGCTACCGCCCAAGGTGCGGGCCACGTTGACGACAAGAAAGAGGCCCAGGCCGCCTCCCGTGCGTCCCTTGCTCGACTGGTAGGGCTTGCCCAGATGCGCCAGCATGGCGGGCGCAAAACCCGGGCCGGCGTCCGTGACGATCAGTTTCAGGCTGTCGGCCTCGTGCAGCGCTTCCAGGCTGACCCATTGCGGCGACGCCTCCAGGGCGTTGTCGAGCACATTGCAGATCATCTGCTTGAGGGTCGAATCAGACACCATGGGCAGGTCCTGGCCAAAATCGTTGCGGTAGGCCAGGAAGATGACGGGGCGGGTTGCGCGCCACTCTTTGACCAGGTCGTCCAGGAAGGTGCTGATCGAGGTTTTGGCCAGTGATTCGCCCCGCGCTTCGCCAGCCGACAGCAGGATTCCGCTCACGATGGTCTTGCAGCGCAGGACCTGGGTCTGCATCTCGGCAATTTCCTGCTGCAGTTCGGGGTCGGCCGTGAAAGGGGGCATCCGGCGCCAGTCGCCCAGGATCACCGCCAGCGTGGCCAGTGGCGTGCCCAGCTCGTGCGCCGCACCCGAAGCCAGCAGGCCCATGCGCACGATGTGCTCTTCCTCCGCCGCGCGCTGGCGCAGGCTGGCCAGGCGCGCGTCGCGCTCGCGCAGGTTGCGGCTGATGCGCGTGATGAAGGTCACCAGCAAGGCCGCGTTCAGGAAAAAACAGACCAGGATGCCCAGCATGTAGGGACTGGCGAAGCCATTTTCGAGATCCAGTGGCAGCGCCAGCGGTTTGCCGAAAATGGCCAGGCCGACCAGGCAGGCGGTGGTGATGGCGACCATGGCCCAGACCGACCAGGCCTGCAGCAGCACCGCGCCCAGCGCGACCTGCAGCAGGTACAGAAAGGTAAAGGGATTGGTCGCGCCGCCGCTGAGGTAGAGCTGCGCGGTCAGCATGGCCACGTCCACCAGCAAGGCAAAAAACATCTCGCTGTTGCCGACCTTGCGCTGGGTGCGCCAGCGCAGCAGGCTGATGAGATTGAAGAGCACCAGGCCGCCCAGCACCTTCAGCATAGGGTCCAGCGGCAGCGGTATGCCAAAGCCGAACTGCACGATGGCAATGGTGGCCAGCTGGCCGATCACGGCGATCCAGCGCAGCTCGATCAGCTGCTGCATGTTTTTCAGGCCGGTGGCGCCGTCCAGACGGTCTAGCCCGCTTTGCACGGGTTGAGGGCTTGCTGCGTTGCTCCCGGCCTCAGTCTGGCCTGGCATCTTCGGTTTCGCGGTCGGCATGGCCTGTATTGTCCCCCATGCGCTCGCGGCGGCGCTGGCGCTCCTCGCGCACGACCAGCGCGCTGGCGCCGAGCACCATCAGCGCCAGGCCGAACCAGGTCAGGGCGTACACCAGATGCTGGTTGTGAAAGGCGATGACGGTCAAACCACCCACCGGCCAGACCGGGGCGGCGCTGGATCGGCCATCGGGCGGCGCGTCGGCGTCGAGAAAGAAGGGGGCGACCTGGCCCAGGCCACGCGCCTGGGCAATGGCTTGCACATCGCGCGAGTACCAGCGGTTGGCCGCGGGGTCGTTGTGGCGCAGAAAACCGCCGCCGGGCTCGCTCAGGCGCAGCAGGCCGGTGAGCGTGACTTCGGCCTGGCTTTCGGTCGCGCTGCGCGCGGCGCGGGCGCGCGCCTCGGGCGGGACAAAGCCGCGGTTGATGAGCAGCGTCTGGCCATCGGGGAGGCGCAGCGGCGTCAGCACCCAGAAGCCGCTGCCCAGGTCGGTCACGGCCTGGACCAGGGTTTCGCGGTCATTCAGGAAATGGCCGCTGACCTGCAGGTGGCGGTATTCGTCGCTGGCGGCGGTGATGTGCGGCCACCGGGCCACGGGGGGCAGCTGGGCCGCGGGCGCATGCACGCGTTGTTCGACGCGGCTGATGAGGTCCAGCTTCCAGGCGCGGCGCTCGACCTGCCACAGGCCGAGGGCGAGAAAGCCCGCAAAAAGCAGGGCGGCAAGGAGGGCCAGCGCGAGGCAAGCGGCAGTGGAGCGTGGCGCGCGTCTGGCCATGGGGTCGAGAGCCGGGCCGCGGCTCAGGGCATGTTCTTCATGTCGTGGATGGACATCGGCATCATGTTGACGTTCATGTGGTACATGACCCAGATGGAACCGCTCAGCGTGATCACGACAATCACCAGGGTAAAGAGCAATGCCAGCAGCGACCAGCCGCCTTCGGAGCGGGTATTCATGTGCAAAAAGTAAATCATGTGCACCACGATCTGCACGGCGGCAAAGCCCAGCAACACCATGGCGGTGACGCTGGAGGAGGGGAACACCTTGCCCATCACCAGCCAGAAGGGAATGGCGGTGAGCAGCACCGCGAGGATGAAGCCCGTCACATAGCCCTTGAGCGTGCTGTGGCTGGCGCCGCCGTCCCCGTGCCCGTGGTCGTCATGTCCGTCATGGTGGTCATGCGTGTCATGCGCATCGTGTGCGCTGGCCTTGTGCTCGGTATGCGCGCTCATGGCAGCACTCCCATCAGGTAAACAAAGGTGAAGACGCCAATCCAGACCACGTCCAGAAAGTGCCAGAACATGGACAGGCACATCAGGCGCCGGCGGTTTTCAAGGCCCAGGCCGTGGCGTTTGAGCTGGAACATCAGCGTGACCAGCCAGACGATGCCGAAGGTCACGTGCAGGCCGTGCGTGCCAACCAGCGCGAAGAAGGAGGTCAGGAAGGCGCTGCGTTGCGGGCCCGCGCCTTCGTGGATCAGGTGCATGAACTCATAGAGCTCCAGGCCGATGAAGCCCGCGCCCAGCAGGCCGGTGATGGCCAGCCAGATGAGCACCGGACGCAGCTTGTTTTTTTGCATCTCCAGCATGGCAAAGCCATAGGTGATGGAGGACAGCAGCAGCAGCGAGGTGTTGACCGCCACCAGGGGCAGATCGAACAGGTCGGCGCCCGAGGGACCGGCCGCATAGCTGCGGCCCAGCACGGCGTAGGCCGCGAACAGGCAGGCAAAGACCAGGCAGTCGCTCATCAGGTAGAGCCAGAAGCCCAGCAAGGTGCTGTTGGCGGGGTGATGCTCATGCGTCAGGTAGTAACGCGCGCTGGGGTGGCCCGCAGCCTGCGGCGGCGCAGTGCCTGCCGTGGCGATGGCGGGGGAGGGAAGGGGGGCAGTGGGATTACGCATGGATGGCCAGCAAGCGGGTGCGTTCGTTTTCGGTGCGAAGAACCTGATCCGCGGGGATGTGGTAATCGCGCTTGTAGTTGAACGAGTGGATGATGACAGTGGCAATGGTGACCACGAAAGACAGCACGGCCAGCGCCCACATATGCCAGATCAGGGCAAAACCGCAGACCGTGCAGATCGCCGCAATGACGACGCCGGCTGCCGTGTTCTTGGGCATGTGAATGGGCAGGAAGCCGCTCTGGGGACGGACATAGCCGTTCTTTTTCATATCCCACCAGGCATCGCTGTCGTGCACCACAGGGGTGAAGGCGAAGTTGTAGTCGGGAGGCGGCGACGAGGTCGACCATTCGAGCGTGCGGCCGTCCCAGGGGTCGCCGGTGGTGTCGCGCAGTGACTCGCGGCGGATGTAGCTGACCACGAACTGGATGAGCATCGAGGCAATGCCGAGCGCGATCAGCACGGCGCCAAAGGCGGCGATCTGGAACCAGATTTGCAGCGAAGGATCTTCGAAGTGGCTGACGCGGCGCGTCACGCCCATGAAGCCCAGCACATACAGCGGCATGAAGGCCAGGTAAAAGCCGATCAGCCAGAACCAGAACGAGCATTTGCCCCAGAACGGGTCGAGCTTGTAGCCAAAGGCCTTGGGGAACCAGTAGGTGATGCCGGCAAACAGGCCGAACAGCACGCCGCCAATGATCACGTTGTGGAAGTGGGCAATCAGGAACAGGCTGTTGTGCAGCACAAAGTCGGCCGGTGGCACGGCCAGCAGCACGCCCGTCATGCCGCCTATCACGAAGGTGACCATGAAGCCGATCGTCCACATCATGGGCACATCAAAGGTGATGCGTCCGCGGTACATGGTGAACAGCCAGTTGAAGATCTTCGCCCCGGTCGGGATCGAGATGATCATGGTCGTGATGCCAAAGAAGGAATTGACGCTGGCCCCCGAGCCCATGGTGAAGAAGTGATGCAGCCACACCAGGTAGGACAGGATGGTGATCGCCAGGGTGGCGTACACCATCGACGAGTAGCCGAACAGGCGCTTGCGGCTGTAGGTGGCGACGACTTCGGAGAAGACGCCGAACAGCGGCAGGATCAGGATGTAGACCTCGGGATGGCCCCAGATCCAGATCAGGTTCACGTACATCATGGCGTTGCCGCCGAATTCGGTGGTGAAGAAGTTGCTGCCGACATAGCGGTCCAGCGAGAGCATGCCCAGTACGGCGGTCAGCACAGGGAAGGCGGCGACGATCAGCACGTTGGTGCACAGGGCGGTCCAGGTGAACACCGGCATTTTCATCATGCTCATGCCGGGCACGCGCATCTTGACGATGGTGGCCAGCAAGTTGATGCCCGAGAGCAATGTCCCGACCCCGGCCAGCTGGAGCGACCATATGTAGTAGTCCACCCCCACATCCGGGCTGTTGATGATGCCGGACAGCGGCGGGTAGGCGAGCCAGCCGGTGCGGGCGAATTCGCCGACAAACAGCGACATCATCACCAGCGCGGCGCCGCTGGTGGTCATCCAGAAGCTGAAGTTGTTGAGGAAGGGGAAGGCCACGTCGCGGGCGCCGATTTGCAGCGGCACGACGTAGTTCATCAGGCCGGTCACCAGGGGCATGGCCACGAAGAAGATCATGATCACGCCGTGCGCGGTAAAGATCTGGTCGTAGTGGTGCGGCGGCAGGTAGCCCAGCTGGTCGCCGAAGGCCATGGCCTGCTGCAGGCGCATCATGAGCGCATCGGCAAAGCCGCGCAGCAGCATCACCAGGCCCAGGATGCAATACATGATGCCGATTTTCTTGTGGTCGATGCTGGTGAACCATTCGCGCCAGAGGTAGCCCCAGAGCTTGAAATAGGTCAGGGCGCCGACAACCGCGATCCCTCCCAGGACGACCGCCGCAAAGGTGGCCAGCAGAATCGGCTCATGCAGGGGAATGGCCTCCCAGGTGAGGCGGCCGAAGATGAGCTTCGTTAAATCGAGTTGGTCGAACATCGTGGGTCCGTAAGGCAAAAAAGAAGAGGCATGGGACATAAGGCCCGAAAGGGGGAGGCGGCTGAGGCTTGGCAGAAGGGCACGCTAGATGGGCCGCGTGGCCGCCTGCTTGACGGGGCCTGGCAATCCCAAGAGGTTGCCGGGGCTGCACATCGCGCCGACGTAGCTGCGCACGGGCTGGTCGTCAAGGCCCAGCCGGCTGCGCGTGGCGCCGTCGAGCGAGGCGGTGTTGACGGTGCCGGGCTTGCCCAGACCACCTTTGGCGTCGATGGCCATCATGTCGTTCATGCACATCTTGTTGTTTTCAACGCAGCGGTTGACGATGGCATCGTAGAGGTCGGGCGCCACCGTGGCGTAGCGCTGCACGGGGTGGCGTTCGCTGGGCTTTTCGAGCTGCAGGTAGCTGTCGCGGCTCAGGGACTTGCCGCTGGCCTTGACCTGTTTCACCCATTGATCGAAGTCGCCGTTGCTCAGGCCGTGGAACTTGAAGCGCATGCCCGAGAAGCCCGCGCCGCTGTAGTTGGCCGACATGCCTTCAAACTCGCCAGGCTTGTTGATGACGGCATGCAACTGGGTTTGCATGCCGGGCATGGCGTAGATCTGCCCGGCCAGGGCGGGGATGAAGAAGGAGTTCATCACCGAGGAGGCGGTGATCTTGAACTGGATGGGCCTGTCGACCGGCGCGGCCATTTCATTGACCAGGGCAATGCCCTGCTCGGGGTAGATGAACAGCCATTTCCAGTCCAGCGCGACCACTTCGACGACCAGCGCTTGGCTGTCGGCAGCAACCGCGCGCTGGGCGTCGATGCGGTCCAGCGGACGGTAGGGGTCGAGTTTGTGGGTGCTGATCCAGGTGACGGCACCCAGCACAATGATGATCAGCAGTGGAACGGCCCAGATCACGAGCTCCAGCTGCGTGGAGTGGTGCCATTCGGGGTCGTAGTCGGCGCGCTCGTTGGCCTTGCGGTAACGCCAGGCAAAGACAAAGGTCAGCACGATCACTGGCACGATCACCAGCAGCATCAGCCCGGTGGAGAGGAGGATGAGATCGCGCTGCTGCAGGGCGATGTCGCCGGACGGGCTCATGAGCACCGCTTTGCAGCCACCGAGCAGGGCGATGGCGGGAAAGAGGAGCAGGCCGCGAAGTTTTTTTAGGAAGGGCATGCCGGACAGGGAATGGGGTGTCAATCAAGGGTTTCCCGAATGTAAGCTTTTGTCCTCTGCCAAGGCAATTGGACATTTTGTCCTATGGCATGATGTCTCTACGGGCGCGCCTGCCGGCGCCCATGCCGTCAACCTGCCGTATTGCGAGTAAGCCTCATGTCAAGCCTTAGTCAGAGCCATCCAGAGTCTTTGTTGCAAGCCCCGTCGTCACAGCGGGAGCGTCATCCGGACGATTCGTCCACGGTGGCGCCCAGTGAGATCGCTGTCGGCGTGATCATTGGCCGGGCATCCGAGTACTTCGACTTCTTTGTCTATGGCATCGCATCGGTGCTGGTTTTTCCCTCGGTGTTTTTCCCCTTCGAGGCGCGCCTCGAGGGAACGCTGTACGCCTTTGTCATCTTTTCGTTTGCCTTCCTGGCCCGGCCGCTGGGCTCGGTTGCCTTCATGGCCATCCAGCGTCGCTGGGGGCGTGGCGTCAAATTGGGGGGAGCGCTGTTCCTGCTGGGCGTTTCCACGGTGAGCATGTCTTTTTTACCGGGCTACGCCACCTTGGGCGCCGCGTCCATCGTGCTGCTGTCGATCTTCCGTTTCTGCCAGGGCATCGCCTTGGGCGGTTCCTGGGACGGTTTGCCCTCCCTGCTGGCGCTCAGCGCACCGCCCAAGCGCCGGGGTTGGTATGCCATGATTCCGCAGCTGGGTGCGCCCATCGGCTTCATCGTGGCCAGCGGCTTGTTCCTCTACCTGCACGCCAGCCTTTCGACGGCGGATTTCCTGAATTGGGGCTGGCGCTATCCGTTTTACGTGGCCTTCGCCATCAACGTCGTGGCGCTGTTCGCCCGCCTGCGGCTGGTGCTGACCGACGAGTATGAGCGGCTGCTCAAAAAGCATGAACTGGAGCCGGCCAACGTCGTCGAGCTGGTCCGGGCACGCGGAAGCAACCTGCTGATAGGCGCTTTTGCGGCGCTGGCCAGCTATGCGCTGTTCCACCTCGTGACCGTTTTTCCCTTGTCCTGGTTCGCCCTCTACTCGACGCAACCCGTCAATGACGTTCTCGTCGTTCAGATCATGGGCGCGGTGATCGCGATTCCGGGCGTCATCGCCTCCGGATGGATCGCCGACCGCATAGGCCGGCGCAGTACGCTGGGCATCCTCGCCAGTCTTGTCGGGGTGTTCAGTCTGTTCGCGCCCATGCTGCTGGATGGCGGGCCGCTCGGACAGAATGTGTTCATCCTGCTCGGGTTTGCGCTGCTCGGCTTGTCTTACGGCCAGGCCGCCGGTGCCGTGACGGCCAATTTCGAGGCCAAATACCGCTACACCGGGGCCGCGCTGACCTCCGACCTGGCCTGGCTGATTGGGGCCGCCTTCGCGCCCCTGGTGGCCTTGGGCCTGTCCGCCCACTTCGGGCTCGCCGCTGTCAGTGTTTACCTGCTCTCGGGTGCGGTCTGCACTTTGGCGGCATTGCGTGTCAACAAGGTGCTTGAAGACCGGGATTGACGCACCGGCGTGGCGGCGCTTTGCTGCTGCGCCTGGGGTGTGTGCGCGCTAGCGATTCAAGAGCGCCCGGCGCCGTGGGGCCCGGCGGCGATTGGGCACCCCAAAATCCCCCCCCACTTTGCCGGCTGCCCCAGAGCCTCAAAAATTTTGAGCCAAAGTTGCCTTTGGTTCAATGGGGACGGGCGCTGGCAGCTATTGATTTGATAGCGAGTGTCGCGACCATGCCGTTCTGCTCGGCGGCCGTCAGCTGGCCGCAAGCCTGTTATCCATAATTAAGAATTCAGTTTCAATCAAAATGCGCCCAAGCGCGGCCGCCACAGGAGACAAGACATGACAAGTTACGCCGAGTTTTACCGCCAGTCCATAGACCAGCCCGACGCTTTCTGGGCCGAGCAGGCCCGGCTGATCGACTGGCACAAGCCGTTTGACCGGGTCTGCAACTACGACAAGCCGCCGTTTGCGCACTGGTTTGAGGGCGGGCAAACCAATCTGTGCCACAACGCGGTGGACCGGCACCTGAAAGACCGGGCCGATCAGGCGGCGCTGATTTATGTGTCGAGCGAAACCGGCCAGGAGAAAACCTACAGCTTCCAGGAACTGCATGTGGAAGTGCAGCGCATGGCGGCCAGCCTGAAGGCGCTGGGCGTGCAAAAGGGCGACCGGGTGCTGATCTACATGCCCATGATGGCCGAGGCGGCCTTTGCCATGCTGGCCTGCGCACGCATTGGCGCCATTCACTGTGTGGTGTTTGGCGGCTTTGCCAGCGGCTCGCTGGCCTCGCGCATTGAGGATGCTGGCCCCAAACTCATCATCAGCGCCGATGCCGGTTCGCGCGGCGGCAAGGTCGTGGCCTACAAACCGCTGCTCGATGAAGCAATACGCCTGTCCAGCCACAAGCCCGAAGCCGTGCTGCTGGTTGACCGGCACCTGGCCCTGATGGAAATCGTCGAAGGGCGGGATCATTTGTGGAGCGCGCTGCGCAGCCGGCACATGGAGGCCAAGGTGCCCTGCGAATGGCTGGACTCGACGGCCATCAGCTACACGATTTACACCAGCGGCACCACCGGCAAGCCCAAGGGCGTGCAGCGCGACACCGGCGGCTACGCGGTGGCGCTGGCGGCCAGCATGAAGCATATTTTTGATGGCCGGCCCGGTGAAACCTACTTTTCCACCAGCGACATCGGCTGGGTGGTGGGCCACAGCTACATCGTCTATGGCCCGCTGATTGCCGGCATGGCCACCATCATGTACGAAGGCCTGCCGACGCAGGGCATGGACGGCCAGCCCGATGGCGCGATCTGGTGGCGCCTGGTCGAAAAATACAGGGTGACGGCGATGTTCAGCGCGCCGACCGCCGTGCGCGTGCTGAAAAAGCAGGATCCGGCGCTGCTGAAAAAATACGATTTATCCAGCCTGCGCGCGCTGTTTCTAGCCGGCGAGCCGCTGGATGAACCGACGGCGCGCTGGATCAGCGAAGGCCTGAATGTGCCCATCATCGACAACTACTGGCAGACCGAAAGCGGCTGGCCCATCCTGACCATTGCCAACGGCGTCGAGCGCAGGCCCAGCAAGTTCGGCAGCCCCGGCGTGCCGATGTATGGCTACCAGCTCAAGCTGCTGCATGAGTCCACCGGCGAAGAGCTGACCGGGCCGAATGAAAAAGGCGTGGTGGTGCTGGAAGGCCCGACGCCGCCCGGCTTCATGCAAACCGTGTGGAAAGACGATGCGCGCTTCGTCAACACCTACTGGAAAAGCGTTCCCGGCAAGCTGGTCTACAGCACTTTTGACTGGGGCATACGCGACGAGGACGGCTATTACTTCATCCTGGGCCGCACCGACGACGTGATCAATGTGGCGGGCCACCGGCTGGGCACGCGCGAGATCGAGGAAAGCATTTCCGGCCATGCGCAGGTGGCCGAGGTGGCGGTCGTGGGCGTGGCCGATGCGCTGAAAGGGCAGGTGGCCATGGCCTTTGTGGTGCCCAGGGACTCGGCGGTGCTGCATGACCCACCGGCGTCGACCAGGCTCGAAGGCGAGATCATGAAGCGCGTGGACGGCGACCTGGGCGCGGTGGCGCGGCCCGCCCGCGTGCGTTTTGTCACGGCCCTGCCCAAGACCCGCAGCGGCAAGCTGTTGCGCCGCGCCATCCAGGCCGTGTGCGAAGGCCGTGACGCGGGAGACCTGACCACCATGGACGATCCGGCCGCGCTGCAGCAGATCAGGGATCTGGTGCAGGGCGCCTGACAGGGCTGAGCAGGTGCCGGCCTCAGCCAGCAAGGCATAGCTCGCCTGGGGTTCAGGCGGCAAAGAGGCTGCAAAATCTAGCCGGTGGGCAGTGCATCGCCGGG
>CAZWDK010000031.1:0-19724 GCA_964633095.1 uncultured Polaromonas sp. | reverse complement strand
GGCGAGCCGATCATGGTCAGGCCGCCGGTGAGCGCATCGACCGCGAACGAAGCGACATTGTTCGATTCCGCACACGACACAAACATGGTGTGCTGAGCGGAAAGCTCCAAGTAGCGCGGGCCGACGCATGCCCCGGTTGCTACTGTGGCGCTGCCGGAGAGTAGCCCGGTTGCCTGGCCGACATTGAAAACAGAAATGGTGTTGGTATTGCGATTGGCGACAAACGCAAAACGCGCGCTTGCAACCTGTGGCGGCTGATTGGAACCGGAAGAGCCGCCGCCGCATCCCAGCAAAGCAGCGGCCATCAACACAAAAGAAACGCACAATGCAAAATGTGTTCGCATGGTTGATTCCCCTTTGAGTGGTCAGAAAACTTTGGGTGGTGAGGCCTGACCAAGGGCCGAACAGCCGACTGATTTTAGGCCGTGGTGGAAAGGGATCACTGCCAAAGGTGATGAGCCATGCAGGGTTACTGAATGAGCTGTCCCCGGAAAAAGCGGTTTCCGTTGCCGCCATGGCGCGAGAATCGCGCAATTCATTTTCCAGGCCCGGCCGTTTGGCGAGGCATTCAGGCCATCTGTTCCCCCGGTATCGGCGATTTTTCCGAAGTTGCAGTGATCGCGCTGCTGGTGCGAGGCAAAAAAAAAGCCCCCGCGACACCATCCAGGATGGGTACGCGGGAGCTGCCAAGGATGGCCCCAGCGCTGCATGCGCTGAGGCCGGGTGCTTCAAGGGTCAGGGCTGGTCGACGCTCACCTGGAAGGCTGTCAGGCTGGGGATGGACTGCACCGACAGGCCGGTGCCGGGCAGAGGCAGGCTGGTTCTTTCGCGGACATTGACGGTGCCCGACACGGTGGAGGCCGTACCGGGGGCCGCCGGACGGAAGTTGTAGCCATTGCGCGGGTTGTTCATCAAGATCGTCTCGCTGTAGTCGGCGGCGCCGGCCGCCGTATTCTGGCTGCGGGTGTAGCTGCCGGCGGCGGCATCCACGGCCGTGACCGTGTTGGTGTAGCTGACAATCAGGGGGTTGGCGACCAGCAGGTTGTTGGTGCGCACGCTCCAGCTGCTGCCGTTGATGGTGCCCACGGTGGGCAGGCCCAGGGTGCGTTGCTTGGTGAAAAAGGCCACGCTGCCGTCAGCGTCCACGTTGACGAACATCAGGCTGCCGTTGCCTGCGCGGTAGGCAAAGGCGCGCGAGGTGGTGTGGCTCGTCGTGTCGACCAGGTCCAGGCCGCCATCGCTGTTGGCCTGGAAGCTCATGGCATTGGGTACGGCTGTGCAGGTGGAGGCGGCGACTGCGCCATTGCAACCAGTAATGCTGCTGAATACGCCAGCGGCGCTGATGGTGGCGGTGATCGATGTGCCCACGTAGCCGGTGCCGGCAGCGTTCATTTCAAAATTCAGCGAACTCCAGGTGCCCGCCAGTTCGGAGACCGCAATGGTTTGCTTGGGGATGGCCAGCCCCAGGCGGGACACGTTGTTGCCATCCAGATAGCGCGCCACCGCGATGCCCGCCTGGGACACCATGATGTTGCTGACGCCATCCGCAGCCAGGTACCGGCAGGCACCGTTGTCGCTGAAAACGGTGGAGCCGCCCGCCAGGTTCGTGGCGGTCTTGGTGCTGGCGTTGTAGCTGCCACTGGCGAACTGGCTGGAAATGGTTGCGCCCTTGGTGGGGGTGATCGTCCAGTAGTCGCCGCTGCGCAGGGCGGAGCAGTTGCTGTCGGCGGTTTTGAGCAATTGCGATGCGGGCGGGCTGACTGTGCCGGTGCTGGGGGCGCCGGTTGCCGCGGGCGACGCCGCCGCCACGCTGCTGGTCAGGGTCGCCAGGGTGGTGCCGCTATTGGCGAGCTGGCTTTGCAAAGTGTCCAGCACGGTGTCGTAGGCATTGCCGCGGGTGGTGGCGGTTGCGGCCACCAGGGTGCCTGTCAGCAGGTTCGGCAGGCTGGAGACGTCCAGGCCCGCGTTGCTCAGCGTGGTCAACACCGCTGCCTGGGCGGCGCTTACGGCGCTGTCCGTCACGCCGCTGGCACTGAAGCTGGAAAAGAAGGCGGCCGGATCTTTGCCCGCCAGGCTGGCTACCAGCAACTGGGTCAATGGCGTGATGTTGGCGACCTGGCTGCTGCTGCTGGTTGCGGTGGCCGTCGTCACCGAGTACAGGACCGTGGTGCCATCGCTGCTGACGGCACGCAAGGCGCAGGGCAGGGTGATGCCGGTAAGGTCCTTGCTGTAGCTGCCGTTGGCGGCCGTGGTGGTGGTGCCCGAGCCGCTGGCGCAGGTGATGCTGACGGTCGCATTCGCCAAGGCTGCCCCGGTGGCCGCCGTGCCGCTGAAAGTTGTTGTTGTGGCGGTGGGCGCTGAACTGCCACCGCCACAGGCGCTTAAACCCAGCAGCGTTGCGGTTGCGAGGGCCAGGCCCCAGGGCATGCGATCTTGCTTCATACAGACTCCTTTTTGACTAAATAGGCTGCCAACTTTTTTTACCCTGCACAGGCCCTGGCCGGGGCGATGTGACAGCTGGGTTTTGTGTATTGTCGGAAAGTGTCAATTGAGATACAAAGCGTCACAATGGTGCAATTGCACTATGGAGTGGTGAACGTAAATGAGCGATTACCGGGCCTTGCCTGCAGACTTCAATACGCTATTGCTGCGGCTCTACCGCCTGTCGCAGGAATTGCCCATTCAACACTTTCAAGATGCCGCGTTGGCGCAAATGAGGCAGGTGCTGCCATTTGATTCATCGATGTGGGGCACGGCGACCATCACGCCGAAAGGCATCGATATCCATACCGTGCACCTGCACGAGATGGCGCCCGAGATGCTGGTGGAATATGAGCCGCTGAAGCACCAGGATGCCGCGGCGTCCATGGTGATGGGGAAGTCCCAGGTGGTTTATGCCATGAATACCGAAAGCTTTTACGGTGCGCATGAGGCGCGCGAATACCGGGATTTCTCACAGAGGTTCGGGGTTGAAAACATGCTCATCGCCGCAGATAACAACCCCCGCACCAATTTTTCCCATTGGATCAGCCTGTACCGCGCCGACAAGGCGGCGCTGGCCACAGAAGCAGATCGGCTGCTGCTGGGCCAACTGGCCCCGCATGTGATGCAGGCGCTGGCGCTCAACCGCGTCATGCATCTGGATCAACTGGCGGCTGCGGACAAGGCCTTGTCGCCCCACGGCTCCGCGATTGCCGATACGCGCGGCGCGCTTTACCATGCCGACCCTCAGTTCAACGGCCTGGCGCAAACCGAGTGGAGCGACTGGAGCGGGCCCGCCTTGCCTGCGGAACTGATGGTCGAGCTGTGTCTGGGGCACGAACGCTTTGTCGGCCGGACGATCGTCGTGCGCCAGTACATGGAGCACGGATTGTTGTTTTTAAAAGCCCGATCGCGTTGTCCGGCGGACCAGCTCACGCTGCGTGAGTGGACGATTGCGCGGCTGATTGCCAAGGGGAATAGCCACAAGGAAATTGCCCGGGCGCTGAACCGCTCTCCGGCCACCGTGCGCAACCAGATCCAGGTCATTTACGAAAAACTGCAAGTCGGCAGCATCGCCGCGCTGATCGAGGCACTGCGGCGGGCAGAGTAGGGCGATTTTGACGGCTTCACCAAGCAGCTGTTGGATGGTTCTCCCGCGGCGCACGGCAGCCGTATCGATCTGCCGCCAAGCCGGAAATGGTTTTCGTCAGGTGTGGAAAGCAGCCCTTGCCCCCATCGAATGGGCGCAGAATGCCGCTCAATTGATCGCAGGCGCGGGGCGTGGCTTAGCGCTTGAAGGCTTCCAGCTGCTGCCATTGCAGCAGTTGCTGGGCCGCCAACTGTGCCGGGGTCTGCAGCATCAGCATGGGCGGCTGCGCTGCCTCGGCGGCTTGGGTGTCCTGTGCGCTGGCGCCCGGTGTTGCGACGCGGCGGGCACCGTCAAAACGGCTCTTCCAGTAGCTCAGGCCCATGCTTTCCACGCGCACTTCGGCGCCGGGTTTGGGGGAGTGGATGAACTTGCCGTCACCCACGTAAATGCCCACATGGCTGAAGGTGCGTTTCAAGGTGTTGAAAAACACCAGATCACCGGGCTGCAAATCGTTTTTGTCTATGCGTTGGGTAGCTGCGGCCTGTTGCTCGGCACGGCGCGGCAGCAGCAGGCCTACGCTTTGCTCATAGATGGCGCGCACAAAACCGCTGCAGTCAAAGCCGGTTTCCGCATTGTTGCCGCCACGCCTGTAGGGCACGCCCAGAAAGCCCATGGCATTGACCACCAGTTCGGAGGCCTTGTTGCTGACGTTTTGGCGTACCTGGTCAATCTGCGTCAAAAAGCCTTTGTCGGCCGGCAGCTTGTCCATGTCATCGCTGGCGTTGCCGGGTGCCGCATGGGCGCTGAGGGCCAGCAGCGCGGCAGAAGCAATGATGATGACAGGGGCAATTTTTAGCATGGGCGCTAGGATACTTGAAAGAATTGCCTTACGTCAATTTCATGCTGTTTCTTGAATGGCTTTTTAAGCCATTGATTTGTAAGGATTTAATTCTGAAAATGACTTTTGTTGCTTGTAACAGTGCTATGTTTGCATATGAAAGCGGCAGCAACGCGGCGAGGTCACGCCGTTTGCCCTGCTGACGTAGGGCCGGAACCGGCCGGCGGATCTGTTTGAGGAGCGAAACATGCCTTCAGCCCATAAGGTAAGCCCACTGTCAGCTATTGTTTTTATAGCAATCCTGCTGGCCGGCCGGCCCGCGCTGGCACAGGCCGTTCGCCCGGAAACGGTGGCGGCCGGTTTGCAGCACCCCTGGGCCGTGGCTTTCTTGCCGGATGGCCGCTTTCTGGTCACCGAGCGCCCGGGCCGGCTCAGGGTGGTTCAGGCCGACGGCAGGCTGGGCGCGCCCGTGGCGGGCTTGCCCGAAATTGCCGCGGGCGGGCAGGGCGGGCTGCTCGATGTGCTGCTGGATGGCGACTTTGCGCGCAACCGCAGCCTGTATTTCTGTTTTTCCGAGCCCGCCTCCACAGGCAGCGGCAACAGCACGGCGCTGGCGCGCGCCACCCTGAGCGCGGACGAGGCCAGCCTGGAGGGTGTCAAGGTCCTCTTCAGCCAGAAGCCCAAGGTGGCCAGCGCGATGCACTTTGGCTGCCGCATTGTTGAAAGCCGCAGTCCCGGGCTGGATGGCCGGCCTGACGGCAAGCTGTTTCTGACGCTGGGCGAGCGTTTCTCGCGCATGGAAGCTGCGCAAAAGCTGGACAACCACCTTGGCAAGATCGTGCGCATCAACAAGGACGGTTCGGTGCCCCGGGACAACCCCTTTGTCGGCAAGGCCGGCGCCTTGCCCGAAATCTGGAGCTACGGCCACCGCAACCCGCAAGGCGCCACGCTGGCGCCGGACGGCACCTTCTGGATGCATGAGCACGGGCCGCAGGGCGGCGACGAAATCAATCTTCCCAGGCCCGGCGCCAATTACGGCTGGCCGGTGATCACCTATGGCGAAAACTACGGCGGCGGCAAGATAGGCGAGGGCCTGACGCACAAGGCCGGCATGGAGCAGCCCTTGCATTACTGGACGCCGTCGATCGCGCCCTCAGGCATGGCTTTTTTGAGCAGCGAGCGCTACGGCAAGGCCTGGCAGGGCAATCTGTTTGTCGGCTCGCTCAAGTTCGCCTACCTGGACCGTATTGAACTGTCCCAGCCTTTTGCTGGCAAGGTGCTTGGGGAAAGCAAGCTTCTGAGCGAGCTTGGCGAGCGCATCCGCGATGTCCGGCAGGGCCCCGATGGCCTGCTCTATGTGCTGACCGACAGCAGCAACGGCAGGCTGATACGCCTGCTGCCTGTCAAGGATTAGGGTGAACAGGCCCTGGCGCGTCCTTCAGGGCGGGCCAGGTTCCGGCCTTTTCACGGGGCGGTGAACACCGCGGGCAGCTTTTTGGGGGCCTTGATGCGCAACTGCTTGTTGACGTTTTCCTGGCCAAACACCACCTCGATGTCGGCCACGGCCACGCCGAACAGCGGCGCCAGGAAGCGCAGCATGTGATCGGTGGCCTTGCCGTTCTTGGGCGCGGCGGTGACGCTGACCTTGAGCTGTGTGCCCTTGGGCTTGCCGATCGCATCACGCCCGGCGCCGGGTTTGCCCAGGATGTTGAGCACCAGCACATCGCCGTCCCAGGCAAAAAACGAGTCGCCGGTGGCGTTGCGCGGTGCGCTCATTCAGTTGGGGTTTTTCAAGCGCAGCAGGCCCAGACCCAGCAGGCCGAAGGCGCCGCCGCAGACGCGGTTGAACAGGCGGGCGCGCGGGGCTGTGCCCAACCAGCGGTGGGTGTGGCGCGCCAGCAGCACATAGGCAAAGTGGGATGACAGCACGCAGGCGGTAAAGGCGCTGGTCAGCGCCAGGAACTGCGGCAGCACCGGGGCCTGCGGCTGGATGAACTGGGGAAACAGCGCGGTGAAGAACAAAATGCTTTTGGGGTTGGTCAGCGCCACCAGCAGGCCCTGCCGGAACAGGCCGGCGTTGCTTTTTCCGGGCTGCGCCGCGTCGGGCAGGGGCTTGTCGAACATCGAGGTTTTGCTGGTCCACTGGCGGAAACCGAGGTAGATCAGGTACAGCGCGCCCAGGGTTTTGAGCAGCGCAAACAGCCAGGCCGAGCCGTGCAGCAAGGTGCCCAGGCCGGCCATCGCCGCGCCGGACACGATGAACACGCCCAGCACATTGCCTGCCGAGCTGCACAGCGTTTTGCGCGGCCCCCAGGCGACGGCGTTGGAGATGGCCAGCAAAATGCCCGGGCCGGGGCTGAAGGCGGTGACCAGCGAAATGGTGATGAACAGGAGCCAGGCGGAATAGGTCATGGGGCAGAGCTGGAAACCGGAAAACTGGAAATGGCAGGAGTGGAATTTACGCCGGCCGGCCCGAACCCGTATTGTTGCCGGGTTGAGCATGATTTTGGCCGTGGGTCCTTTGTCTGCGGGCGCAGGTAGCTATTGCTTTGATAGTGATTGAAAAACCTAGTGCGCCGCTGCGTGGCTGCGCTTGACAAAAAACAGGCCCGCGCCCACCGCCATGAGCAGGCCGCCAAACAGGCGGTTCTGCAGCTTGATGGCACGGGCATTTTTAAACAGGGTCTGCAGCCTGCTGGCGGCAAAGGCATAGCCGTGCATCACCACGCTGTCCACCGCCACCGTGGTCACGGCAATCACCAGCAGCTGAAGCCAGAGCGGGCGGCTCGGGCTGATGAACTGCGGCAGCACGGCCACCATGAACAGGATGCCCTTGGGGTTGGTCACATTGGTCAGCAGGCCGGTGAGGCAGCGTTTGCGCGATGACGGCATGTTCACAACGCTGACCGGGCCGGCCAGATCATCGGTCATGATGGCCGCCGGGGAGCGCCACTGCGACCAGCCTATATAGATCAGGTAGGCGGCGCCCAGGGTTTTGACCACGCTGAAAGCCAGTTCCGAGGCCACCAGCAGCGAGCCGACGCCGGCGCCGGCGATCAGCAGGATGATCAGCAGGCCGGCCTGCAGCCCGGCGATGGTGGCCTGCGTGCGTTTGACGCCGTAGCTCAGGCCGTGGCTCATGGCCAGCACGGCGCCCGAACCCGGGGAAATCGCGATCAGGATGGAGGCGAGGAAATAGGCGGTCCAGGTGTCAATAGCCATGGGTTCTTGCGGTGATCAATCAGGGCGGGGCGATGCGAAACGCCCGCCATCCTACATGGATCTGCATACCCACAGGTATCATGGTTGAATGGCTTCAACGGCATCCTGGCAGGCTCGACTCACGCAGACAGGCCGTGCCCTCCAGCGTTGGCTGATCGAATGGTGGCGCCTGGTGCATCTGGGCGCGCTGATCCTGGTGCTGACGCTGTCGCCTTCGAGCTACGGCCGCGAAAGCCGCGCGGCGCTGTCGCGCCACATCTACCTCAATACCGCGCCCATCCTGCCGGGGTTTACCGTGCTGTGTGCGTTGGTGACCGTGGTGCTCACGCGCATCGTGCTGGTCACGGCGCTGAGCTACGGCCTGTCGCAGTACGCGCTGCAGGTCATCATCCGCGTGCTGGTGCTGGAGCTGATTCCCCTGACCGCGGCACTGTTTGTGGCGCTGCGCTGCACCATTCCCGATGGCGCCGAACTCACGGCGATGCAGGCCAGCGGCCAGCTTGACGAGATGCGGCGGCGCGGCATCGAGCCGGTGCGGCGCGAGGTGCTGCCGCGGGTGGTGGCGGGCATGTTTTCCGGCATCACGCTGGCGGCGCTGAGCAGCGTGGTGGCGCTGGTGGTGGCCTACCTGGCGACCTACGGCTTTGCCCTGTCGGGCCTGGCTGCCTACACCCGCCTTTTTGGCCAGGTGTTCAGCCCCGCGGTCACGCTCATTTTTGTTCTCAAAACCCTGTTTTTCTGCCTGGCCGTGTCGCTGATCCCCATGGCCTCGGCCCTGTACGGCATGGCCGGCATGGCCGGCGCCAGCGTGCGCACCAGCGCCGAGATGCGCGGGCTGGTCCGCATGTTCGCCGTGATTTTGCTGATCGAAGTGGCCTCGCTGGTCGGCAACTACTACTGACCCTGGAAACCGCACACCCATGAGTTCACCCCACGATCCCTCCACCCCGCCGGACCCGCTCCAGCCGGCACAGGCATCGGCCTCCTCGCCGGCGCAAGTGGCCAACCTGGAGTTCAAGGCCCGGCTGCTGCTGCTCTTCATGCTGCTGCTGGTGTGCGGCTCGGCGCTCTTTGTGCTGTATGCGCGGGGCGCGTTTGACGCCACGCAAAGACTGGTGCTGATTGCCGAGGATTCCGAAGGCGTCGTCGTCGGCATGGACCTGACCTTCTCGGGCTTTCCGATTGGCCGCGTGCGACGCATCGAACTGGCCGAAGACGGCAAGGCCCGCATCCTGGTCGATGTGGCAGCCAAGGACGCCCACTGGCTGCGCAGCAGCAGCGTGTTCACGCTGGTGCGCGGCATTGTGGGCGGCCCCAACCTCCGCGCCTACACCGGCGTGCTCAAAGACCCGGCCTTGCCTGATGGCGCCGTGCGCACGGTGCTGCAGGGCGACGCCAGCGCGGAAATCCCCAAAGTCATTACGGCGGCCAAGGACCTGATCGAAAACCTCAACACCTTGACCAGCAGCACCGGCTCGGTGGGGGCCAGCCTGGCCAATCTGCAGACCCTGACCGAGCGGCTCAACGGCCCGGGCGGCGCGATGACGGTGCTGCTGGGCAGCGAAGCCGAGGCGAAAAAGTTCGCGGCCACGCTGGAGCGCAGCAACGCGCTGCTGGCCAAGCTCGACGGCCTGGCCGCCAAGACCGACACCCAGGTGTTTGGCGAGAAGGGCGTGATGCCGGAAACGCGCGCCACCATCGTCCAGCTCAACACCATGCTGGGCGAGGCACGCGGCAGCCTGAAACGGGTCGATGCCGTGCTGCAGGACGCCCAGGCCATCAGCGCCAACGCCAAGGACGCGACGGCTGATCTGGGTGCCCTGCGCGCCGATGTCGAGGCCAACCTGCGCAAGATTGAAGGCCTGGTCAACGAGATCAACCGCAAATGGCCGTTTGCGCGGGATGCGGAGATCAAGCTGCCATGAACACCCTGATGAACGTCGCCGTCAAACATGCCCTTCCACTGGCCGCGGTGCTGCTTTTCAGCGCCTGCGCCAGCGGCCCCAAGCCGCCCGACTGGCAACTCGAGGCCAAGGGCTCCATGGAGCGTTCGGTGGCCGCCTCCATGGAAGGCAACAGCCGGGTCGAAATGGCCGAGCTGGAACGCGCGCGCAGCCAGCTCTCGCGCACCGGCCGCGCCGAGCTGCTGGCCACGGCCGAGCTGCTGCACTGCGCCACCCGCGTCGCCAGCCTGGTGTTTGAAGCCTGCGCCGGTTTTGACAGGCTGCGCCAGGACGCGACCGCCGCGCAGCAGGCCTATGCCGACTACCTGCGCGGCCAGCTGCCGCCGCAAGGCGTGGCCCTGCTGCCCGAGCCGCAGCGCGCCGCTGCCGGCGGCAATGCCGGTGCCGTCAAGGGCATCGCCGATCCGCTGTCGCAACTGGTGGCGGCCGCAGTGCTGTTCCAGAAAGGCCAGGCCAGCCCGGCCGGGGTGCAGCAGGCGGTCGATACCGCCTCGGCGCAAGGCTGGCGCCGCCCCTTGCTGGCCTGGCTCAACGTGCAGGCGCAGCTGGCGGAAAAGGGCGGCGACCCGGACGCGGCAGCGCGGCTGCACCGGCGCATCGCGCTCACGCAGGGCCAGGCGGCGAATGCGGCCAAGGAAAAAAATTGACGCTTGGCTGCGCCGTCAGGCGTATCCTGTCTTGAGCCGGTCGAAGGGCCAGCCCGATCCTTCGATGGCTCAGGACGAGCGGGTTCAGGCTTCGCCAAGCTCGGCCCGAACGGTCAATCCAGGTGATGCCTCGATTGTTTTCAACAACACCAAGGAGCATTCCATGAGTATGAAATTGTCGCTATCTTTGTCATTGGTGGCCGCCACGCTTGTTGGCTGCGCGTCAAACCAGGCCACGCAGACCAGTTCGCAGGCGGCACGCACGGAGAACTGCAAAGCAACTTCGGAAGCTGAGATTTCGTCGCTCTTTGACCGCTGGAATCAATCGCTTCAAACTGGCGATCCGCATAAGGTGGTTGCCAACTATGCAGAGCGTTCAATCCTCCTGCCCACGGTTTCCAACAAGCCGCGTCTTACGCCCGCCGAGAAGGAGGACTACTTCCATCACTTTTTGGAGAATCGTCCATCTGGCAAGATTGATCTGCGAACCATTGAGCTTGGCTGCAACACCGCAGTTGATGCAGGTCTTTATACCTTCACGTTTGCGAAGACAGGGGCGTCGGTCAGTGGACGTTACAGCTACACCTATCGCTGGAATGGTTCCGAGTGGCTGATCACAAGCCACCACTCTTCCGCCATGCCGGAGAATAAGTAGCCGCGAGGCATAAGCCCCTTTATGGGGACTTCCTTTTAACGTTTTAACGGCAAGAGGCTGACCGCTTATGGCGCCGGCACATCTTCAACGACATTCCCCACAGGTTTTGAATTTTGAGCTATTCCCTGACCCTTTACGCCTACGAAGACGCCACCGACCAGGAGCGCCGGGATGCCGAAAAGCGCTTTCGCAAGGCGCTCGATGAAACGCTGGGTGACGCCAGCCTGGTGGCGCCGGTGTATGCGGCCTATCTGAAGCTCGTGGCCATTTACGGCGATGCCCCAGCGCAGGATGTGTTGTCGCCAGACGAACTGGCAATCTTCGGCCAGTGGCAGGCGGCCGAGTCGGCGGCGCTGATGGCGGCCTTTGGGCCAAACCGCTACATGGGCGAGGCGCAGTTTGAGATTGGGAGCGGGCCATGAGCAGCAAAACACCCGAAGAAACGCCGTATTGCATGGTGATGACCACCATGGCCGGTGAGGTCCTGGCCGAAGCGCTGGCCCGGGCGATCGTGCAGGCCCGCCTGGGCGCCTGCGTGCAGGTGCAGAACATCAAGAGCTTTTACCGCTGGAAGAACGAAACCCGCGGCGAGCACGAATGCCTGTTGCTGATCAAGACGCGCAAGGCGCTGTACCCGCCGCTGGAGGCGTTCATCCGTGCCCACCACAGCTATGAAACGCCGGAGATCGTGCAGTTGCCGATCACGGCGGGGTCTGCGGATTACCTGCAATGGGTGGCCAGCGAAACCGGCGGGTGACCCCACCTAAAGCCATCAGTCCGTGCTGATAGCAGCCGTATCAACCTTGTTTGGCCGCCGCTTGTCGCCAGACAGCAGCGAGCCCAACAAGTCCATGGGCAAGGGAAAGACGATGGTCGAGGCGCGGTCGCCGGCGACCTGCGTCATGGTCTGCAGATAGCGCAGCTGCATGGCTTCGGGTTGCCGCGCCAGCATCTGGGCGGCTTCGAGCAGCGCTGCGGCGGCCTGCTTCTCGCCCTCGGCGTGGATCACCTTGGCGCGCCGCTCGCGTTCGGCCTCGGCCTGGCGGGCGATGGCCCGCACCATGGATTCGTTCAGGTCGATGTCCTTGATCTCGACATTGGTGACCTTGATGCCCCAGCCGTCGGTCTGCGCATCCAGGATGCGCTGGATGTCGACGTTGAGCCGCTCCCGTTCGGCCAGCATTTCATCGAGCTCATGTTTGCCCAGCACCACGCGCAAGGTGGTTTGCGCCAATTGGCTGGTGGCCATCAGGAAGTTTTCCACCTGGATGATGGCTTTCTGCGGGTCAATGATGCGAAAGAAAAGCACCGCGCTGACCTTCACCGACACGTTGTCGCGCGAAATCACGTCCTGCGGTTCCACATTCATGGTCACCACGCGCAGGTCGACGCGCACCATCTTTTGTATCGCCGGGATGAGCAGCACCAGCCCGGGACCTTTGACCTTCCAGAAGCGCCCGAGCTGGAACACCACGGCGCGCTCGTACTCGCGCAGTATGCGTATCGCGTTGACGGCGATCACGATCAGCAGAACCAGCAGTGGCAGCAGCACGCTGCCGAAAAATCCGACGCCGAAGCTGAAACTGGTGCTCATGATGTGACTCCTTGGGTTTTTGTTGGTATTTCGGTGTCAATTTGCACGTCCAGCGTCAGCCCGTGCAGGCCGAGCACGCGTATGCGTTGGCCGGGCGCCAGGGGCTGCGAGCTGGTCACGCGCCAGCGCTCGCCCCGAATCCTGGCCCAGGCTTCTCCCTCGGCCACCTCCAGTACCTCGCCCGGCGCACCGGTCATCTCTTCGCGTCCGCTGACCACCGGCCGCCTGCGCGCCTTCAGGGCCATGCCGCCGCCCAGCAAGATGACCGCTGCCGAGGTGGCCGCGAGGGCGAGGATCAGCGGCAGCGGCACGCCGAAGCCGGGCGCGTCGCTGTCGAACAGCAAAATGGCGCCGGCGATGAAGGCGACCACCCCGCCCAGGCCGACCACGCCGAAGGTCGGCAGGAACAGTTCCGCCACCAGCATCCCCATGCCAAGCAGGATCAGCGCCAGGCCCGCGTAGTTCACCGGCAGCAGTTGCAGGGCAAACAGGGCCAGCAGCAGGCAGATCGCACCGGCCACGCCGGCAATGCCAAAAGTGCTCGACGAGAACTCCGTGATCAGCCCGTACATGCCAAGCATCATCAGGATCAGCGCAAAGCTCGGGTTGGCAATCACCGACAGCAACTCCTGCCGCCAGTCGGGCAGCCGGGTCTCATAGGTCAGGCCGCGGGTCGCGAGCTTCACATCGTCGGACAGCACGCGCACCGTGCGGCCGTCGATCTGGCCCAGCAGGTCGGGCAGGTCCTTGGCCACCACGTCAATGACCTTGTCACGCAGCGCCTCGCTGGCCGTCAGGGTGACGGCCTCGCGCACCGCGCGCTCGGCCCAGACGGCATTGCGGCCACGCAATTGCGCCAGGCCGCGGATGAAGGCGGCGGCATCATTCACCTGCTTGGTGGTCATGGTGTCGGCGGGAGGTGTGGCCGGTTTGGTATCCGGCTTGGCCGCCTTGCCGCCTTCCTTGCCGGCATTTTTATCGGCCGGGCCCTCTTTTTCGGGCGGTCCGCGGCCGACTCCCGGCAGGCCAATGGCTACGGGGGTGGCCGCGCCCAGCGTCGTGGCCGGTGCCATGGCCGCGATATGGGCGGCATAAAGCATATAGGTGCCGGCGCTGGCCGCACGTGCGCCTGAGGGCTGCACGTAAATGGCCACCGGGATCGAGGAGGCCAGCATGGCCTGGATGATTTTCCGCATCGAGGTGTCGAGCCCGCCCGGCGTGTCCAGCTCGATCACCACCAATGGTGCGCCGCTGTCTTTGGCCTTGCGCAAGCCCTGGATGATGTAGTCCGCGCTGGCCGGGCCAATGGCGTCCTGCAATCGCAACACCAGCACCGGCGCGGCACTGACGGCTGACATCGCGAAGACCAGCAGCAGCGCGACTGCCACCGCGAAACACAAATAGAGGCTGCGCCGCCAGCGGCGCGTGGCTGCTGTCATCCGGCCGTGTAAGGACTTGCGCGCTGACGCCATTGAGGCCTCCAGGAACGCCATGGACTCCGTTCGGATATCCCAACTAACACTATGCGCCAACCGCCAGGAGTCTCCAGCGGCAGGGAGCTATCCCATACGGCAAACCGGGGATTCAGGCCGATGGGCCGGCGCGGACTTTACCCGGGAGGATGCAGCCTTTTGCGGCCTGTTGTCAAGGCGAACGGCTCAAACGCGGCGAGGCCAGCGCCTGCAACTGGTCGTTGATGGCCGTGTCCATGCCCTGCAGCCGTTGCAGCAGCTGGGCTTTTTCCAGCGCCGCCTGCAGCTGGCGCAAATCCTTGCTGCTGGTGGTGGCCTTGATCTGGGCCAGCGCGGCCGATGTGTTGCCGCTTTTGATCACCGCCAGCATTTTTATCACCCATTCACTCATGGCAAACCTCCGGTTGGTGCCTTGCCGGCATTCTGCTGATTGTAGATTTGCTATTAAAAATATAGCTACTTGCGCTCGATTCTATTGGGCTAAATCCTATTTTGGTGCCTGAAAGACGGAAAACCCTGCTGCGGAGCCGAACTGGCGGAGTCTGGGTCGCGGCTTTGTGGGCCGGGCTAAAATTCGGCCCCGCCCGCAACCTGAGTGCTTCACCCTTGACTGATTCCGCCTCCCCGCCCGACGACTCCCTTGACTCCCTTGACTCCCTTAAAACCCAAGAACCGCGCCTGTGGTGCGGCGACGGCTGGACCGCCAAGGTCATCAAGAACGAAGACGACGACGGCTGGGCGGTGGCCATGATCAAGGACGGCGAGCCCGAGCCGGCGCTGGTCGGGCCCTGGACCATGGGCCGCGACAAGAAGAACCCCAAGCCGCTCGACGCGCCGGCCTTCAGCACGCTGGTCAAAACCGCGTCGGAGTTTGTGCGCCGGCACGAGCAGCAGCTGCATGCGGCGCTGCACCAGAGCATCACGGTGAGCGCCACGCTCCAGGCGGTATCGGCCCGCATCACCGTCGCGCTCGAGATCGTTCCCGACGAGGACAACCCGCATGCGTTGCTGAGCGCGCATGATGACAGCGGCGAGCAGCTGGCGCAGCTGCGCGTGGCGCCGTCCTTCAAGCTGAACCGCGCCAGCGCCGTGGCCTGGGCAGAGAGCGGCTTTTGCAAGCCGGCCGGGCGATGAGCGCGGCTTTGGACGCCTGCGGGATCGACTTCGGCACCTCCAACTCCACGGCGGGCTGGAGCCGGCCCGGGCAAAGCACCCTGCTGGCGCTGGAAGACGGCAAGCTGACGCTGCCCTCGGTGATCTTTTTTCATGCGGAAGACGCGCATGTGAGCTACGGCCGGGCCGGCCTGGCGGATTATCTGGCGGGCTACGAGGGGCGTTTGATGCGCTCGCTGAAAAGCCTGCTGGGCACGTCGATGATCGACGACCACACCGAGGTCATGGGCCGTGCCCTGCCATTTCGGGAGTTGCTGGCGCAGTTTGTCGGCGAGCTCAAGCGCCGCGCCGAGCGCGCCGCGGGGCGTGAATTTACCCGCGCCGTGCTGGGGCGGCCGGTGTTTTTTGTCGATGACGACGCCCAGGCCGACCAGCGTGCCGAGCGCACCCTGGAAGACATTGCGCGCAAGGCCGGCCTGAGGGACATCGCCTTCCAGTACGAACCGATTGCGGCCGCCTTTGACTACGAATCGCAAATCTCGCGCGAAGAGCTGGTGCTGGTGGTCGACATTGGCGGCGGCACCTCCGACTTCACGCTGATCCGGCTGTCGCCCGAACGCGCCCGCCGTGCCGAGCGCAAGGACGACATTCTGGCCAGCGGCGGCGTGCACATTGGCGGCACCGATTTCGACCGCGCCCTCAGCCTGGCCAGCGTGATGCCCATGCTGGGGCTGGGCAGCCTGCTCAAAAGCGGGCTGGAAATGCCCTCGGCGCAGTATTTCAACCTGGCGACCTGGCACACCATCAACTTGGCTTACACCCGGCGCGCCTGGGCGCAGATCGGCGACATGCACCGCGATGCCTGCGACAAGCCCAGGCTGGAAAAGCTGCAAAGCCTGGTCAGGGAGCGCGCCGGCCACTGGCTGGCGCTGCAGGTCGAAACCGCCAAAATCACCCTGTCGGAGGCGGACCTGGCCACCATGGACCTGGGCCGCATTGCCGCCGGTGAGCAAGTCACCTTGCAGCGGGCCGATATGGACCGCGCCATCGACGGGCTGGTCGGCTCGGTGGGGCAGACCGTGGCGCGGCTGCTGCGCGATGCCGGTGTGGCGGCGTCTGGCATTGACACCGTGTTTTTCACCGGCGGCTCCAGCAGCGTGCCCCTGCTGCGTGAGCGGATTCTGGCGCTGACGCCGCAGGCCCGTTGCGTCGAAGGCGACCGCTTCGGCAGCATTGGCGCCGGCCTGGCGCTGGATGCGCGGCGCAAGTTTGGCTGATGCCGTGATGTCAGTCGCTTGGCGCCTGAAGTTGAAGATGGTTAACTATCGTAGTTAAATAAAACAATAGTTAACTATTGCTGTTTCTGGATTTAATCAATAGAATACTATCGAATAGTCTTCTAACGATACTTTTCTATCATGAAAACCCTGCTGGAGATGGCGCAGCGTCTGGAAAGCGAGCGGCAGCGGCTCAAGCTCGATTACCAGGCGATTGCCGAGAAAACCGGGCTGACGCCGCTGTCGGTGCGCAGCGCCATGCAGGGCCGCACCGCGCCGCGCATCACCACCCTGATGGCGATTGCCGACCAATTGGGGCTGGAAGTGCTGCTGCTGCCCAAAGTGGTGGCGACGGGCTTGCAGGCCCAGGCCGTTGGGGGGGAAGGGCCGGCGCCCGCGCTTTCCAGCGTCGACCGCATCGTTGCGCAAACCTGGCAGCGCGCTCAGCCTGGCGCTGCAAGCACCAAGGGCAGGCCGTCAAAATGAACGTGCTGGCGCTCGACATCCATGTGGGAAGCCTGCGCGCCGGGCTGCTGTTCCAGTACGGCAGCGGCAGCACTGCGCTCACGCGCTTCATTCCCGATGAAGCCTTCTGGTCCAGGCCCGATTCGCCCGTGCTTTCGTGGGCCGCCATGGATGACGACCCCCGGCGGCGCGAGATTTTCTGGCGCAGCTATGTCAACACGCCGTTTTTCAATGCCGAAGGCGGCCGCCTGCCGGCGTTCTTTCAAAACCTGCTGCCCGAAGGGCCGCTGCGCCGCCACCTCGAAGAGCTGCGCGGCTGCGGGCCGGGCGACCACTTCGACCTGCTGGCCGCCTGCGGCACCGACCTGCCGGGCAATGTCTATGCCTACCCGGCCCACCTCGATGCCGACGCGCTGGCCGGCGTGGTGACCCAGCACAACGATGCGCTGGAGATGTCCGTCACGGCTGATCCCTTGCCCGAGGCCACGTCGCTCTCGGGCGTGCAGCCCAAGCTGGCGCTGGTGGCGCAGCAGGGGCGCTATGTGGCGCGCACCAAGGATGCGCAGGGCACGCACATCATCGCCAAGCTGCCCACGGTCGAATACGCCTTGCTGCCCGAGGTGGAGGAGCTGTCGCTGCGGCTGGCGCAGGCCGCCGGCGTCAAGGTCAGCAAGGCCTGGCTGGCGCCCATGAGCGAGATGCTTGCCGAGCAGCCCTTTGTGTTGGGCGAGAGCCGGCAGTTTTTGGCCGTGCAGCGCTTTGACCGCAGCCCGCAGGGCCATATCCATTGCGAAGACTTTGCGCAAATCCTGCGCATACAACCCGAAGAAAAGTACACCCACCCGGCCGCCACCTACGCCACCATGGCCAGCACGCTGCGCAGCGGCATGGGGCTGAATGGCGAGCTGGGCGAGGGCGCTGCCGAAGAGCTGATACGGCGCGTGATGGTCAATGAAATGCTGGGCAACTACGACGCCCATGTGAAAAACTTTGGTGTGGTCTACCGCGATGGCCGCACGCCGGAACTGTCCCCGGCCTACGACGTGGTGGCCTATGCCGCCTATCTGGGCGGCCGCGGCCATGCGTTGCGCTTTGTGCCGGGCGGCGAAAAGCAGGCGCGGCTCACCCCCCAAACCGTGCGCAGCTTTTGCAATGCCACCGGCATGTTCGAAACCCGGGTGCGCGGCGTGCTCAACGAGGCGGTGGGCCAGGCCTGCGCCGCATGGCCGGCGCTGATCGAGGCCAGCAGCCTGCTGGAGCGGCAAAAGCAGAATCTGCTCAGGCATTTTGAGGCCTGCGACGCGGTGCAGGGCTGGCGGCGCAGGCGCGCCGGCAGCGCCGCGCGCAAGGCGGCCGCTCCCTGAGGCTTGCACGATGCTTGCTTGCCACCCGTTCAGTGATAGACCCCTGCGATTTGGAGCTTCCGGATGATTTTTGCCCCCGACCTTTCCACCGTCACCCACGGCATACAGCTGGCCGTGGCGCCGGTGTTTCTGCTGACCGCGGTGTCAGGAATCATTGGCGCCGTGGCCGGCCGTCTGGCCCGGATCATTGACCGGGCCCGCCTGCTCGAAAACCGGCTGGAAGCAGGGGGCGTGGAGGAGTCCCGGGCACTCAAGATGTATGCGGAGCTGCGGCAACTGCGGCATCGCGGCTGGCTGGTCAACATCTGCATTGCCTTGCTGACCTTCTGCGCGATTCTGATCGGCACCACCATTATTTTGCTGTTCCTGGGCGAGACCAGCGAGCTGCCCACGCTCAGAATCGCCACGGTGTGCTTTCTGTCCGGTGTGATCTGCTTTCTGTCGGCGCTGGTGTGTTTTCTGACCGAAACCCTGCTGGCCACGCGACTGCTCAGGTTTGCCCAAGCACCCACGCCCTAGTCGCCTCAAAACAGGCATAAAAAAGGCCTGTGACCCATGCCGGACAGGCGCAGTCAGCTATTAAAAGAGTAGCGCGGCCGGCACTCGGGGCGGCTGTTGAGGGCGGCGTCTGGACGGCCAGGGCGCTGGTACAGCGGGCAGTTCCAGCATGACCCGGCCGCAGCCGCGCCGCAGCGCCGTCATGAGGGTGGCGTAGTCACAGCTCCGCGCGAGGGCATGCATGCCGGGGCCAAAGCCGCGCTCATGGGCTCTTCGATGTTGCTCGCTGCCCGGGGTTCTGCGTTTATATTCCAGCGATGCCTGCCAAACAGCAGCGCCAGCAGGCCGCGAACGATTCGCGCCGTGCGCTCATACTCGACGCCTCCGGCGTGATCCCATTTTTTGAATTTCAGGAATAACCATGTTGCTCGACGCCGATGACTCCCAACTCGTCCTGGTGGACTACCAGACCAGCCTGATGCCCGTGATTTTTGACAACGAACTTGTCATCGCCAACGCCGTGCGGCTGGCCCGCATGGCCCAGGCGCTGGACGTGCCGGTGTGGGCCAGCGCGCAAAACCCCGACAAGCTGGGCCCCAATGTGCCCGCCGTGCAGGCCGCGATTGAAGCGGCGGGCGGCAAAACCCTGGCCAAGATGCATTTCAGCGCCGCCGCCGACGGTCTGGTCGACTGGCTGCGCCCGCCGGCGCGCAAGGCCCCCACGGGCGGCAACGCCCGCAGCCTGCCCAGGCACCTGCAAAAACCAGCGCCAGCGCAAGAGCCCGGCCGCGGCACCATCGTGATCGCAGGTTGTGAAGCCCATGTGTGCCTGATGCAGACCGCGCTCGATTTGCTCGAAGAAGAGTTCGAAGTCTGGGTCGTCACCGACGCCTGCAGCTCGCGCAGCGAACGCAACCGCGATGCCGCGTTTGACCGCTTGGCCGGGAATGGCGCCGAGCTGGTGACGACCGAGATGGTGGCGTTCGAGTGGCTAAGGACGGCGGAGCATCCCGCGTTCAAGGATGTGCAGGGGCTGGTGAAGTA
>CAZWDK010000030.1:0-20169 GCA_964633095.1 uncultured Polaromonas sp. | reverse complement strand
TCACGCTGTAGACAAAGCGCTCGCAGCCGGCGGCCTCAAACAGCGGGCGCGTGCCCGGGTCGGCCTTCAGCCAGAGCTTTTCACCCTGGCCCAGGTCGGCAATCAGGGCAATGCTCAGGCCGCCGGTGTTGATGCCAAAGCCGCCAAACATGCGTCGCGCCGTGCAGGGCCCGACGCTGGCGAGCAGCTCACAGCAGTAATCGGCAAAGGACAGATCGGCGGCCATGCCGCACTGTAGCGCAGTGCCCGGCCCATCGGCCGGGCGCATCTGGACGGCCGAGCGTGACAGGCAAATGCGGGATGCGCTGCAAGGCTGAGTTGCGGGGCCTTGTAGGCCGCGGCTGACAACAAGCGGCCAAGGGGGATGACATGCGCGCACGGGGCGGGCTTTTAAGCTGGCAGGCCCTGGCAAACTTTTCGCCGCAATCCGGGAAAGCTTGCACCGGCAATGTCCCGCCCAAGGAGATCGGCATGTACGACAGCAAACCCCTTTTGCACGCTTCCAGGTCGCGCCCGCAGCAGCAACCACCCCGTGTCATGGACCGCCAGCAACAGCAAAGCAGCGGCTCGCGGGAATTCCAGCCCAAGCCGCCGCAAACCGGTGACAGCGCGGAAAAGGGCAGGGAACGGCAGCCTTGAAAAAGACCGAAGCGCAAGACCTGCCTTATCGATAAGCTCCCCATCGCCAGGCCCATCCGCCGGCGCGCCCGGCGTCGCGGCAGGGCGCGCGCCTGCAGTTTGGCCCGCGCGCCGAAAATTTTCAGCGCGGGCTGCAGGCCAGCGGCCGGCCGCCGCCGGCCGCAACCGATAATTCGCCTGAACCTTTCAAATCGCGCAGAACGCGCCTCCTCAAAAACTATCAGGAAATTTCATGGCAATTCCCGTTGATGTCGTCATCATGGCCGCAGGCAAAGGCACGCGGATGAAAAGCAAGCTGCCCAAGGTGCTGCACCGCCTGGGCGGCCGTGCGCTGCTGGCGCATGTGATCGATTGTGCGGCGCGCCTGGCTGCACGCGAGGCGGTCGTGATCAGCGGCCATGGTGCTATGGAAGTTGAAGCAGCTTGCGCCCGTCTGACGGGGATTGTGGCCACTTTGGACCTGAAATTTGCGCGCCAGGAGCCGCAGCTGGGCACCGGCCACGCGGTGCAGCAGGCGCTGCCCCTGCTGCAGGACGACGGCGTCACGCTGGTGCTGTCGGGCGACGTGCCGCTGACCCAGGCCGCCACCCTGCAGGCCCTGCTGGACCAGTGCGACGGCCAGCGGCTGGCGCTGCTGACCCTGAGCATGGCCGACCCCACGGGCTATGGCCGCATCGTGCGTGCCGGCGATCGGACTTCATCCCAGGTGAGGGCCATCGTCGAGCACAAGGACGCCACCGAGGCCCAGCGCGCCATCAGCGAGATTTACAGCGGCATCATGGCCGTGCCGACGCGTCTGCTGCGCGGCTGGCTGGCCCGGCTCGACAACAACAATGCCCAGAGCGAGTACTACCTGACCGACATCGTGAAATTTGCCGTGGCCGACGGCGTGGCCGTGGTGGCGCATCAGATCAGCGATGCGGCCCAGGTTGCCGGTGTCAACAGCCCGGTGCAACTGGCCGAGCTGGAGCGGGTCTACCAGCAGCGCCAGGCCCTGGCCCTGATGGAGCAGGGCGTGCGGCTGGCCGACCCGGCGCGCTTCGACCTGCGCGGCAGCCTGAGCTGCGGCCAGGATGTCGAGATCGATGTGAACTGCCTGTTTGAAGGCCAGGTCAGCCTGGGCGACGGCGTTCGCGTCGGCGCCAACTGCGTGATTGCCAATGCCTCCATCGCCGCCGGTGCGGTGATTCACCCCTTCACCCATATCGATGGCGAAAAACTGGGCGTGCAGGTCGGCGAGGGCGCGCTGATCGGCCCGTTTGCCCGGCTGCGACCGGGGGCGCAGCTCGGTGCCGAGGTGCACATCGGCAATTTTGTCGAGGTCAAAAACTCCACGCTGGCCAAGGGCGCCAAGGCCAACCACCTGGCCTACCTGGGCGACGCCACGGTGGGCGAGCGCGTCAACTATGGCGCCGGCAGCATCACCGCCAACTACGATGGCGCCAACAAGCACCGCACGGTGATCGAAGACGACGTGCACATCGGCAGCAACTGCGTGCTGGTGGCGCCGCTGACGATAGGGGCGGGCGGCACGGTGGGTGGCGGCTCCACCCTGACCAAAAGCACGCCGCCGGGCGCCCTGAGCGTGGCACGCGGCAGGCAGGTCAGCCTGCCCAACTGGACGCGACCGGTAAAGAAAAAATAGGGGATGCAAGCCCTTTAGTTTCTGGCCGAATGCCAGGGGTCGGAGGGGTCGGGGTCCAGTCCCATCAGCCCGGAGAGGCTCATGACATCGGACTCCTTGAAGTCGGTGCGCTGGAATTCACTGTCACGCCGGCGCAGGTGCCGCTCAAGCAACTGGCGGGGGCTGGGCTCTTTGGGCTCGGCCAGGGCCGCCAGCGACAGTTGCTGGCGAAACTCGTTGGGCGTGGGCAACCGGCCGATGCGCCCCTTGAGGTAGACCAGGCGGATGCCGGCCGATTTGAGAATGCGGTTTTTGACCTTTGCATCCTGCTGCGCCGCGCTCGCGTTGCCGTTACGCAGGGCTTCCACGTCAAAGGCGAATGCGGCCTTGCCGTTACCGGCGCAAACCACAAAGTCCAGCTGAAACAGGTCCAGCGTCTCTTTGGGGCGCTGGCGGGTGGCGGGCTGGCGCGGCGAAACCAGCTGCTTCAGCGGCACGCCGGACAACACCACTTGTCCCGGAAAAGCCGTTTGCAGGTATTGATGCAGGGTGGCTTGGGTGGGGCTGAGCAGTATTTCTGCCGCATATCTGTCTTGGCGGCTGGGCGCCTGTCGCACGAACCTCCGGTACAGCAGCACAGCGACCACGAGGATCAAGCCTAGAGCGACCCACATCCAGATTGCTTGCATAACCATCCCCTGGCGAAGTTATGGTTTTATTCTGCGGCGGCCTATTTCGCCAGGCAATGCTGAACAAGCGGCGAAGCGGGAACATGGAGCCTGAAATGCGGTCTTTTTCCTCAGAATCCCGCGATTTGTCGTCGCTTAGGCCGCAGGGTTGGCGGTCAATGGCAGCCTGGGTTCGAACTTGCTGCGCTTGATGCTGAAGAATGCCTTTACATTGCGCACATTGGCATCGCTGCTAAACAGCCGCTGCGCCAGCGCCAGGTAGCGTGGCATGTCGGCCACATGCACCAGCAGGATAAAGTCCGGCCCCGGTGACACGCGGTAGCACTGCTGCACCGCCTCATCGGCCGCCACGCGCAGCTCAAACGCCTGCTGCTGCTCGGCGCCTTGCCGGTCCAGCGTGATCTCGACAATCGCCGTCAGGCCATGGCCCAGCACCGCAGCCAGCCTGTCGGGGTTGAGCAGGGCGACTTCGCGTTCAATCAGCCCGGCATCGCGCAGCCGCTTGACGCGCCGCAAGCAGGTGGGCGGTGACACATGCACCCGCTCGGCCAGCGCCTGGTTGCTCAGCGAGGCATCGTCCTGCAAGGCCTCCAGCAGCTTGATGTCGGTCTCGTCTATGTATATTTGTTCCATTTTTGTATTGTTTGTGAAATTTAATTAACTTTATAAAAACAAATGAAATTTAATTCCATATAAACAAAAAAATCAATCACATTAAAAAACAACAAGCACGTAGCATCGGCACATTGTTTTTTTGGAGCGGTTTATGTGCGGCATCGTTGCGTCGGTTTCTACAAGAAATATTGTTCCCATCCTGGTGCAGGGCCTGCAGCGGCTGGAATACCGCGGTTATGACTCCTGCGGCGTGGCGGTCTATGCCGATGGGCTGAAACGTGCGCGCAGCACCTCGCGCGTGGCCGAGCTGCAAGCGCAGGTCGGCAGCGACAAACTGGAAGGCGGCACCGGCATTGCCCACACCCGCTGGGCCACCCACGGCGCGCCCGCCGTGCACAACGCCCACCCGCACTTCAGCCACGGCAGCGGCGACGCCGCGCAAAAACCGGGCAAGGTGGCGCTGGTGCACAACGGCATCATTGAAAACCACGAAGAGTTGCGCGCGGCGCTGCAGGCCAAGGGCTATGTGTTTGACAGCCAGACCGACACCGAGGTCATCGTGCACCTGGTGGACAGCCTGTACGACGGCGATTTGTTTGAGGCACTGAAAGCGGCCGTGGCCCAGTTGCGCGGCGCCTACGCCATCGCCGCCTTCTGCAAGGACGAGCCGCACCGCGTGGTCGGCGCACGTGCCGGCTCACCCTTGATTCTGGGCGTGGGCGCGGACCATTCCGAGATTTTCCTGGCCAGCGATGCGATGGCGCTGGCCGGCGTGACCGACCAGATCGTCTACCTCGAAGAGGGCGACCTGGTCGACCTGCAGCTGGGCAAATACTGGGTGTTTGACCGCCAGCACAAGGCCGTGCAGCGCGAGGTCAAAACCGTGCAGGCGCACAGCGGCGCGGCCGAACTGGGCCCCTACCGCCACTACATGCAAAAGGAAATCTTCGAGCAGCCGCGCGCCATTGCCGACACGCTCGAAGGCGTGGAAGGCATAGTCCCCGAACTGTTTGGCGACGGCGCCTACCGAGTCTTCAAGGACATCGACTCGGTGCTGATCCTGGCCTGCGGCACCAGCTACTACAGCGGCTGCGCCGCCAAATACTGGCTCGAATCGATTGCCGGCATCCCGACCCAGGTCGAGGTCGCCAGCGAATACCGCTACCGCACTTCGGTGCCCAACCCCAGGTCGCTGGTGGTCACCATCACCCAAAGCGGCGAAACCGCCGACACGCTGGCCGCGCTGCGCCATGCGCAATCACTGGGCATGAGCAACACGCTGACCATCTGCAATGTGGCCACCTCGGCCATGGTGCGCGAATGCAAGCTGGCCTACATCACGCGCGCCGGCGTCGAGATCGGCGTGGCCTCCACCAAGGCCTTCACCACCCAGCTGGCCGGCCTGTTTTTGCTGACGCTGGCGCTGGCGCAGGCCAAGGGCCGTCTGAGCGACGAAGAAGAAGCCGGCCACCTGAAGGCCATGCGCCACCTGCCCGCCGCACTGCAGGCCGTGCTGGCGCTGGAGCCGCAGGTCATCAGCTGGGCCGAAGACTTCGCCCGCATGGAAAACGCGCTGTTCCTGGGCCGCGGCCTGCACTACCCGATTGCGCTCGAGGGCGCACTCAAGCTGAAAGAAATCAGCTACATCCACGCCGAAGCCTACCCGGCCGGTGAACTCAAGCACGGCCCACTGGCCCTGGTCACCAGCGCCATGCCGGTGGTCACCGTGGCGCCCAACGACAGTCTGCTGGAAAAGCTCAAAAGCAACCTGCAGGAAGTGCGCGCGCGCGGCGGCGTGCTCTACGTGCTGGCCGACGCCGACAGCCACATCGACAGCAGCGAAGGTGTTCACGTCATCCGCATGCCCGAGCACTACGGCGCACTCAGCCCGCTGCTGCACGTGGTGCCGCTGCAGCTGCTGGCCTATCACACGGCGTGTGCGCGGGGGACGGATGTGGACAAGCCGAGAAACCTGGCCAAGTCGGTCACTGTCGAGTGAGTGACTTTGAGCGGCATATCATTTGTTCCGTGCCAATGAAGTCGTGGACACGGCGGTAAAGTCGTAGACAGTGCAATAGAGTCGTGGACAAGCTTTTGGCTTGTCCACACCCCACGATGGCTTCGCCTTGACTGAGGAGTCCAGCGATCAATAGCTGCAGAAATGTCTGCGGCTGTCATGGGTGCGCTGGCCCATCCACCGACAAAGCTGATGTCACGAGAGTCAGGTAACTGGCCCACGCCAAGTTCCCGGATGCGAATTCGGGCTGGTAGAGCCGCAGCTTCTCCTACAAAGATGGCTTCTCTCCGTCCAAGGGACGAGAGCATTCGCGTTATGCCGGACAAGCTATCTGGCAAAAACCGCCGAACGTGATCTTGATCTGCGCCATTTGTTAGCCGCAAGATCAACCATGAGTTGCATTGCGAGAGAACGGTGCTTTCCACGTCCGAAGGCCGCTGAGAGACCAACATCAAGCCGAGTCCATATTTGCGCCCCTCCTTTGCGATGCGGCGGACTGCATCTTGCGCTTCGCGGTATTGCGCCTCGCCTCGGTCTGGGACGTACCTATGCGCTTCCTCACAAATCAACACGACTTTGGCTTTGTGTGATGTAGATTTGGCACGCCGCAAAGGCGCACGAATGCCAGGTTGCTGTTTACGACCTTAATTGCTCAGAATACGAGGGGGCGCCGTTGTTCGTTGATGAAGTCGGGGGCCGCTCAAGCGTTGTTCACCAGGGCGTCCAGCATCTCCGAACTGGTGGACAAAACCACACCGCGGCGGGCCATGTCATCCAGAAAAGCCTGGTGCTGCGCCTCAAAACCACCGACAGGGCTCATGCAGTCGGTGAGCAGCACGATCTTGCCTAATTGACCGGAAGGAAGGTTTAGGGCGATGTGCTCGGTCGTCGCCTTTACGCAGTGGCTGCTGGCCTCGCCGGCGATGACGATCTGGTCGGCCCGATCCAGTGAGGTGATCAATTCCATATTGAGTTGGGTCGCCGGATCGTCTTCGTCGGGAACCTCGGCCTGCATGGCACTGTAGTGCTCTGTCCAGGGGTTGCTGCCTTTGCTGATCTTCTGCACCATGGCAAGGCGGCTATCTTCCCAAGAGTTGTAAGCCGCCTTGATGGCGGGGTGGACGTTGTGGCCCCAGCTGCCAATTTCACAGTGCACCGGCCAAACCATCAGGGTGTAGCGGCCGCGCCGCTCCAGTTCATCCATATAGGCCAGTGCTCTTGGCAGCATCGAAGCGTCCCTGGGGAGGTAGTCGCCACTGCGCACCTGTGCAGCGGTGATCGGCGTAAACGGTCCGACGTTTTCGCCCGCGCCGGTTTTCCAGAAAGTCGGGTGGGCGATGTCAAACCTGTGGTGAGAGTCCAATGTCACCGCAATCGCGGAGATGCCCGAAGAGCCTTCACGAATCAGCCTGGCCAGGCGCAACATGTCCGCATGCGCACCCGCAACAGGCAAGGCCGGAGAAGTGGCTGTCCCGGTCACGGGGTCGATGGGGCGCCAGTCGGCAGGCAAATCGCAAAAATCGTTTTGCGGGTCGATGACAAGAAACTGGATGTCTTTTCTCATATTGCCCTCTGTTCCTATTGAATGGCTGCAAAGTTGCCGATTCTCGCCACGGCAACTACACAGTCAGCCTACTCCACCCGGATGCCCCTGGTCGCGCAGACCCCGATTCTGGCTTCCATGACCGCCGTGAACCACAGGAAACGGCGGCAAGCCCGCCAGAATCGCCTGCCCATAACGCATGGTCACCAGGCGGGTATCGCACACGGTAATCACCGCCCGGTCTGTCACCGTCCGCACGCCGCGCCCGGCCCACTGCGCGAGCTTCATGCCCGCGCGTGGCACGGACAGTTCGGCGAAGGGATCTCGCCCCTGCGCGCTCAGCCATTCGGCCAGGGCTTCCTCAACCGGCGAGTTTGGTGGTGTGAAGGGGAGTTTGTCGATGACCACATGTTCGCAAAGCTGGCCGGGCAGGTCGATGCCTTCGCCAAAGGATTGCAGGCCAAAGATAATGCTGCGCTCGCCCGCGATGATGCGCCGGCTGTGTTCTTTCAGCAGTTCCGTGCGTGAGCGAACACCCTGTACCTGCACCTGGCTCAGCAAGTCTTTGGGCAGGGCCGCGTGGCAGGCCTGCATCTGGCGCCTGGACGTGAACAGAACCAGTTGCCCATGGGCGTGTTCACGCAGCAGCTCGGGCAGTTTTTCGCACAGCTCGTCGGAGAAACCGGGGCTTTTGGGCGAGTGTTTCATCGGGGCGATCCGCAGTTCGCCCTGGGTGGCGTAGTCAAAGGGCGACGCCACGACCAGGGCGCGGCGCGCGGAAAAGCGGTTCATGCCGCTCAGGCGGTCAAAGAAGTCGAAGCTGCCGCAGGCAGTCAGTGTGGCCGAGGTGCAGACGGCGGCGCTGACGTTTTTCCACAGGTTTCTGGACAAGACCTGGGCGGCCGTCATGGGGCTGGCGCACAGCCAGGCGTCTGGCGTGGTGCCACCCGTGTCCTCGGCCCATTCCAGCCACTTGGCCCATGGCACCTTGTCGTGGCAGGCCCAGGCGCTGAACAGCTTGTCCAGGGTATCCAGTCGTGACAGGTACACACCCAGTTCAACGCCGGCACGGCTTTGCACCTCACGCTCGGCCGGAGATTGGGATTCGTCGGGCTCGGTCAACGCCGCAGCGATGCTGGAGACAACGGAGGTGATGGCGCGGATGAGGCTGGCGAGCTGCTCGCATTCGGGCGCCAAGGCTTCGGGAATCCGGCCCTGGGGGAAGCGGTGGACGGCCTTGTCGGCGCTGACGAGTTGGGCCGCGGTCCAATAGCTTTCCAGCAGGGCCAGTTTGTCGGTGCATCCGGTGATGAGCTGGGCAAAGGCCACCGGGTCCGGCCGGGTGGACGCAGGCAGCACGCGGCCATGACGCAGCGCCACGGTGCGCAGGCTGGTGAGCAGCTTGACGCTGGTGCCCAGGCGCGCGCGGTAGGAGAACTGGTCGGCCGCGATGTTGGGCAAGTGGTGGGCCTCGTCAAACACGAACAGGGTATTGCCTGGATCGATCAGGCTGCTGTCGGTTTGCAGCGTCGCCAGGATCAGCGCATGGTTGGCCACCTGCAGCGTGGCGCTGGCGGCCTGCCGACGGGCCTTGAAGAAGGCGCAGCTTCTGAAATATTCGCATTGCCCGCCGTTGCAGGCATGGGCATTGGCCTGCACCTGGCGCCAGTCATCGGGCTCGGGCGGTTGCGCCAGGCTGTCGATGTCGCCGTCCCAGCTACCGGAATGGAGCTTTTTGGCGGCGTTCTTGAACCAGAGCATCGCTTCGGAGCGGTCACGCGGCACGCCTTTGGCCTGCCAGCGGGCGTCGGCAAAGGCATCCTGGAATTCACCCGTCAGCAGGCTGTCATGCACCTCATCGTTGATCACCCCTTCCAGGCGGCTTTCGCAGATATAGCGGGCACGGCCCTTGAGGATGTCGTAACGCAACTCGGGAATGATCTCGGCCAGGCGCGGCAGGTCTTTCTGGAACAGCTGCTCCTGCAAGGCCACGGTGGCAGTGGAGACGATGACGGTTTTTTTGAGCGCCTCGGATGCCACAATCGCTGCGAGGCAGTAGGCCACCGTCTTGCCGGTGCCCGTGCCCGCTTCGAGTTGCGCCAGGTTGTTGCCTGGGCGGTTCTCGTCATTGGGGCCCTTGGCCGAGAGAAAGGTCAGCAGGCAAGCCTGCATCATCTCGTATTGACCGGGACGTGCAATGAAGCCGGGCCAGGAGGCGGCAACCTCGCCGTACAGGAGTTCCAGGCGGATGCGGGCCGTCTCCAGCAGATCGGGATCAATGCCCTGTTCTGACGCATACGCAGGCACGACGGCCGGGGTTTCGACAGGGGGAAGCGCTGTGGACACGGACGGAAGTTCAGGGTGCATTGCGGACAAACTCATCGGCCTGATTATTGATGATGATGCAAGGAGCGGGAAACACGCAACAGGCATTCTTGTTCCCGCTTGCGATCAAGTGGGGGTGTGCCCACGGGAGGGTTGTGGACAGGCAATCACTCGCCAGGCTGGCGAAGCGGAGTTGGACGAACTTTACGAAGTTCAGCGACTTCTGTGCGCGGGCACCCGGCAGCGTCCGAGAGAGGTTGTTGCGAAGGTCCATGGTGAGCTGGAGTGCTTCCACCGGCCTCACGCGTCAATCCTTGCGGAATCGAATGGAATGGCAATGGGTTCGGGCAAAAGAAAAGACCCCAAAGGGTCTTTTCCGCAAAGCAACATTGTCGCTAAAGAATATTACTTCTTGGCAACAGGCTTTGCTGCTTTCTTTGGCGTTGCAGTTTTAGGCGCAGCCTTTGCCTTTGGGCTGACAGGCGCGGGAGCCGCCGGAACAACTTTCAGCGCAGTACGTTGGTCACGCAGGGCTTTGATTTCTGCATTGATTTTGTCTTTGCGTTCGGTCAGCTTCGCGATGCTTGCGCTAAGTTTTGCAACGGCCTTGGCGGTTTTCGACACGGGAGCTTTTTTTACAGCCGCTTTGGCAACGGGCTTCACCGCTTTTGCCGGAGCCGTTACCTTCTTTGGAGTTGCTTTGGCCTTTGGAGCCGCTTTTTTCGCAGTTGCCATTTTCAAATTTCCTTTTTAATTTACCTGGTTGAGATATTTAACCAGTACCGTATTGTCGCCAATATTTTCGTTCGCTGTCCAAGTCGTCATTCAATCGCCAGTAACCGCCTGCCCGCAGCATTTGCTGGCGGGCGTCGCGGCCCGTCAGCTTGCCCAGGGAAAAACCGGGTGAAACAGCCGCTCCGGCGGCGGATTGCCGAAAGCCCGGCTTTGGTGGCTGGCCATCAGTTTCTCGAATTGCCGGTTGGCCTGACCTTGAAGGGCGTGCATGTCGATGCCGCACACCTCAAAGTCTTTCATCACGCAGCGGCCACCAATGTAGCTGGCGCGGCAGTCGGTGCCGCGTCCGGCCACCAGCAGGTTCTTCAACGGGTCGAAGAACGGACCGAGGTGCGGTGCCTTGAGGTCGAACACCACGATGTCGGCCTGCGCGCCGGCCGCGAGGCGGCCCAGGTCGTCGCGTCCCAGGGCCCTTGCCCCACCAAGGGTCGCCGCGTTGTACAGGTCCGCCATCGCGGTTTGTGCCGTGCCACCTTCCACGACACGGGCCATGTACAGGCCGAGTTGCATGTTGTGCAGCAGGTCCGGTGGCCAGGTGTCGGTGCCCAGCCCCATGTTGATGCCGGCTGCGCGGTATTTGCCGAAGGAATCCAGGGCCTCGCCGGTGCGCGCGAAAACCGCAGGGCAGTGCGCAATGTTCACCCCGGAGTCAATCAGTCGCCGCCAGTCGTGGTCACTCTTGTTGGCCACGCCTGGATGGCCGCTGATGTAAATGCCGTGCGGAAGAATGGCGCGCGGCGTCAGCAAGCCCAGTTGCTCCAGCCAGCCCAGGGGCGTGGCGTGCCGCAATTTTTCGACGGTCTCGAATTCATAGACTGATTGGCAGCAATGCAAGCGTACCGGTGCCTTGAGCTCGGCACTGGCCGCGGCGGTGCGCGCCAGCAGCTGTGGCGTGCAGGTCTCGATGCGGTCCGGCGCCAGCATGCCGCGTACCAGGCCGCCATGGGCGCCATCAAAATCACGGAAAAACCGCAGGGCTTGTTCCAGTCCCGACAGGCCCCGTGACTCATCCCAGAACTGGTCCAGCGAGCGATCCCGGCGCACATAGGTCATGCCGCTCATGTAACACGGCCCCAGGTAGGCCCGGATTCCAAGTTCGCCGGCTATGTCCGCGACGCTGGCAAACTCGTCGTAATGTTCGGCCCATGCACGGTAATACATCGAGGTGATGGGCAGCGCGGTGGTAATGCCGTTGCGGATCAAATGGGTGAAGGCGTAGCGGTACTTGAAGCGTTCTTCTTCCTCGGTATACGACTCACGCGGACCCTGGCGCAGGTAGTCTTCGGACCACAGGCGGCCCATCTCCAGCTTGCTGCCGTTGTCCAGCGTCAACACGCCGGAATCGAGGTCACCCAGGGCATCCAGATCGATCAGGCCCGGGCTGATCAAAGCGTGCCCATAGTCCACCGTTTGGTCCACATGGCCGGGGAAGTTGCGGCCGACAAACTCGATCGTGTCGCCCGAGAAGACGACCTCGGCGTCGCGCCACAGCGTGTGCGCCGAGCCGTTGAATCCGACGACGAATGATGCCTTGAGACAGGTGCGCATGGTGTTTCCGTTTCTTTCTTTCAGAGTCCCGTGAACACACCGCCCTGCGCCACGATCCGGCCGCGGCTGATCACGGTGCGCGACATGCTGCGGTTGACCACCGCTTCGGCGAGGTTCTCCGCCGGAATGAGCACCAGGTTGGCCTGGCATCCCGCTTCGAGGCCGTAGTTCGGAATGCCCAGTGCACGTGCGCCGCCCGAACTCACGATGTCAAAGGCCATGGCGAGTTCCGCATCCTTGCTCCAGCCAAAACGCAAAGCCAGCAACATGGCCCTCTCCAGCATGTCGCCGTTGCCCATCGGGCTCCAGGCGTCGCGGATGCCGTCGGAGCCCGAACACACATTGACGCCGCGGCTGCGCAGCATGGCCACCGGCGGCACCGTGACATGTGGCGGAGCGCAGGTCATGATCGATATGCCGAGTTCAGCCAGGCGATCCGCCAGCGCCAGCAAGTCGTCGGGAGGGAAGGCGCCCAGCGAATAGGCGTGGCTGATCATGACGCGCCCGGACAGGCCGTACGCCTGCGTCATGTCCGCGATGCGTTCAATTTCCCAGCGGCCCAGGTCACCCGGGTCGTGCAGATGGATGTCCAGGCCACCGTCGTAGCGCGTTGCCAGTTCAAATATCGTTTCCAGGTGCCGGATCGGGTCGCGGTCTATGGCGGCGGGGTCTATGCCGCCGACGATGTCCACGCCCAGGTCCAGCGCCGCGCGCATCAGTTCCGTGGTGCCGGGCTGGATCAGCATGCCGCCTTGCGGGAAGGCCACGAGCTGCAGGTCGATCAGGGGCCTGTACTTTTCGCGCAGGGCCAGCATGGCCTCGATGTGCCGCAAGCCCCACACGGTTTGCGCATCCACATGGCTGCGGAAGTACAGCGAGCCGCGTGCGATGCAGTGTTCGATCAGCGGGCCGGCGCGTTCGGCAATGGACACATCAAAGGTCTTGAGCAGGCGCTGCTCGTTGCTGATTCTGTCATTGCGTGTCGGGCCGGCGGTATTCGGGCGCCAGGGCGTGGCCCACAAGGTCTTGTCGAAATGCACATGACTCTCCACCAGCGCAGGCAGCAGCAACTGGCCTTTGCCGTCGATCAGGCAGTCCATGTCCAATGCTGCTGTTCCTGCAGGCAGCACGGCCTGGATCGTGGACCGTTCGAGCACAAGATCCACGGCGGCCCCGCCGAGCGGTCGCACATTGCGGATGACCTGGGAGTTCATGGCGGCAAACCTTCAGTTCAGGAGGTGAGGAAAAATGCGGGGCACAGCCCCGAGGCAGTTGAACGGCAGGAAGGGGATGGCGCAAACGCCTGTCACCCCCAGCACGCCGTTTCATCAACGGGTTCAAAGAAACCGCAACATGGGGCCGCTATGCGCAAGCGACGCGCGGTCTGCCGCGCGTCGGCATTTTGTTAGCTGGCCCTGGTCGGCTCAGGGCGTTGTCACCAGCCACAGGCGCAGCTGGTTGTCGGGTGACTGCCTGAGCTCGACACCCTTTTTCGATGCCCAGGTGATGGGTTGCTGGTGCAGTGGGATGTAGGCCACGTCATTGCGTTCGATGGACAGCGCCTCGCCCATGAGCATTTTGCGTTTGGCGGGGTCGAGTTCCGACGCGATCTTGGGCAACATCGCATCGAACGCCGGATTCGAGTAACCACCGGAATTGAGTCCGCCCCGGCTTGGCGACCGTGTTGCGGCCACGTCGGACAGGATCGCGTAAGCGTCTGCCATCGGCAGCCCGGCGTGACTCATCATGTACAGCGAGATATCCTGGGTGTTTAGACGGACGTTCCACTTGGCAGTCGGCTCAAACTGCGGCGTGATCTTGATGCCCACGCGTCCGAGCATGGAAACGATGGCCAGGCAGATCTGTTCGTCATACACGTAACGGTCGTTCGGACACTGCATGCCGACCGTGAATCCGTCTGGATAACCGGCTTCGGCCAGCAGCTTTTTGGAAGCATCGGGGTTGAACGGCAGCACGCGCGTGTTCAGCCCCTGCGGAGCGCCATTGAGTGCGGGCGAAACTACCATGCCGGCGGGCCAGGAGAGGCCGCGCATCACCGAGCGCTTGATGGCCTCCACGTCTATGGCCTGGTACACCGCCTTGCGCACGCGGATGTCCTTGAACGGGTTCTTGCCCTTGATGTCGGAGTACAGCAACTCGTCGCGGAACTGGTCCATGCCGAGGAAGATCGTGCGCAGGTCGGGGCCCTGGACCACGGTAAACGTGCCCGAGCCGTTGATGCGCTGTACATCCTGCAGCGGCACGCTGATGGTCGCGTCAAGGACGCCGGACAACAGGGATGCGGTGCGCGTCGCGTCCGATTTGATCGGCGTGAAGTTGATTTCGGTCAGGTTGTGCCTGGGCTTGTCCCACCAGGTCGGGTTGGCCAGCAGCACGGTTTTCACGTCCACTTCACGCGACTTGAGCATGAACGGGCCGGTGCCGTTGGTATTGCGGTTGGCGAAGTTTTCCTTCTTCTGCTGCAGGTCGCTGGCTTCCTTGGCGTTGTTGGCCTCGCACCATGACTTGCTCATGATGGTGAGGTTCAGCATTTCATTGAGCAGCAGCGGGAACGGGGCCTTGGTCTCGACATCGACCGTGAAGGCATCCACCTTGCGCACGTCCTTGACATCGCCCAGATTCAACTTGGCAATCGAGCCCGGGGTCTGCACGCGTTGCCAGCTAAATACCACGTCGTCGGCCGTCATGGCCTCGCCGTTATGGAACTTGACATTGCGACGCAGCTTGAAACGCCATACGGTGGGGCTCGGGTTTTGCCATGACTCGGCCAGCGCGGGCTCGATTTCGACCTTCTCGTTGAAGCGCACCAGTCCCTCGTAGATATTGTTCATGAACGAGTTGGTGAAAGAATTGTTCGTCGAATACGGGTCCATGGACATGACGTCGAGTGACGCGGTCCAGGTAAAGGTCTTCGCCTCAACCGCGGCGGATCCGAGCGTCATGGATAACGCCAGCCCGAGTGCCAACAATTGCTTTTTCATTGAGCTAACTCCTTTGGTGAAAATGAACGAACAACCTCTATGTGCTATCGGTCTTGCGCCTGCGCGCACTGCGGCTTGCCGCCGGGCTGCTGCGGGCGGGTGCATTTTCTTTTGAAGGGCTCAGGGCCTGTGCCAGGTCCATCGCGGGCGAGTCTTCTTCGTCCAGGCGCAATTGACGTTCGCAACCGAGCAGGTGCTCGTCCATCAGGCGCTCGGCGTCGGCATAGTCGCCGGCTTCGATGGCATCCAGAATTTCCAGGTGCTCATGGGCCGAGCAGGTATTGGCTCCGGAAAAGCCGTATAGCGCCACCATGAGCGAGGTTTGTGACACGACGCGGCTCACATGCTGTTCGAGTGCCGCGTTGCCGGTTGCTGCGGCCAGGTCGAGATGGAATTTGCCGGCGAGCCGAATGTAGCGGCCAGTGTCGCCGACACGGTTTGCTTCGCGTTCATCGGACACCTGCAGCCGCACGTCGTTCAGCCAGGCGTGATGCGCGCATTTGGCGAGACCACGCACCACGCCGGACTCCAGAATGCGGCGCAGTTCGTAGACATTGCGAGTCAGCTCGACCGAGGGCTGCGCAACAAACGCGCCGCGGTTGGGGAACAGATCTACCAGTTGGTCCATTGCCAACCGGTCCAAAACCTTTCGGATAACCCCGCGCGTGACACCGTAGATACGACACAGATCGGCTTCGGGCAACTTGGTCCCCGGCCGCACGCGATGTTCGTAAATGGCGTCAGCGAGCTGCTTTTGAATACATGTTTCGTCGCTCTCGTCGGAGGCGGATGGCTGCGCTAACGGTGCTTGAGCGTCGTCTTCGGTTGACTTGGAATGAGCGAGCGTCATGATGTTGTGCAGCGATTTGAATGCGATTGTGCACAGATGGTGACTAACGTCAACACAAAAATATCAAGTTTTTTTAATTAATTGTCGGCAATTTGTCTGACTATTGTGTTCAAGATGAATTGCGGTTCCGGACCAGTTGGCGGTAGAGCAAATGTCGCGCCGTCCTATGACTGATGCGGGGCCATGCGTGTCAGAGCACTCAGGGCAACGCGTGAAAAATCTGAGTCGGCGCGACCTGGCAGCACCCGCAGCAAGACTTGCACCCGATCAGAAGTTCGCGCAAATCCGCCAGTAGGCTATCTGTTGGTCACAATTCATGTAAGTTTTGTGCCAACCTATGATCGCACCACCATCAATTCCTGGGAAGACGTCGAGTTTCGCGCTGCCGTGAAGGCAACGGGACGAAAGAAGCTGATCATGACGGCGTTGTGGACCGAGGCCTGCTTGACCTTTCCTGCGCTCGATGCGTTGGACGAGGGCTACGAGGTCTATGTCGTGACAGACGCCGTGGGCGGAACTTCGGTCACCGCGCACGAAGCGGCATTGCGCCGAATCGAGCAGGCGGGCGGCAAGATGATCAGTGTGGTTCAGCTGTTCTGCGAGCTGCAACGCGATTGGGCCCTCGTACAACAACCGTTCCCGCGTTCATGAGTCTCTTCATCGAAACCGGGGGCACTGCCGGCATCCAGTTCTCCTACGACAAAGGCTGAGGCTTCATTGAGCCTGGGCATGCGCCGGTCCGAGGTGCTCGCGCAGCGCCTTGAGGAACTCCATGACCTGCGCGCTGTTGCACGCGCTTGGGCGTCGATTTGGCCATGCACCGATTCGCCGACCAAGTTCCTGATCGGATCACGCGCGAGAGCGTGATCGGTTGTGATGCATTTGGTAATTGTCAATCGGCTGTCTGCACCATCTCGGTGTACGGCACGGCGCCTCGCGGCACGTACAAGCCTTCGCACTGGTCGAGAAACTCCTGCTGTCTGGCGCGCGGGTTGTAGAACTGTTTGTACCAGACGCGCGCCTTCATGAACGGGCCGTCGCTGGGCAGGAACAGGCCGTTCAGGCACGGGGCCTTGCGCGACCAGACTTCGAAGTCCTGCGAGAAGGCGGCCAGGGCCGCCGCCTGGAACTGGCGCGCGGCGATGGTGTCGGGCACCGTCACGGTGGCGTTGCCGCCCGGCGACCTGACCATCAGCGCGTGCCAGACCTTGATCGAGCCGTCGTCGACCGGTGTGTGCGTGATCAGCATGATCGAGTCGAACAAACCCGTCAGGTGGGAGATCAAGACGCCCGGGCCGTGATACGTCGTCAAGGTGTCCAGGATCGGGCTCACGCCGTCGGCGCTGACGAGCGTGCGGTGCGGCCCGCATTGGCGCTGCGTCGCGGTATGGGCCTTGAATTCGTTCTCGTACTTCTGCACCGTTGAACCGTGGATCGGGCCGAGATGGCTGTAATCGGCAATGTTGTCGATGACTTCCTGCGGGTGTTGCTGCAGCGCGCCGAGGTGGTCGAACTTCCAGCGAACCCACGATGGATCGTTCCATTGCGGCAGCGACGGATGCTCCCACTCGGGCTCGCCGCCCTCCGGGTCGTGCCAGACCCAGACCGCGCCGAGGCTTTCGACCACTGTCCATGACTTGACGCAGGCCGCGGCCGGTATCGGGCCGGCGTGGTACGGAATCTCGTTGCACTTGCCGTCGGGGCCGAAGCGCCACGCGTGATAGGGGCAGCGGATGTCGTCGCCCTCGACGTTGCTGCCGCCGCGGTCGAGCACCACGTACGAGGTGTTGTTCGGCGCCGCCAGGTGCGTTTTCATGTGCGGGCAGTAGGCGTCGAGCAGCACCAGCTTGCCGCTTGCGCGGCCACGGTAGAGCGCGAAGTCCTTGCCGAAAAAGCGGACCGCCACCGGTTTGTGGGTGTCGAGTTCGGTGGCCTCGGCGATCATGAACCAGCCGCGCGGGAAGGTGAACTCGCCAAGGCGATAGTCTTTGGTTGTTGCCATGGATACTCCAAGAATGACACGTTGAGACGTGCCGTCATTCTTTCCGCCGACTCGGACCGTGTCATACCCCATTCGGACGATGGCGGCGACGAGTTGTCCAGGGCCGTCGGCTGGTGAGCCTTGCCTTCGTCCTCAGCGCCCTTCAAACCTCGGCTTGCGCTTTTCGACAAAGGCCCGCATGCCTTCCTTCTGGTCGCGCGTGGCGAACAGCAGCTGGCTGGCCTTGCGTTCGAGCATCAGCGCCGTTTCCAGCGAGGCGTCGACACCGGCGAGCACCACCTCCTTGATCTGCATGGCGGCCAGCGGCGGCATGGCGGCGATCGCGCGCGCCATCTTCAGTGCCTCTGCGAGCACTGCGCCGTCGGGTACGACCTGGCTCACCAGACCCATCAAGCGCGCCTCCTGGGCCGGCACCGGCTGGCCTGTCAGCAGCAGGCGCATCGCGTTGAACTTGCCAACCGCGCGCACCAGCCGCTGCGTGCCGCCAATGCCGGGCATGATGCCGATGCGAATCTCGGGCTGCGAGAAACAGGCGCTCTCGCCGGCGATGATGATGTCGCAGTGCATCGCCAGCTCGGCGCCGCCGCCGAATGCATAGCCGCATACGGCGGCAATGATCGGTTTCGGGCAGCCTTCGATCGGTGCCCACACGCGCTCGGTGTGGCGCTTGAGGATGTCGATCGGGCCGGCATCCGACAGGCCCGGGATGTCGCCGCCGGCCGCGAACACCTGGTCGCCTCCGGTCAGCACGATCGCTCGCACCGAGTCATCGCCGGCGAGTTCGACAAACACCTGGGACAACTGGGCCTGAAGGCGCACGCTCAGGGCATTGCGGACCTCGGGCCGGTTCAGTCGCACCACGGCGACGCCTGGCTCGGGCTGGTCGACAAGAATTTCCGGGGGCAGGGCATCGGACATGGGCTGGACTCCAGGTGGCATCGAACACGGGGTGCCAGCGCCAGCGTAGGCAGCGAACGGTGCGGCGGCATCGTCCGTTCGGACGTTGGTCCCGGCGGCAGACCTTTCTAGAGTGTGCTATCTGCTGCCACCGAACTGCTGTCAAACCATGCATCCTGATCACGAATTCGAAGACCGCGTCGTGCTTGTCACGGGCGGCACCAAGGGCATTGGCCGCGGCATTGCCCAAGCCTTTCTGGAAGCTGGCGCGCATGTCGTCGTGTGCGGCCGGACGGCGCCTGACACGCTGGCGTCCGCCGGGGGCCGGCAAGCCGAGTTCATGGCCGGCGACATACGCGAGTCGGACGCGGTGCGCGCGATGGTGGCCGACATTGTCAAGAAGCACGGCCGCCTGGACGTGCTGGTCAACAACGCCGGCGGCGCGCCGCCGGCCGATGCGGCGACGGCTTCGCCCCGGTTCCACGACAGCATCGTCCGCCTGAACCTGCTGGCGCCGCTGCATCTGGCGCAGGCCGCCAACGCGGCCATGCAGCAGCAGCCGGGCGGTGGTGTGATTATTTTCATCGGCAGCGTCAGCGCATCGCGACCGTCGCCCGGCACCGCTGCCTACGGTGCGGCCAAAGCCGGCGTGCTGAGTCTGGTGTCGTCGCTGGCGGTCGAATGGGCACCGAAGGTGCGGGTCGTCGCCGTGAGTCCAGGCTTGGTGCGCACCGAGCAGTCGCACCTTCACTATGGCGACGAGCAGGGGATTGCGGCCGTGGCCGCGACGATTCCGGCGGGCCGCCTCGCCGAGCCGGCGGATGTGGCGAATGCCTGTCTGTTCATGGCCTCGTCGCGCGCGGCCTATGTCAACGGAACCAACCTGCGGCTGGACGGCGGCGGTGAGATGCCGGCCTTCCTGGCAGCCGCCAACGCCGGGTCGCGATGAGGCCTGCCAGCGGCCAGGTCGCCGGCGTTCACCGGGGCAGCGGGTGGCTGCCGGGCCGCAGACGTGGGCCGGAAGGCCTGAGGAGACAGCGATGACACGCGAATGGCGCACCAAGGCTTTTTGGATTCTGGCGGCGGCGGTTGTCGTCGCCAGTGCGATGCTGGCATGTGATGAGTGGGACTTTCTTGACCTGAGTGTCCGCTGCACGACGGCGGAGCGTGCGCGCGGCGCGGCGCAGGCGCCCTACCCTGCAGCGTCGCAGCCACTGCCGGCATTGCCGAACATATCGTGGGAGGCGCTGTTCTTCCTCGCTCACTCGCGATAGTCGTGGCGGACCCGACCCGCGCACAGCGCGCCCATTTTGACGCGATGACGCCCGATCCGGCGTCCGTTCGGGCCTTGCCGGCGCAGCTCGATCCCCGATGGCTGCGCCGTGCTCGCGTGGTCGTGCAGCTTGGCGAGCTTGCCTTCGCCGCCCGGCGCCTGCATCTTTCACAGGCCGCGTTGCGCACGGGGCTGCGCTCGATTGAGGCGGCCTGTGGCGTGACGTTGTTCGACGGCCCGGGCCCGACGGCCGGCCTTCTACCCAACGCCCTCGGGACGCTGCTTCAGCGCATCAGCGAAGCCGAGGGATCGCCGCGGCGTTAGTCCAATCAGACGATGAAGGCATTGGG
>CAZWDK010000029.1:0-20427 GCA_964633095.1 uncultured Polaromonas sp. | reverse complement strand
GAGAAACCATCATGCCTACGCTTCTTGCCTTCGAGAGCCAGACAGCGCTCAAGCCACTTGCTTTTGACCCGGCCAAGCTCGATGGCCCGTCGGAACGACTGATAAAGTGGCCCCATCTCCTTAACGGACAGAATGCGTCGCGACTTCCGGGGACCCAACAGCTGGGGCCTGTTCACCCTAAAAACGGGAGACGCGTTTTAGGGTGAACAGGCCCTGGCTAGCCGGCGCTGCCGGCCTGCGAAATCACGGTTTTCTCGATCAGCCGGTCGTCACCCAGCACGATCAGCGCAAACAGCAGCTCGTCCAGGCTGCTGGCCTGCGCGGTTTTGCGGGCCAGCAGCGGCGTGGCCTGCGGATTCAGCACCACAAAGTCGGCTTCGCAGCCGGGCAGCAGGTTGCCCACCACGCCTTCCAGACCCAGCGCCTGCGCGGCGCCCGCAGTGTGTTGCCACCACAGCTGCTGGGGGTTAAGCGACAAGCCGGGCTTGGTCTGCCCCTCGCGCCCCACGTAATACGCGGCCAGCATGGTGTGAAACGGGCTGAAACTGGTGCCGCCGCCCACGTCGCTGGCCAGTCCGTACAAGAAACCGGCCTCGTCAGCCCCCGCATAGTCAAAAAAGCCGCTGCCCAGAAACAGGTTGCTGGTCGGGCTCACGGCGGCGGCCGCGCCCGTGCCGCGCATCAGGGCGCGGTCTTCTTCGTCGAGGTGAATGCAATGCGCATAGACGGCACGCGGGCGCAGCAGGCCGAACTGCTCGTACACGCTGAGATAGCTGCGCGCCTCGGGGTAGAGCTGGCGCACCCAGGCAATCTCGTCCTTGTTCTCGGCCACATGCGACTGAATCCAGACATCGGGATATTTAACGGCCAGCTCACCCGCGCCGCGCAACTGGGGCGCGCTGCAACTGGGCACAAAGCGCGGCGTGATGGCGTAGCCCAGCCGGTCCACGCCATGCCACTGGTTGATCAAGGCCTCGGTGTCGATCAGGCTTTGTTCGGTTTCATCGCGCACGCCATCCGGCGCGTGCTGGTCCATCAGCACCTTGCCGGCAATCATGCGCAGGCTGTGCAGTTGCGCCTGGCCCAGCAGCGCATTGACCGACTCGGGGTGCGAGCTGGCAAAAGCCAGCGCGGTGGTGACACCGTTGCGCAGCAGCTCCGCTATGAAAAACGTAGCTACCTGCGCATTGTGCTCGGGGGCCGAGAAGCGTTTTTCTTGCGGGAAAGTGTAGTTTTCAAGCCATGGCAGCAGGCCCTCGGCGGGCGAGCCGATCACGTCGAGCTGCGGATAGTGGATGTGCATGTCCACAAAACCCGGCGCGATGATGCGGCCGGGCAGATGCAGGACGGTTACCGTGGGGTAGCGCGCAATGATTTTCCGGTAGTTGCCGATGGCCTGCACCACCTGCCGGCCCGCAGCGTCAGGGCCGACCACCAGCAGGCCGTCCTGCTCGAAAACGGCTTGCTCAGGGCTGGCATTGTCGACATTGGGGCCGGAAAAATACAACAGGGAGGCGCGGTAGGCTTTCATATGCCTGCAAGCTTATCGCAGCGCCGGCTTGGGCGCATATCGCGCGCCAGATGAACACTATTTAAAGTGGCCTCGCCTCAGTGCCTGCGCGCAGCGTGCAGCTGTCACCGACCGACTCGCGCCACACCCGCACGGCCGCCAGCCCCGGCAAGGCCGGTGTCAGCTTGCGCCAGATAAAGGCGCACAGGTTTTCCAGCGTGGCCGGGCCCAAGCCTGCAATGTCGTCGAGCAGGTGGTGGTCGAGCTGAGGGCGCAGTTGCGCAATGGCCTGGCGTACCAGTCCCAGGTCCACCACCATGCCGGTGCGCGCATCGGGCTGGCCCGAGAGCGTGACTTCGGCGTTGTAGGTGTGGCCGTGTATGCGAAGGCTGCTGTCGGCCTCGACCTCGCGCCTGAGCGTGTGCGCCGCATCGAAGAAGAATTTTTGACTGATTTCGTAGCTCATCATCGAATGCCCGTGATCTTGTGGGTCTGCAGGCTCAGGCGCCAGGCGGGGCGCTGCAGGCACAGGGCGATGCAGCGCTCGGTATTGTCAGCACGCAGCACGTTGTCCATGGGCTGCAGGTAGCGATGTGTGAATTTGGCAGCTTCAAGTTCCGCCAGGTCGAAACCTGTCTGCGGCCAGACCACCTTGAGTTCCTGGCCCTCACGCTGCACCCACGGCGCGCCGGCCTTGGGGCTGACGCAAATCCAGTCGATGCCGGCCGGCGCGGCAATGGAGCCATTGGTTTCAACCGCGATCTGAAAGCCGCGCGCGTGCAGCGCCGCTATCAGCGCTCCATCGACCTGCAGCAGCGGTTCGCCGCCGGTGATCACCACAAAGCGATGGGTCTGCTCGCCGCCGGGCCATTGCGCTTCGATTTGACTGGCCAGCGCCTCTGCATCGGCAAACTTGCCGCCCAGCGTGCCATTGGTGCCGACAAAATCGGTGTCGCAAAACTGGCAGACGGCGCTGGCGCGGTCCTGTTCGCGGCCAGACCAGAGGTTGCAACCGGCAAAGCGGCAAAAAACGGCGGGACGGCCGGCATTGGCGCCCTCGCCCTGCAGGGTGTAAAAAATTTCTTTGACTTGGTAGCTCATGATGATCTTTCGGGCCTATTTGACGAGCTTGCCCTGCACGCCCTGCACCAGGAAGTTCATGCCCAGGATTTGCTCATCGCTCAGTGTTTTGCCGGCCGCCAGCACCTCCCGGCCCTCGTTGTCCATCAGCGCCGTGCGCGCCTTGAAGGGGTGCAGCTTGCCAGCGGCAATATCGCGCTGGCGCGCCAGCACTTCGTCCACCACTTTTTTCGGCACCTTGGGGCCAAAGCTGTCGACGCGAATCATGCCTTCCTTCACGCCGCCCCACAGCGCGCTGCTCTTCCAGCTGCCATCCAGCACGGCCTGCGCGCGGCGCGTGTAGTAGCCGCCCCACTGGTGCGTCACCGCCAGCAGCTGGGCGTCGGGCGCCGTGCTGCGCATGTCGGAGTGGTAGGCGATCGCCAGCTTGCCGCGCTCTTGTGCCGCGCTCATCACGGCGGTCGAAGCGGTATGAAAAGCCAGCACCTCAACGCCCTGGTTGAACAGCGTCATGGCCGCCTCGCGCTCGCGCGGCGGGTCAAACCAGGCCCCCAGCCAGACCACCTTGACCTCGGCCCCGGGATTGACCGAACGCATGCCCAGCGTGAAGGCATTGATGCCCTGGATCACCTCGGGAATCGGAAAACCCGCAACATAGCCGGCACGGCTGGCCAGGCGGCCCGCCGCGATACCGGCCAGGTAGCGGCCTTCGTAATAGCGGGCATTGGCCACCGCCACATTGGCGGCCGTCTTGTAGCCGGTGATGGATTCGAACTTCACATCGGGAAAGTCCTTGGCGACCTTGAGCGTGGGCTCCATATAGCCAAAACTCGGCGTGAAGATCAGCTGATGGCCCTGCTGTGCCAGGTCACGGATCACGCGCTCGGCATCGGCACCTTCGGCCACGTTTTCGACATAGCTGGTCTTGACTCGCGCGCCCAGCGCCGCTGCAACGGCCTGGCGGCCTTCCTCGTGCTGATGCACCCAGCCCGCGCCGGTAAGCGGGGCCACATAGACGAAGCCGATTTTGAGCGGCTCTTTTGCCGGCGCAGCGGATTGGGAAAAGGCGGGAGAAATAAAACAGGCGGCCACAAGCGTCGACATGACTGCGGCAGCGAGGTTTTTATACATGGTAGTCCTCTACATGGCCCCGGTAAAAGAAAAACACCAGCGCGCCGGGACGGCACGCTGGAGAAACGGTATTTTAAGGCCTCAGGCCGGCAGGCATCCTGTGATGCCCACATTAACCCGGAACATGGCCGGAACAACGCGGCCAGTGTCGCAATCTGCCGGGGTAGCCAATCAGTTCTTGAGGCCCAGCTTGGGTACCAGGGCACCGAAGATCGCCATACAGGACGACACGCATCACGTCTTCGTTGATGAAGATGCCTCGCTCCGCCTCAATAGCTTCTCTGTGCCAGGACTTCGGGATTCACGGGGTTGGCGGGTCGGCCGGCATGCGGCCCGCAGCCCAATGCGGCAATCAGGTTGTCGGCGGCCAGCAGTGCCATGGTGCGGCGCGTGGCTTCGCTGCCCGGCGCGTTGTGCGGCGTAAGCACCACGTTTTCCAGTTCCAAAAAAGGCGGCGTTGAAGCGCGGCTCGCCCTCGAACACGTCAAGCGCGGCCGCCGCAATGCGCCGCTCGCGCAGCGCCGCGCGACCACCTGGCCGATGCGCCCCATGCCGATCACGCCCAGGGTCTTGCCATGCACGTCCTGACCCAGGAGCAGGTCATATGCGACCAGCGCTGCCTGGCGCCGGCGCGCACCCAGCGCTCGCTTTCGGCAACGCGCCGCGCGGCAGCCATCATCAGCGCCCAGCCAACATCGGCCGTGCCTTCGTTGAGCACATCGGGCGTGTTCGTGCCCAGCACGCCATGGCGCGCGAGACCCAAACCTTTTGTTTCATCGTTTGCACTTCAGCGCGCATAGGGCCGGTGCAACACGCATTCGGGATTGAGACGCACGCCGAAGCCCGGCGCATCCAGCGCGGAGACCTTCATGCGGCCGTTCACCGGGACAGGCTCGTCAAGCAGCAGCGGGTTGAACATCGGCACCACCTTGTCGGCCTTGGGCGCCATCATCAGGAATTCGGCAAACGGACTGTTGTGCCGCGTGATGACGAAGTGATAGCTGTAAACCGACGAACCGTGCGGCACCACGAGCGTGTTGTGGGCATCGGCCATTGCCGAAATCTTGATCAGTTCGGTGAGGCCGCCGCACCAGCCCACGTCGGGCTGGATGATGTCGCAGCAGCCCATTTCGAGCAGCAGGCGAAAGCCCCAGCGTGTGGCCTCATGCTCGCCGGTGGTGACCATCATGCCGCGCGGCACATTGCGGCGCAACTCGGCATAGCCCCAGTAATCGTCGGGCGTCAGCGCCTCCTCGATCCACTTCAACCCATGCGCGTGCGCGGCGTTCGCCAAGCGGGTCGCGTAGTTCGTATCCAGGCTCATCCAGCAGTCGAACATCAGCCAGAAGTCCGGACCGACGCGGCTGCGCATCTCGGCCAGCTTCGCGATGTTCTTCTTCAAGCCCTCCTCGCCTTCGGCCGGGCCGTGTTGCAGCGGCATTTTGCCGCCAATAAAGCCCATTTCCCTGGCCAGATCGGGCCGCGCGCCGGTGGCGTAGAACTGCAACTCGTCACGCACCGGTCCGCCGAGCAGCGCATGCACCGGCTCCTTGCGCACCTTGGCCAGCAGGTCCCACAGCGCCAGGTCCACGCCCGAGATGGTGTTGATCACCACGCCCTTGCGGCCGTAATACAGCGTGGCGAAGTACATCTGGTCCCATATCTTCTCGATTTCGGTCACGCGGCGGCCCTCAAGGAAACGCGCCAAATGCTTCTCGACAATGAAGGCACCGATCTCGCCACCGGTGGTGACCGCGAAACCCACCGTGCCGTCGCTGGCCTCGACCTCCACCACCAGCGTGCCGAGCACGTTGATGCCGAAGGACTGGCGACTCTGGCGGTACTCGGGGTAGCGCCCCATCGGCGTGGAAATGTGGTCGTCGATCCAGTGGCCTTCGCCCTGGTCGTGGTAGTCGGCTCCACCGCCCCGGACGGTAAAAGCGCGCACGTGCTTGATGGTAGGCATGTCATTCATGGTGATTCCTTGGATTTGGGAGGGCGGGGATTCAAGCCGCACGGGCGGCCACGGCCGGCACCGGCTGCCGCCGGCGCAGTGCCAGGAACAGCGCCGCGCCGACCAGCGTCGTGGCTGCCAGCAGATAGAGGCCGGCGCTGGGCGACTCGAAGGCCTGCTCGGCCCAGGTCTTGACGTTGGGGGCAAAAAAACCGCCGAGCGAGCCAATCGAGTTGATCAGGGCAATACCGCCAGCCGCTGCGGCGCCGCCCAGATAGGCCGTCGGGAAGGTCCAGAACAGCGGTTGCACGGCAATGAATCCGGCGGCCGCAAAGCACAGCGCAACCAGCGACAGCAGGGGCGAGCCCGACGAGACCGAGAGCGCGATGCCTGCGGCGCAGACCACCAGCGTGGCGCAGGCCATGCCGGCATGCTGTTGTCGGCGTTCGGCCAGCCGCGGAATGAAGTACGCGGCGAGCAGCGCACACAGCCAGGGAATCGAGGTCACCAGGCCGACCTCCAGGCCAACCTTCTTGCCAAGCAGTGTCGCCACCTGCGTGGGCAGGTAGAACACGACGCCATAGACGCTCATCTGGATCACGAAATAAATCGTCGACAGGAACAGCACGCGACCGTTCGTCAGCGCCGACAGCACGCCGCGCGGGCCGTGCGTCGCCTTGTGTTGGTCTTCGATGGCAATGGCATTGGCCAGCGTTGAACGCTCGGATGGCGTGAGCCACTTGGCGTCCTCGGGGCGGTTGTCGAGGTACCAGAAGGCCCAGACACCAACTGCGGTGGCCATCAGGCCCTCGACCAGGAACATCCACTGCCAGCCCTTGAAGCCCAACGCGCCATTCATGTCAAGCAGCAAGCCCGACAGGGGGCTGCCGAAGATGAAGGCCAGCGGCGCCCCGAAGTAGAACAGGCCGATGACGCGGGTGCGCGCGTGAACCGGAAACCACTTCGTCAGAAAGTAGATGACGCCGGGAAAGAAACCCGCTTCGGCGACACCAAGCAGGAAGCGCAAGACATAGAACGATGTCTCGCTGGTGACAAGCATCAGGGCCGCCGAGACCAGCCCCCAGGTGACCATGATGCGGCACATCCAGGCGCGGGCGCCAACACGGTGCATGATGAGGTTGCTCGGCACCTCGAACAGCGCGTAGCCAATGAAGAAGATGCCGGCGCCGAAGGCATAGGCCGCATTCGACACGCCGGTGTCGAGCTGAAAGGCCTGCTTGGCAAAGCCGATGTTGGCACGGTCCAGAAAGGCCAGCACATACATCAGCAACAGAAAGGGAACGAGCCGGCGAATGGCCTTGGCCGTGACCCGCTCGAGTTCGGGGTTGACGTTTACATTCATGAAGTTTGTCTCCTGTGATTGGGTGGGTGCAGCTCGGCGGCCGCTTCATGCAGCAGCGCGCACCGGCCTGGGTGCCGCCGCCACGTTGGGGTTCAGGAATCAGTAGGTAGCACGTCCGCCCGACAGATCGAACACCGCGCCGGTGCTGAACGCGCAGTCTTCCGAGGCGAGCCAGCCGATCAGGGCGGCGGCTTCGTCGACCTGCAGGAAGCGGCCCATCGGAATCTTCGACAGCATGAAGTCGATGTGCGTCTGCGCCATCGAGTCGAAGATCGCCGTCTTGGCCGCCGCAGGGGTCACGGCATTGACCAGCACCCCGGTCTTTGCCAGCTCCTTGCCGAGCGATTTGGTCAAGCCGATCAGGCCGGCCTTTGATGCGCTGTAGTGAGAAGCGTTCGGATTGCCTTCCTTGCCCGCCACCGATGCGATGTTGACGATGCGGCCGTAGCCCTGCTTGACCATGTGCGGAACGATGCTGCGGCTGGTGAGAAAGGGGCCGATCAGGTTGACCTCCATGACGCGTCGCCAGACTTCCGGCGCGAGCTCCCAGGTCGTGCCGTTGCCGCCGGTGATGCCTGCGTTGTTGACGAGGATGTCGATGCGTCCGAATGCGCGCAGTGTGGCCTGCGTTGCCGCCTGCACCGAGGCTTCATCCGTCAGCTCAACCACCGTGGTGATGACCTTGCCGGAAGGCTTGAGCGTCTCTTTCGCCTGCGCAAGGCGTTGCTCGTCGATATCCCACAAGGCGACCGCAGCGCCTGAGGCGAGCATTCTCTGCGCCGTTGCGTAGCCCATGCCCTGGGCGCCACCGGTGATCACGGCGACACGCTGTTGAAGATCAAGCTGGTTCATTGGCTCTCCTGGACAGGGGTGGGGATAGTTCTTTGCTGCTGCTCGCCGAGTCCAGCGATACCCAAGCGCATCACCTGCCCGGCCGACAGGTAGACGGGCGCAGGTTTCTGGCCCATGCCCACGCCGGGCGGTGTGCCGGTAGAGATCACGTCACCCGGCTGCAGGCTCATGAACTGGCTGATGTACGAGACCAGCGTGGCCACGTCAAAAATCATGGTGCGGGTGTTGCCATTCTGGTAACGCTTGCCATCCACCTCCAGCCACATGTCGAGTGCCTGTGGATCGGGCACTTCGTCGCGCGTGACCATCCAGGGGCCCAGCGGGCCAAAGGTGTCGCAGCCTTTGCCCTTGTCCCATTGGCCGCCGCGTTCCAGCTGGTAGGCGCGCTCGGACACGTCATTGACGATGCAGTAGCCCGCCACATGGTCCAGCGCCTGCTCCCTGGACACGTAGCGCGCGGTGCTTCCAATGACCACGCCGAGCTCCACTTCCCAATCCACCTTCAGGGCGCCGGGCGGAATTTCGACATCGTCATGGGGGCCGACGATGGCGCTCGTGGCCTTCATGAACAACACGGGTTCCGTCGGAACGGCCATGCCGGATTCCCTGGCGTGGTCGGAATAGTTCAGGCCGACACAAATCATCTTGCCCACGCCACCGACGCAGGGCCCCAGGCGCGGGGAGCCACTGACCCGCGGAAGCGAAGCTACATCAAGCGCAGCCATTTTTTCAAGCGCAGCCACGCCCAATGCCTCGCCACGAATATCGGTCACGTGCGCCGAGAGGTCGCGCAAACGTCCCTCCTCGTCGATTAACCCCGGCTTTTCCTGCCCGGCCGGGCCATAGCGAACCAGCTTCATCCTGTCTCCTTGTGTGGTTGATGGATGAAACTGTAAAACCCCTGGCGATATACTTCCAATCAATTATTTGGCCAAGGCATTTCCAAAATGGAATATCGAAAAACGCCAGAAAACGCCACACCCCGACTCATTAACCGGCTGCGACTGAAACACTGGGCACTGTTGGCCGCCCTTGCCGAGACCCGCACGCTGCATGAGGCCGCCACGCGCATCAGCGTCACGCAGCCATCAGCGACCAAGATGCTGGCCGACATCGAACTGGCGTTCCAGTTCCCGCTGTTCGAGCGGCACTCGCGCGGGCTACGCCCGACGTCGCTGGGCGAAGAGGTGGTGGCCTACGCCCGGCAATCGCAGGCCAGCCTGACGCGCTTCATCGAAGGCCTGGAGGTCAAGCGGCGCGGTGGGCATGGGCAACTGGTGATTGGGGCCATCATGGGTGCGGCGCCCGACCTGGTGGCGCGTGCCGTGGCACAAATCAAGCAGCAAAGACCGCTGCTGAACATCCGCATGGTGGGCGAGACCAGCGACCAGATCAGCACGTCACTGGAGCGCCACGACATTGAGCTGGCCGTGGGCCGTTTTGCGTCGCTGCTGCAGCACAACCTGTTTGACTTCACGCCGCTGTCCAATGAAGTCATGCAGGTGGTGGTGCGGCGCGGGCACTCGCTGGTTCGCCACAAGAAGCCGCAACTGGCGACGCTGATGGACTCGCCCTGGATCCTGCAGCCGGTGACCAGCCCAGCGCGTCAGTTGCTCGAGGAGGAATTCGCCAAAGCCCGGCTGTCTACCCCGCCCAATGTCGTCGAATGCGCGTCTGTCTTCGCAACGCTGCAACTGCTGCAAACCAGCGACGCCGTGGCGGTGTTGCCAGAGTCGGTCGTGCGCGACCACGTCAAGGCCGGCCTCTTGCGCGTACTGCCCATTACCATCGGCAGCGACCTGAAAGGCTTCGGGGTTCTGACGCGCAAGGGTGAAGCATTGTCGGAGATCGCCGCCACCTTCGTGGCGCTACTGCACCGGTTCGCAGAACCGGTGACTGCGCCGCGCCGAACACGAAAACAGGCTGTTCAGGCTTGAGAATTCAGCAGGACCGGACCCGTGCGGAAGCCCGCCTCGACACCGGATAAGCCTTCACCAGCCAGCCATACAAGGCCGCACCTGCCAGCAATGCGGCGGCCGCGATCTCCAGCGACAGGGTGAAGCCCGCCCCGGCGCTGCCGGTGCGCCCGAGCAGCGCCGCCACCAGCGGTGGCCCCAGAATCTGCCCCACACCGTAAGTGGCCGTGAGCAAGCCCATGAAGCTGGCGGCAGTGGCCGGGCGCAAACGGCGCACTTCCTGCATCGCAAAAAAAGTAATCGCGGTAAACGGCATGCCCAGCAACAGGCTGCCTCCGGCAAAGCCGGCCAGGCTGGGACTCCAGAGGCTGGCCGCAATGCCGAGCGCCTGCATGACGTAGCAGCCCGCCAGCAGTACGCGAAAGTCGATGCGGGGCGATATACGCGTGGCCAGCAGCGCCCCCACCATCACCCCCAGCCCGAAGATGGGCCAGAACATGTCCAGCCAGGCAGAGCCCGGCAGCGCCGCCCGCGCAATCACCGGCAAGAATGTGGCCGTGATGATGTAGCCAAAACCGGCCAGTCCGTAAGCCAGCGTTAACAGCGCCATCTCGCCCCCACCGTGCTGTTTCGCCGCTTTGCCCCATTCGCCGGGTCCGCTGGCACCCCGTGGGCCCAGCGCCATCAGCCGCTCGTCACCGCCGCGCAAGGTGTGCCATACCGTGGCCGCCAGCACAAAAGCCAGCGCGCCAAAAATCAGCCACCCGGCTGCGGCCGTCCAGTGCCAGGCCACCATGCCGCTGGCAAACAGGCCACTCACGACAATGCCCGCACCGGGGCCGGCATAAACCACACCGCCCAGCGCCGGAACACCCAGCCTGGACAGCCGCGACAGGCACCAGCCCGAGGTGTAGACAAACACCACCGCACTGGTCACCCCGGCGGCAAAGCGCAGCAGCGGCCAGACCGCCGAAAACTGCCACGCCATGGCCAGCGTCAGCAGGCCCGTGGCCAGCAGCCTGGCCCGCACCAGAGACGAGAAGGCCAGCAGGGGAAGCCCTTCGAAGCGGGCCCACAGCCAGGGCTGCAGCGTGCACAACAAGGCTCCCAGCATGTAGCCGAAGTAGTTGGCACTGGCCAGCCAGCTGGCCGTCGGCAAATCGACCACGCCGTCGTTCAGCATCATGGGCAGCAGCGGGGTGAAGGCAAAGCGGCCTATGCCCATGGCCACGGCCAGCGCGACCAGCCCGGCCAGGGCAACGGACCAGGGGCCTGGCGCTGCAGAGGCCGCCTGTTCTGCTGGCATCAGTGCCATGCAAAGGTTCCCCTGCTCATTGAAACGCCTCGAAAGCCTCATGGAGCCGGTCAAGGTAATGGCGCTTGGCAGATGCGTCGATAAAACTCGCCTCAAAACTGTTGCGCGCCAGCGTGTAGGCGTGCTGGGCATTCAAGTCCAGCGCCGCAAAGGTCTGCGTGAAGTTGTCGTTCAGGTAGCCGCCAAAGTAGCTCGGATCGTCCGAATTGACCGTGGCGACCAGCCCGGCGTCCAGCAGCTGGCGCAGGTTGTGCGCGGCCAGATCGGGGAACACGCAGAGCTTGAGGTTGGACAGCGGGCACACCGTCAGCGGGATGCGGTCCTGGGCCAGGCGCCGCATCAAGGCCGCGTCCTGGCTCGACTGCACGCCATGGTCTATGCGCTCGACCTTGAGCAGGTCCAGCGCCGTCCACACATAGGCCGGCGGGCCCTCTTCACCGGCATGGGCCACCAGCCGAAAGCCCAGCTCGCGGCAGCGCGCAAAGACGCGCGCAAATTTTTCGGGCGGATTGCCAAGCTCGCCGGAATCTAGCCCTATGCCTATGATCTTGTCGCGAAACGGCAGCGCCTGCTCCAGCGTGGCAAAGGCATCCTCTTCGCTGAGGTGACGCAGAAAGCACAGAATCAGGGAAGCACTGATGCCGAGTTCGGCCTTGGCATCGGCGCAGGCGCGGTGCAGGCCGTTGAGCACCGTCTCCATGCTCACGCCCCGCGCCGTATGCGTCTGCGGGTCAAAAAACAGCTCGGTGTGCACCACGTTGTCGGCGGCGGCCTTGAGCAGGTAGGCGCGCGTCATGTCGTAGAAGTCCTGCTCCTTGAGCAGCACGCTGGCACCGGCGTAGTAAATGTCGAGAAAGCTCTGCAGGTTGGTGAACGCATAGGCTTGGCGCAGCGCGTCCACGCTGGCATAGGGAAGGCTCAGGCCATTGCGCTGGGCCAGCGCAAAAATCATCTCGGGCTCCAGCGAGCCTTCAATGTGCATGTGCAGCTCGGCCTTGGGCATGCGCCTGAGCAGTTCAGGCAGGCGCTCAGGCGCCAAAGGTTTCACCAGGTTCATCGCAACTCCAAAAACAAAAAGAGCCGCCCGTAAGCAGCCCCATATTCGCCAAAAAACAAAGGCGTAGCGAGCGGCCCGAGAGCAAGGCGCGGGTGTCGGGCAACCGCAATGGACTCAAGGTCCATGCGGATTGCCCGATCGGGACCCGCAACGCCGCCATCGGGTCGCGCAGTAGCCGACTATTTCTTCTCGCCGCCCGGCACCTTGCCTTCCACACCCTTGACATAGAAGCTGATGCCACCCAGGAATTTGTCGTCAGCGACAGCGTCCTTAGGCAAAACTTCCTTGCCGGCGTTGTCCATGATCGGCCCCTTCCAGATCGCGAAGGAGCCGTCGGTCAGGCCTTTCTTGACATCGGCAATCTTGGCCTTGGTTTCTTCGGGCACGTCAGCCGCGATCGACACCATGTCGATCGCGCCTTCCTTCACGCCCCACCAAATCTTGGTGGGCGAAGTCTGCCACTTGCCTTCCAGCGCGTCACGCGTGGCCTTGATGTAGTACGGGCCCCAGTTGATGGCGGCCGAGCCCAGGTGAGCCTTGGGGCCGTAGGCCGTCATGTCGGAGTCCCAACCAAAGGCGCGCTTGCCCATTTTCTCGGCCGTCTGCAGCACCGCGGAAGAGTCGGTGTTTTGCATCAGCACATCGGCGCCGCCGTTGATCAGTGCGGTGGCAGCTTCGGTTTCCTTGGGCGGATTGAACCACTCGTTGACCCAGACCACCTTGGTCTTGACCTTGGGGTTGACCGACTGGGCGCCCAGCGTGAAGCTGTTGATATTGCGAATGACTTCCGGGATCGGGATAGAGCCGACCACGCCCAGCGTGCCGGTCTTGCTCATCTTGCCGGCGATCACACCCGCCAGGTAGGCGCCTTCGTAGGTGCGGCTGTCGTAGGTGCGCATGTTCTCGGCCGTCTTGTAGCCGGTGGCATGCTCGAACTTCACATCCTTGGTGTCAGCTGCGACCTTGAGCATGGGTTCCATGTAGCCAAAGGTGGTGCCGAAGATCAGCTTGTTGCCCTGGCCCGCCATGTCGCGGATCACGCGCTCGGCATCGGCCGACTCAGGCACTTTTTCGACATAGCTGGTGACGATCTTGTCGCCAAACTCTTTCTCCAGGGCCTTGCGGCCGTTGTCGTGCGCATAGGTCCAGCCGCCGTCGCCGACCGGGCCGACATAGGCAAAAGCGATCTTCAGCGGCTCGGGCTTGGCGGGCGCCGGGGCCGCGGTGGGCGCAGGTGCGGGTGCGGGCGTCGGTTCCTCCTTCTTGCCGCAACCCACGAGGGTCGCCGCCGCGACCGCCGACAGGGCGGCCACTTTGAGCAGGGAACGTTTCTTCAGATCAGTCATGCCATTTCCTTCTTTCAAGGGGGTTGCGACAGGGATAAAAACTCGATTATGAGCCGGGATAAAAAGGTTTACCAAGCGATGTCGGCATGTTGACGCGAATCCAGGCCGGGTTGCGCGAGATCAGCGCCAGCACCACGATGGTGGCGACATAGGGCAGCATGCTCAGGAACTGGCTGGGCACTTCCACACCCACGCCCTGCAGGTGGAACTGCAGCATGGTCACACCGCCAAACAGGTAGGCGCCCAGCAACACCCGTGCCGGCCGCCAGGTGGCGAAAGTGGTGAGCGCCAGCGCGATCCAGCCCTTGCCCGCCACCATGCCCTCCACCCACAGCGGTGTGTAGATCACGGCGATGTAGGCGCCGGCCAGGCCGCACAGTGCGCCGCCCACCACCACGGCGAGCAGACGGATGCGCCGCACCGGGTAGCCCAGCGCATGAGCCGACTCGGGCGATTCACCGACCGAACGCAGCACCAGACCGGCGCGCGAACGGTAGAGGAACCAGATCAGGCCGAACACCAGCGCCATCGCCAGGTAGACCATGGGGTGCTGGCGGAACAGGGCCGGGCCGACCAGCGGAATGTCGCCCAGCCCCGGAATCGAGAAATGCGGCCGCTCGGGCAGTTTTTCCTGCACGTACTTGATGCCGGCAAAGGCCGAGAAGCCGGTACCGAACAGGCTGAGCGCCAGTCCGGTCGCGTACTGATTGGTATTGAGCCAGATCACCAGCACGCCGAAGATGGCGGCCAGCAAGGCGCCCGCCCCCATGCCGGCGGCAAAGCCCAGCCAGTCGTTGCCGGTGTGGACCACGGTGGCAAAACCGGCGATGGCCGCGCACAGCATCATGCCCTCGGCACCGAGGTTGACGATGCCCGATTTCTCGTTGATCAGGAGGCCGAGCGCCGCAATGGCCAGCACGGTACCGGCATTCAGGGTCGCTGCGAACAGCAGTGCGTAGGATTCCATCAGCGGGCTCCCTTCAAGGCCAGCAGGGGCAGAAAACGAATGCGGTAGGTGATCAGCGTGTCGCAGGCCAGCAGCGTGAACAGCAGCAGGCCCTGGAACACGCCGGTCAGCGACTTGGGCAGGCCCAGGCGCGACTGCGCCAGTTCACCGCCGATGTAGAACATGCTCATGAGAATGGCCGAGAACACCATGCCCACGGGATGCAGCCGCCCGACGAAGGCCACGATGATGGCGGCAAAGCCGTAGCCCGCCGGCACATAGGGCGTGAGCTGGCCTATCGGACCGGCCACTTCCAGCGCCCCCGCCAGCCCGGCGGCGCCGCCGGAGGTCAGCAGGGCAATCCACAAGGCCTTGCGCGACGAGAAACCCGCATAGCGCGCCGCCGCCGGGGCCAGGCCGCCCACCTGCTGGGCAAAACCGGCGCGGGTGCGGAACAGGAAGACCCAGAGCGCCGCGACGCCGGCCAGCGCGATCAGCAGCCCTATGCTCACGCGCGACCCCTGCATCAGCCGGGGAATCTGCGTGATGGCCTCGAAGGTCTTGGTCTGCGGGAAGTTGTAGCCCGCCGGATCCTTCCACGGGCCGTAGACCAGGAAGCTCAGCACCAGGTCGGCCACATAGACCAGCATCAGGCTGACCAGGATTTCATTGGCGTTGAAGCGGTCGCGCAGCAAGGCCGTGAGGCCGGCCCAGGCCATGCCGCCCAGGATGCCGGCAAGCAGGATGGCGGCCACAATCCAGCCGCCAGTGGTCTTGTCGGCCAGCAGCGCGACGCCGCCGGCGACCACCGCACCAATGACAAACTGCCCCTCGGCACCGATGTTCCAGACGTTGGAGCGAAAACACACCGCCAGGCCCAATGCGATGATCAGCAGCGGCGTGGCCTTGACCATGAGTTCGCCGAGGGCGTAGGGCGACTTGATCGGCTCCCAGAAGAACACCTGCAGGCCCTTGACCGGGTCCTTGCCAAGCGCGGCGAACAGCAGCACGCCGATGACGACGGTGATGAGCAGCGCCAGCAGGGGCGAGTTGTAGCTCCAGAAGGTGGAGGCCTGGGGACGGGGTTCGAGCTTAAGCATGATGTTTCTCCTCGCGCGTGCCGGTTCGGGCCGAGCCGCTCGCTGTACTGGTCGTTGTGCCGGTGGGGGCCTCGGGGCGAAGCTGCGCCACCGCCCACAGGCCGCTCATCCATTCGCCGATCTGGGTGACCGTGGCGCGCGCCCGGTCGATCGAGGGCGACAGCCGGCCCTTGGCGATCACATGCAGCCGGTCGCTGATCTCGAACAGTTCGTCGAGCTCTTCGCTGACCACCAGCACGGCACAACCGGCGTCGCGCAGGGCCAGGATTTCGCCGCGGATCTGCGCGGCCGCGCCCACGTCCACGCCCCAGGTGGGCTGCGAAACGATCAGCAGCTTCGGGCTGGCGTCTATCTCGCGGCCGACGATGAACTTCTGCAGGTTGCCGCCCGACAGCGACCTGGCCGCGGCATTCGGGCCGCCGGCCTTGACGTTGAAGCGCTGGATGATGCTTTTCGCCTGCGCTTCGAGCGCCTTGACGCCGATCCAGCCGCTCTTGCGGATGGCATCGGTGCGCGTGAGCATGAGGTTGTGCGCCAGGCCCAGCGTGGGCACGGCGCCGCGGCCCAGCCGCTCCTCGGGCACAAAATGCACGCCCAGGGCACGCCGCCGGCCGGGGCCGAAGCGGCCCGCGTCCTGGCCGAACACCTGGATCATCGCGGCGTCGGCGCGCGTGTCCTCGCCCGACAGCGCGTACAGCAGCTCCTTCTGGCCGTTGCCCGAGACACCGGCAATGCCCACCACCTCGCCGGCGCGCACCTCGAGCGAAATGCCGTCGAGATCCACGCCGAACTGGTCTTCGCGCGGCAGGCTCAGGGTCTGCACGCGCAGCACCGTATCGCCGGCCTTGCGCTCATGGTGCTCGAGCGCCGGCGGCTCGGCCCCGATCATCAGGCGCGACAGCGAGGCATTGCTTTCCTGCTGCGGGTTGCACACGCCCGTGACCTTGCCGCCGCGCAGCACGGTGCAGGCCGAGCAGAGCTCGCGGATTTCGTGCAGCTTGTGGCTGATGTAGAGGATGCTGCAGCCCTCGTCGGCCAGCTTCTTCAGCACCACGAACAGCTTTTCCACCGCCTGCGGCGTCAGCACCGAGGTCGGCTCGTCCAGGATCAGCAGCTTGGGGTTGGTCAGCAGGGCGCGGATGATTTCCACGCGCTGCATCTCGCCCACCGACAGCGTGTGGACCGGCCGCGCCGGGTCGATGTCCAGCCCATACTCGGCCGCCTTGGCCGCGATGCTGTGCGTGACCTGGTTCAGCGTGAGGCTTTTCTCCAGGCCCAGCCAGACGTTCTCGGCCACGGTCAGCGTGTCGAACAGGCTGAAATGCTGGAACACCATGCTGATGCCCAGGGCGCGTGCCTCCTGCGGGTTGCGGATGTGCACCGGCTGGCCGTTGAACATCACGCTGCCTTCGTCGGGTTTGACCGAGCCGTAGATGATCTTCATCAGCGTCGATTTGCCGGCGCCGTTCTCGCCGAGCACGGCGTGGGTCTCGCCGGGCGCCACCGTGAGCGAGATGTCGCTGTTGGCGACCACTGACGGGTAGCGCTTGGTGATATGTGTGAGTTGGAGTCTTTGGATTGTCATGCCTGTGCCTGGCCTGTGGGTTGCCGTTCGATACGGGAGAAGCCCTGAATCGCCCTCTTGGGCGATCGCTGGATTTTCGTCAGTGTCCGCCTAAATAGATGAACTTGAAAAGGAACACGCCGCCGATGAGCCACACCATCCAGTGCGCCTCCTTGGCGCGGCCGGTGAACAGCTTCAGCGCCGCGTAGGTGATGAAGCCGAAGGCCAGGCCGTTGGCAATGGAATAGGTGAAGGGCATCGTCAGGGCGGTCACGACGGCGGGGATGACCTCGGTCGTCTCGTCCCAATTCAGCTCGGTCAGCTCCCTGAGCATCAAGCAGGCCACGAAGAACAGGGCCGGCGCCGTGGCATAGGCCGGCACCGCGCCAGCCAGCGGCGAGACGACCAGCGCGGCCAGGAACAACACCGCCACCGTCAGCGCCGTGAGGCCGGTGCGACCGCCGGCCTGCACGCCGGCAGCGCTTTCCACATAGGCCGTGGTGCTCGAGGTGCCCAGCAGCGAGCCCGCGAAGATCGCGCCGCTGTCGGCCAGGAGCGACTTGTTGAGCCGGTCCATCTTGCCCGGCACCAGCAGGCCGGCGCGACGGGCCACGCCCATCAGCGTGCCGGTGGCGTCGAACAGCTCGACCAGGAAGAACACCAGAATCACGTTCAGGATGCCGCCCGACAGTGCCGACTTGATGTCGAGCTGCAGGAAGGTGGGCGCGATCGATGGCGGAGCCGAGAACACGCCATGGAAGGTGTTGCCGCCGAAGAAAAAGGACAGCACCGTCACCGCGATGATGCCGATCAGGATCGCGCCGGGCACCTTGAGCCGGTCAAGCACCACGATCAGGAAGAAGCCCAGCGTGGCCAGCACCGCCTGCGGCGTGTGCAGGTCGCCGAGCGTGACATAGGTGGCCTTCGACGGCGCCACGATGCCCGCGCTCTTGAGCGCGATGATCGCGAGGAACAGGCCGATGCCGACCGTGATGGCAATGCGGATCGAATGCGGTATGCCGCGAATGATCAGTTCGCGCAGCCCGAACAGCGTGACCAGGAGGAACAGGCAGCCCGAGACGAACACCGCCCCCAGCGCCGCTTGCCAGGTGAAGCCCATCTGCAGCACCACCACATAGGCGAAATAGGCGTTGAGCCCCATGCCCGGCGCGAGCGCGATCGGGTAGTTGGCGTAGAAGGCCATGATCCCCGTGCCGAGCGCTGCGATCAGGCAGGTGGCGACGAATACCGCGTCCTTTGGCATGCCCGCGTCGCCCAGGATCGACGGGTTGACGAAGATGATGTAGGCCATCGTCAAAAAGGTCGTGAGGCCCGCCACCAGTTCGGTGCGCACCGTGGTGTCGTGCGCCTTGAGCTGAAACAGCCTTTCTGTCCAGCCTGTCGTGGCCTTGCGCGTCGTGTCGCGCTCGTCGAGTTCGAGCGCCTTTTCTATCGGGTTCATGACTGTTGTCTCCATGTCGTTTTACTTTCTGTGAATAGGGTGTCTGTCTTCGCGAAATCCGTCTGCCCCCGGCTTGCTGCTTGGCGTGCTTCGGCCCCCGAGGGGGAGGCCTGGCCGCTGAGGGGCGGCCCGGCGGCGGCCGCGCGACGGGAAAGCTGCTAGCTGGGGCCGGCAGCGGGTGGCGACGGCCTCAGGGAAGCCGCCACGGCCTTGATGCGCTCGCGCAGCCACCTGGCCTGGTTCGAGGCATGGGTGCGCTCATGCCAGAGCTGGTAATACATGAGTTGCGGAAAATCGATCGGGCACTTCAGCACCTTGACCGGCAGCCGCTCGATGTAGCGCTCGCAGTACTGGCGGCCGGTGGTCATGACCAGCAGGCTGGACGCCACCATGCCGGGGATCAGCCCGAAATGCGGGCAGCGCGCCGTGATGTTGCGGATCAAGCCCAGGCCTTCGAGGTGGTCGTCGATCACGCCCCGGGCGCCCGGGTGGGTGGGCGTGGGCGCGATGTGTTCGGCCTCCAGCCAGCTCTCGACGGTCCAGCCGCGGCGCACGGCCGGGTGCTCATTCGACACCATGGAGACCACTTCGTCGGCAAACAGCTTGCTCATGTGCAGGTCTTCCGGCGGCTTGAGCCAGTTGCCGACGACCACATCCACCTCGCCCTGCGCCAGGTGCGCGTGGTAGTCGGAATCGGCCGACAGCGGGTGGATTTCGATGTGGCACAGCGGCGCCTGGGCCTTGATCTGCGACACCAGCTGCGGCAGGAACAGCGGGTCGAGGTAGTCGCTGGCGGCGACACGGAAGGTGTTGGTGGTGGTCCTGGGATCAAAGCCGCGCGCATCGGTGAACAGCACCTCGGCAGCGCGCAGTATGCTGGCGCTGGGCTCTATCATGCGCAGCCCGGCATCGGTGGGCACCATGCCGGAGCCCGAACGCACCAACAGGGGGTCTCCCGCCAGGTCGCGCAGGCGCTTGAGCGCGGCCGACACGGCTGGCTGGTACATGCCCAGGCGGATGGCGGCCCGGGAAACGCTGCGTTCGGTTAACACGGTATGCAAGACCTTTATCAAGTGGAGGTCTATCTTGTCGAAAAGCGCCTGATCTCTCATACTTTTGCTTGCATTCGTGTCATATGCCAATGCCTATGCCGGGGCGGTGTATTCCACTTTACCCTTGTGCGACATTGGAAATTTATCAAGTGGAGGCCGATCTTGCCGAAAAGTGCTTGATCCCCCATCCTTTTGCTTGCATTCGTGTCATATGCCAATGACTATGTCGGGGCGATGTATTCCGCTCTAACCTTGTGTGACATCGGAACTTACAGACGAACAATCCTCTGACTCATGGAAACCAAAACGATTCAATTCCTCCGTCGCGGCGAACTGGTCTCGCTGAACAATGTACCACCCGACCGCACGCTGCTGGAAGTGCTGCGCGAGGATTTGGCCTGCACCGGCACCAAGGAGGGCTGCGGCGAAGGCGACTGCGGCGCCTGCACCGTGGTCCTTGGTGAAGCGGCGGACGGCAAGCTCGCATACCGAGCCATCAACAGCTGCATCCGCCTGGCCCATTCCATAGACGGCATGGCCCTGTGGACGGTGGAAGACCTGGCGGCCGATCCGCTCATCAAACCGTCGCAGGGAGGCGCGGACACGCCGCATCCGGCCCAGGAAGCCATGGTGCAATGCCATGGTTCGCAATGTGGTTTCTGCACACCCGGTTTCGTGATGAGCCTGTTCGGCATGTACCAGAACCATGTGTGCCGGGGCGAGACCATCACGCGCGAACTGGCCCAGGAAGAACTCTCGGGCAACCTGTGCCGCTGCAC
>CAZWDK010000028.1:0-20453 GCA_964633095.1 uncultured Polaromonas sp. | reverse complement strand
GATGTCATGACACGCGCTGTGCCGGATGGTGACGGCTTTGAAAGCGATGCGCTGGGCCCGCGCTACCGCCTCAAGGGCAACAAGATGTGGATTTCGGCCGGTGAGCATGAGCTGACCGACAACATCATTCATCTGGTGCTGGCCAAGATACCGGGGCCGGACGGCAGGCTGATTCCGGGCACCAAGGGCATTTCGCTGTTCATCGTGCCCAAGAAACTCGTCAGCGAAAACGGCGAGCTCACGGGCGTTCGCAACGATGTGGCGCTGGCCGGCCTGAACCACAAGCTGGGCTGGCGCGGCACCACCAACACGCTGCTCAATTTTGGCGAGGGCAAGTACCCGGTGAATGGCCAAGCCGGCGCCGTCGGCTACCTGGTCGGCAAGCCGCACGAAGGCCTGCGCTGCATGTTCCACATGATGAACGAGGCGCGCATTGGCGTCGGCACGGCGGCCACCATGCTGGGCATGGCCGGGTATTACGCCAGCCTGGACTACGCGAAAAACAGGCCGCAGGGCCGGCCGGTTGGGGTGGGCGGCAAGGACGCGGCCCAGCCGCAAATCCGCATCGTCGAACATGCCGATGTCAAGCGCATGCTGCTGGCGCAAAAATCGTACTGCGAGGGTGCGCTGGCGCTGGAGCTCTACTGCGCCCGCCTGGTCGATGAACACCACACCGGCGAAGCCGCCGCGGCCGACGATGCGCGGCTGCTGCTGGAGGTGCTGACACCCATTGCCAAAAGCTGGCCCAGCGAATGGTGTCTGGAGGCCAACTCGCTGGCGATCCAGGTGCATGGCGGCTACGGCTACACGCGCGACTTCCCGGTCGAGCAGTACTGGCGCGACAACCGCCTGAACATGATCCATGAAGGCACGCATGGCATCCAGGCCATGGACCTGCTGGGTCGCAAGGTGTTGATGGAAGGGGGCAGGGGGCTGCAACTGCTGGCTACGCGCATCAATGCCACCATTGACAAAGCCGTCCGGGTGCCCGAGCTGGCCAGTTATGCCAACGCCCTGGGCCAGGCGCTGCGGCATGTGGGCAGCGCCACCCAGGCGGCCTGGGCCACCGGCAAGCCCGGCGACGCGCTGGCCAATGCCGTGCCTTACATGCAGGGTTTTGGCCATACCGTGCTGGCCTGGATCTGGCTCGATGTGGCATGCGCCGCCCTGAATGCAGATGCTACAAAATCAATAGCTGCCACCGCAGGTAAACTGGGGGCCATGCAGTATTTTTACCATTACGAACTGCCCAGGATCGGCGCCTGGCTGCAAGTGGTTGAAAACCGTGACCTGACCTGTGCCGACTTGCCGGAGGAGGCGTTTTAATGGCTTTTTTCAAACCCTCGTCCGGTACCGCTTCCAGCAAAACCGTGGCGCGCCTGCAGGCTCTGATCTGGGTGTTGATCTACGGCGGCCTGCTGACCCTGGTGCTGGGCCTGTCGGTGGAGCGCTATGACGAAGCCACGGGCTGGTCGCTGGTGGTGGGCGGCGGCCTGGTGGCCGCGATTGGTTTTGTGTTGATTTATGTGCGCTCCAAAATCAACCCCAAGCCCTGACGACGCCCGCATCTCACCATGATCAAGCAGTCGCCATCAGGACAGCCGGACACGAAGCCCATGGCGATGTTGTGCTTTACTCTATCTTTGACGACAGCGCAGCCTTGGCTGCCCAGCAGAATCACCCTCATCATCAGCCATGATCAGCCACGCGCTGGGCGCCTTGCGCGACACCCGCACCGTGCTTGATCAACCAACCTCAGGAGACATCGCATGACCCGTACCATCCAGCAACTGTTTGACCTCAAAGGCAAAACCGCTCTCGTCACCGGCGGCTCGCGCGGCCTGGGCCTGCAACTCGCGCAGGCGCTGGGCGAGGCCGGCGCCAAGGTCATGCTGAGTTCGCGCAAGGCCCAAGACCTGGTCGAAGCGGCCGCCGAGCTGAAATCGGCAGGCATCGATGTCGACTGGATTGCCGCCGACTGTTCCCAAGAGGCTGATATTCGTGCGCTGGCCGACGAAACCATCAAGCGCATGGGTCACGTCGACATTCTGGTCAACAACGCCGGTGCCGCCTGGGGCGCTCCGGCCGAAGACCACCCGGTGGAAGCCTGGGACAAGGTGATGAACCTCAATATCCGCGGCTATTTCATCCTGTCGCAGCATATCGCCAAGCACAGCATGATTCCGCGCAAGTCGGGCCGCATCATCAATCTGGCCTCGATTGCCGGCCTGGGCGGCAACCCGCGCGAGATGACCACGGTGGCCTACAACACCTCCAAGGGTGCAGTGATCAATTTCACCCGCGCACTGGGTTGCGAATGGGGCGCCTACAACATCACCGTCAATGCCATCTGCCCGGGCTTTTTCCCGAGCAAAATGACCGTGGGCACGCTCAAGGCCATGGGTGAAGAAAAACTCGCCTCGCATGCGCCGCTGGGCCGGCTGGGCGACGACGAAGACCTCAAGGGCCTGTGTGTGCTCTACGCCTCCGACGCGGGCAAGCACATCACGGGCCAGTGGCTGGCAGTCGATGGTGGCGTATCTGTCGTAACGGGTGGCTAAGTTGGGGTTTGCAATGAATTTCGGCGCTGACATTCCTTTCGTGACTCACCTCGGCTTCGCGCTGGAGCTGTTTGAGGGTGGCGAGTCGGCCATAGGCTACACCCCGGAACCCGAGCACCTGAACTCTTTTGCCGTCACCCACGGCGGCGCCTGCATGACCCTGCTGGATGTCACCATGGCCACCGCCGCGCGCAGCGTGCAAAAGGACATGGGCGTGGTCACCATCGAGATGAAAACCAGCTTTATGCGGCCCGCACCGGGCGACGGCAGCAGGCTCACGGCCAAGGGCCGGCTGATGCACCGCACCGCGACACTGGCTTTTACCGAAGCCACGCTTTACGACGCCGAGGGCAAGGCCTGCGCCCACTCGACCGGAACCTTCAAGTACGTCAAGCGCCTGCCGACGGGTTCCAAAAGCGTGAACCCGCTGAATGCACCCGTCGGGCCGATTTCGACAGATTGAAGCATTTTGTGCAGTCGAATCAAGCTCTTTCCCAGTAAGTACGGGCGTAATAAGCTATCAAATAAATAGCGATCAGCGGGGCTGAAACAATCCCCAACCCATTTCAGGAGACGCATATGCCCCTCAATCAGCAAATCCTGCTGGACAGCCGGCCCACCGGCGAAGCCGTCGCCAGCAACTTCAAACTGGTCAGCAGCGAGACACCCGCCCTGAAAGACGGCGAAGTGCTGGTGCGCCATCACTACCTGAGCCTGGACCCTTACATGCGCGGCCGCATGAATGACGCCAAGAGCTACAGCGCGCCCCAGCCGCTGGGCCAGGTCATGCTGGGCGGCACCGTCGGCGAAGTCATCGAGAGCCGTTCGCCGCGCTACCAACCCGGCGACAAGGTGGCCGGCATGGGCGGCTGGCAGCAATACAGCGTCGTCAATGCCGAGCAGCCGGGTGCCTTGCGCAAGGTCGACACCACCCATGTGCCGCTGTCCCACTACCTGGGCGCGGTCGGCATGCCGGGCGTCACGGCCTGGTATGGCCTGGTCAAAATCATCGAGCCGAAGGCGGGCCAGACCATGGTCGTCAGTGCCGCCACGGGCGCCGTGGGCAGTGCTTTTGCCGCCCTGTCAAAAGCGCGCGGCTGCCGCACGGTAGGCATTGCCGGCGGCCCCGACAAGTGCCGCTACGCGGTGGACGAGCTGGGCTTTGACGCCTGCATCGACTACAAGCTGCACAAGGACGCCGCATCGCTTTCAGCCGCGCTGAAAGAAGCCTGCCCCGACGGCATTGACGGCTACTTTGAAAATGTGGGCGGCATGGTGCTGGACGCCGTGCTGCCGCGCATGAACGCCTTTGGCCGCATCGCGCTGTGCGGCATGATTGCCGGCTACGACGGCCAGCCACTGCCGCTGTCCTACCCCGCGCTGATTCTGACCAACCGGCTCAAGATCCAGGGCTTTATCGTCAGCGAGCACATGGAAGTCTGGCCCGAGGCCCTGAAGGAACTGGGCACGCTGGTCGCGACCGGCAAACTCAGGCCGCGCGAAACCGTGGCGCAGGGTCTGGAAGCCGCGCCCGAGGCCTTTCTGGGCCTGCTCAAGGGTAGAAATTTCGGCAAACAACTGGTTAAACTGGTCTGATGTAGAGCAGAGGCCGCCATGGACAGCACCCATGAAGTCTTCAACCAGCCCGAGCCGCTGGCGGGCTACAACCTGTTTGAGACCAACCGGCCGCTGCGCGATGCGCTGAAATTCAACGCGCCCCGGCTCGATTGGGCCGAGCTCGCCAAGCTCGGCAGCGTGCTGGGCAGTGCCGAGATGCAAACCCATGCGCGCCTGGCCAACATCCACAAGCCCGAGCTGCACAGCCATGACCGTTTTGGCCGGCGTGTGGACCAGGTGGAGTTTCACCCGAGTTATCACGCGCTCATGGCGCTGGCCACCAGCGCCGGCCTGCATGGGACTCCCTGGTGCAGCCAGAGCCCATCGCCGCATGTTTCAAGGGCCGCAGGCTTCATGCTGTTCACAGAGCTCGAAGCGTCAATCCTGTGCCCGATCTCCATGACCTATGCCGTCACCCCGGCACTGCGCAGCAATGCGGCCATCTACGCCGACTGGGGGCCCAGGCTCGGCAGCCACGCCTACGACCCGGCCTTGAAACTCTGGCAGCGCAAAGCCGGCCTGACCATGGGCATGGGCATGACCGAAAAGCAGGGCGGCTCGGACGTGCGGGCCAACACCACGCAAGCCGTTGCCGAGGGCAGCGATGCCTGGGGCCAGCGCTATCGCCTCACGGGCCACAAGTGGTTTTTTTCGGCGCCCATGTGCGATGCCTTTCTGGTCTTGGCACAAACCGCCGGCGGCTTGAGCTGCTTTTTCCTGCCGCGCGTCTTGCCGGACGACAGCTTGAACGCCATCCGCATCCAGCGCCTGAAAGACAAGCTGGGCAACCAGGCCAATGCCAGCTCTGAAGTCGAATTCCATCAAGCCACCGCCTGGCTGGTCGGCGACGAGGGCCGCGGCATTCCGCAAATCCTGGAGATGGGCACCATGACCCGGCTGGACTGCGCCCTGGGCACCAGCGGCCTGATGCGCCAGGCCTTGGCCATCGCCCTGAACCACACCTCGCAGCGCAAGGCCTTCGGCAAAGCGCTGATAGCGCAGCCGCTGATGCGCAATGTGCTGGCGGACCTGGCCCTCGAATCGGAAGCCGCCACCGCGCTGGCGATGCGCCTGGCCCGCGCCTTCGACAAGGCCGGCGACGCACACGAAGCGGTGATGGCGCGCCTGCTCACGCCGGTGGCCAAGTTCTGGATCTGCAAGCGCGGCAGCCATTTCGCCCAGGAAGCGATGGAATGCCTGGGCGGCAACGGCTATGTGGAAGAGGGCGGCGAAGGCATCATGGCCCGCATTTACCGCGAAATGCCGCTCAACTCGATTTGGGAAGGCGCGGGCAACATCATGGCGCTGGATTTGCTGCGCGCCTTGCGCAAGGCCGATGCCGTGGCGGCGCTGGCCCAGGAGCTGTTGCCTGCCCAGGGCGCGCACCCGGCGCTGGACCGGCTCGCTGCAGGCTTGCCCAGCCGGGTGAACGACATGGCCACCGAACTGGAGGCGCGCCGCCTGGCGCAGGACGTGGCGCTGGCGCTGCAGGCCGCGCTGCTGTTGCAGACGGCGCCGGCGGCGGTGTTTGGCGCGTTTTGCGATTCGCGCATTGCCGGCAACTGGGGCCAGGCCTTTGGCACGCTGGCGGCCAACACCGATTTCGACAGCATCATTGCCAGGGCCATGCCCCGGTAAACCTGAAGACATCGAGGAGACATTCATGACCGAGCTGATTCTTCACCATTACCCGACCTCGCCCTTCTCCGAAAAAATCCGCCTGATCCTGGGTTACAAACGCCTGCCCTGGAGGTCGGTCACCATTCCCATGATCAGTCCCAAGCCCGAGCTGGTGGCGCTCACGGGCGGCTACCGCAAGACGCCGGTACTGCAAATTGGGGCGGACATCTACTGCGACACCGCGCTGATTTGTGACGTGCTGGAGCATTTGCAACCCATGCCCACGCTGTACCCGGAACCGAGCAAGGGCATGGCGCGCACCCTGGCGCAATGGGCCGACAACACGCTGTTCTGGACCGCCATGGCCTTTAGCATGCAGCCCAAAGGCATGGCCCAGTTGTTTGACAACGCACCGCCCGAAATGGCCCGCGCCTTTGTTGAGGACCGCAAGGCCATGAGCGTCGGCATGGCGCGCCTGCGCCCGGCCGATGCGGCGGCGGCCTACAAGTCTTATTTGCGGCGCCTGTCGGACATGCTCGATGATCTGCCGTTCTTGCTCGGCGAGGTGCCCTGCATCGCCGACTTTGCGATGTACCACCCGCTGTGGTTCACGCGCGTGCGCGCCTCCGTGCTGGCCGACATTTTGAACATCACGCCCGCCGTGCTCGAGTGGATGGACCGCATGGCAGCGATTGGCCACGGCAGCATGGAAAAATTCAGCGCCGCGGAAGCGATTGCGGTAGCGGCTGCGTCAACGCCAGCCCCCTTGCATGATGCGCATGACAATGTTTTTCAGGATGAGCATGGCATCCCGCTGGGCAGCCGGGTGCAGATTTGCGGCGAAAGCTTTGGCCCCGAGCCCAGCGAGGGCGAACTGATCGCCGCCACCCGCCTGCATTACACACTGCGCCGCAGCGATGAGCGGGCCGGCACGGTGCATGTGCATTTGCCGCGCATTGGCTACCAGCTCAAGGCGGTCGCAGCAGCATGAGCGGCATCAGCTGGCGCTTTGTTCCCTTTGATGCGCTGACGACGCGCGAGCTGTATGCCTTGCTGCAGCTGCGCAGCGAGGTGTTTGTGGTCGAGCAGGCCTGTGTGTTCCAGGACATGGACGGCGCCGATGCGCAAGCCATGCATTTGCTGGGCACGGCTTCTGGCGGTGAGTTCAGCGGCCAGCTGGTGGCTTACGCCCGTTGCTTTGCGGCCGGCGTCAAGTACGCCGAAGCCAGCATGGGCCGTGTCGTGACCCATGCCTGCGTGCGCGGCACGGGGGCGGGCCATCAGCTGATACGCCAGGCGATTGAGCAAACATTCCTGCATTGGGGCCGGCAGCCCATCCGCATTGGTGCGCAGGCCCGGCTGGCGCTTTTTTACCAGCAGCATGGCTTTGCCGATGCTGGCAAGCCTTATGTCGAAGACGGCATTCCCCACCTCGAAATGCTGCGCCCCGCTTAGTTTCAAAAAATCCCAAGGAGTTTTGATGATCACGAATTTCAAAGGCAAAACCGCCGTTTTGACCGGCGCCGGCTCGGGCTTTGGCCTCGAATGCGCGCGCCTGGGCGCGCAACTGGGCATGAGGCTGGTGCTGGTCGATGTGCAGCAGGATGCGCTGGACCAGGCCAGCGCCGAAATCAAGGCGACCGGGGCCGAGGTGCTGTCTTTCCGGCTCGACGTGTCCAGCGCCGAGCAGATGGAGGCCATGGGGCGCGCCGTGTTTGAGCGCTTTGGCGCGCCGAACTTTGTGTTCAACAACGCGGGCGTGGGCTCGGGCGGCCTGATCTGGGAAAACTCGGTGAAAGACTGGGAATGGGTGCTGGGCGTCAACGTGATGGGCGTGGTGCACGGCGTGCGCATTTTCACCCCCATGATGCTGGAGGCCGCGGCCAAAGACCCGGCCTGGCAAGGCCACATCGTCAACACCGCCAGCATGGCCGGGCTGCTGAACCCGCCCAACATGGGGGTCTACAACGTCAGCAAGCATGCCGTGGTGGCGCTCAGTGAAACCCTCTACCAGGACCTGCAACTGGTGACCGACCAGATCGGCGCCTCGGTGCTGTGCCCGTTTTTTGTGGCCACCGGCATCAGCCAGAGCCACCGCAACCGGCCGGCCGAGCTGGCCAGCAGCAGGCCGACCAGGAGCCAGCTGATCCAGCAGGCCATGACAGGCAAGGCCGTGGGTTCCGGCAAGGTCACCGCCGCCGACGTGGCGCAACGGGTATTTGATGCAATGGCGGCCAACCGGTTCTACATCTACAGCCACCCCCAGGCAATCCATTCGGTGCAGACCCGGCTGGAAGACATCCTGCAGGCGCGCAACCCGACCGACCCGTTTGCCGACAAACCCGAGATTGGCGCCCAGCTCAAGCAGGCCTTGCGCGCGGCTTGAGGTGGTCGGCGCGCAGCTTCAGCCCTGTTTATGCAAGGAATTGGCCTGCAGCCCTTGCAGAGCATGCGCAGGCAGCTATTGATTTGGTAGCAAATTCCGGGTGCTGACGGCAGGCCCGCTCAATGGCACAGCGCCAGGGTCTGCAGCGCGGCCGCCGCCAGCGAGGCCGCCGTCCGTACATGGTTCCAGGCCGTCCAGCTGCTCAGGTAAGCGGCCCACAGGCTGGCACCGTCGGGCGTGGCCGGTGTGGCCGATGCAAGCGCCTCGTTTCTGGGCACGTTGAACATGATCGTCACCAGCAGGCAGCCGACGAGGTAAAACATGCTGCCCGCGAACCGGTAAACGGCGCCCGGCTCCTGCCAGCGCAACAGCGAGGCGATCAGGGCCAGGGCGCAAGCCAGGGCCGTCCCCAGAAAGGCCGCCATGAACCACGGATTCAGCACGGTGATGTTGATGGACTGCATGGCGGCCATGCCCTGGCCCGCGGGAAGGCGGGAGAGCGCCTTCATCACGAAGGCCGAAAAGGCAAAAAAGACGCCGGCCACCAGCCCGCTGCCGAGTGCCGCGACAAACGTCAGGGCGAAGAGCCATGGCTCAAGAAGGGTCACAAAGCCTCCCGCATGTGGAGGCCTGATTGTGCATGAGGCGCCGTGTTTTTCGAAGCATGCACCGATTCCCGTAAGCTCCCATAATTCCATGGATGAGTACCGCAGGTTTCACGCTGTTTGACACCGCCATAGGCCGCTGCGGCATCAGCTGGGGGCCGGGCGGGATCACGGGCGTGCAGCTGCCCGAAAGCAGCGATGCCGGAACCCGGGCGCGCTTGCTGCGGCGTTTTCCGCGCCTGCCCGCAGCGCCGCCCCCGGCCGAGGTGCAGGCGGCCATCGAGGACATCGTGGCGCTTTTGCGCGGTGAGCCGCGCCTGCTCGACACCATCACGCTCGACATGAGCGGTGTGCCGCCGTTTCACCGCCGGGTCTACGAGATCACGCGCGCGATTGCGCCCGGCTGCACGCGCAGCTACGGCGAGCTGGCGCGGGATCTGGGCGAGCCGGGCGCATCGCGCGCGGTCGGCCAGGCGCTGGGGGCGAATCCGTTTGCGCCTGTCGTGCCGTGCCATCGCGTGCAGGCGGCGGGCCAGCGTTCGGGCGGTTTTTCGGCGGCCGGCGGCGTGGCGACCAAGCTGCGCATGCTGCAGATCGAAGGCGCACGCTTTGGGCAGGAGCCGGGCCTGTTCGACGCGCAGCCGCCGGGCGCCTGAGCGCGGCGATGCAGCGCTGGGCCGCCAAACCGGCCGGCAGGGGTATTGACAGTCCCAACGCATGGTGTGGCGCCATCCCCTAAACTACGCCCCCTCATGCAAACCCGCTTCTTCAAAATCGCCCTGGTGCTGGGGCTTCTGTCGGCCATTGGGCCCTTCGCCATCGACATGTACCTGCCGGCCCTGCCGCAGATAGGCCAGAGCCTGCGGACCGATGTCGGCGCGGTGCAGATGAGCCTGACCGCCTTCTTCCTGGCCATCGGTGTCGGCCAGCTGATTTACGGCCCGGTGTCGGACATGCTGGGGCGCAAGCCGCCGCTGTATGTCGGCCTGGCGCTGTTCAGCGCCGCGAGCGTGGGCTGCGCGCTGGCGGCCGACATCCAGACCCTGGTGCTGTTGCGCTTTGTGCAGGGCCTGGGCGCGGCCGCCGGCATGGCCATACCGCGCGCGGTGGTGCGCGATCTGCACACCGGCACCGACGCGGCACGGCTGACCTCGCTGCTGATGCTGGTGTTCAGCGTGTCGCCCATTCTGGCCCCGCTGGCGGGCAGCGGCGTGATTGCGCTGGGTGGCTGGCGCGCGGTGTTCTGGGCCGTGACCGTGGCCGGCGTCGCCGGGCTGCTGCTGACCGGCATGACGCTCAAGGAAACACGCCCGCCCGAAGAGCGGGTGGAAAGCAGCGTGCGCAGCGCGCTGGCCGCCTACGCCGTGCTGCTGCGCGACCGGCATTTTCTCGGCCTGGTCTTTATCGGTGCCTGCGCCATGGCGGGTTTTTTCACCTACCTGGCCAATTCATCCTTTGTGATGATCAACCACTATGGCTTGAGCCCGACGCAGTACAGCCTGGCGTTCGCGGTCAATGCGGCCTCGTTCATCGGCGTTTCGCAGTTCACCGGGACGCTGTGTGCCCGCTTCGGGCTGGTGCGGGTGGTGCAGGGCGCCATGCTGGCTGGCGCGGTGGTGGTGCTCGCGCTGCTGGGCCTGTACCTCGCCGGCGTGGACAAGCTGGCCGTGCTGATCGGTCTGTACCTGGTCTCCAGCGGTTTTCTGGGCCTGGTGATTCCGACCACGGCGGTGCTGGCGCTGGAGGCGCACGGCGCCATTGCCGGCACCGCATCGGCCCTGATGGGAACGCTGCAGATGCTGACCGGTGCGGCGGCAATGGCCGTGGTCGGCTATTTCAGCGACGGCACGCCGCTGCCCATGCTGAGCGGCATGACGGCGGGGCCGCTGCTGGCGCTGCTGCTGACCTGGGGCACGCTGGGTGGGCAGGGGAAGCGGCCCACTGCCGAGCCGGCGACTTCATTGAAGCGCTGAAGCCGGCGAAACAGGGCAACCTGCTGCGCTATCCTTGCCATTTTCAGCCTGAAGACGCTTATGACATTCAAACCCTTTCTCCTCATCCCGGCGGCGCTGATGGCGGCCAGTCTTTTATTGGCGGGCTGCAAGGATGCGTCCGACGCAGCGCCCGCCAAGGTCGCAGCCACGCCGGTCTCGGTGGCGGCCATCGCGGCCGAAGCCAAGGGCTTCACCGTGGGCAGCCCGATGGTCACGCGCACGGTGTACGTGTTTTTTGATGCGCAGTGCCCGCACTGCACGGCGCTGTGGGAAGCCGCCAAGCCGCTCAAATCGCAGGCCAAGTTCGTCTGGATTCCCGTCGGCATCCTGAACCCGGCCAGCACGGCCCAGGGCGCCACCTTGCTGGCCGCTGCCGACCCGGTGGCCGCCATGAACGAACACGAGGCCTCGATGCAGGCGCGCAAGGGTGGCATCGGCGCGGGCAGCAACATCGATGCGCAAAAAGCGGAGGTGGCCAAAAACACCGAGCTGCACGCCCGCTTTGGTTTTAGCTCCATCCCGACCATCGTGGCCACCCATGCCCAGACCGGTGCGCTGGTCACGCAGGAGGGCGCCATGGGCACCCCAGATCTGGCCAAGCTGCTCGGGCTGCAGCTTCCCGCCGCGCAGTAACCGCCTGCGGCAACGAATTCAGGGGAAAATAATGCCTGTAGCCCAATAAACATGGGCGCAATATGCTATCTATTTAATAGCAAATCAACGCCCGCCAGCAGCGGACAGGCTTAAAAAAGTACGCGGCTGCGCAGCGTTCCAGGCACCTCGGCGAGCCTGGCCAGCGCCAGGTCGGAGTGGGCCGCATCGATGTCGATCACCACATAGCCTATGGCCTCGTTGGTCTGCAGATACTGGGCGGCGATGTTGATGTTGTTGGCGGCAAACACCCGGTTGATGTCCGACAGCACGCCCGGCACGTTGCGGTGAATGTGCAGCAGCCGGTGTTTGCCGGGGTGGGCCGGCAGCGCCACCTCGGGGAAGTTGACGGAAGAGGTCGAGGTGCCGTTGTCGCTGTACTTGACCAGCTTTTCCGCCACTTCAATGCCGATGTTTTCCTGCGCCTCCATCGTTGAGCCGCCCACATGCGGCGTCAGGATCACGTTGTCGAGGCCGCGCAGCGGCGACTCGAACACATCCTTGTTGCTGCGCGGCTCGACCGGGAACACGTCTATCGCCGCGCCCAGCAGTTTTTTGGCGCGCAGCGCCTCGGCCAGCGGCTCAATCTCGACCACCGTGCCGCGCGAGGCATTGATCAGCACGCTGCCCGGTTTCATGGCGGCGATCTCGGCCTGGCCTATCATCCACTGGGTGGCCTGGGTTTCAGGCACATGCAGGCTGACCACATCCGCCTGGGCCAGCAAATCCTTCAGCTTTGCCACCTGCCTGGCATTGCCCAGCGGCAGCTTGGTCACCACGTCGAAAAACACCACCTGCATGCCCAGCGCCTCGGCCAGCACCGACAGCTGCGTGCCTATGGAGCCATAACCGATGATGCCCAGCGTCTTGCCGCGGATTTCATAGGCATTTTCCGCCGACTTGAGCCAGCCGCCGCGGTGCGCCACCGCGCTTTTTTCGGGTACGCCGCGCAGCAGCAAGATCGCCTCGGCCAGCACCAGCTCGGCCACCGAGCGGGTGTTGGAAAACGGCGCATTGAACACCGCAATGCCGCGCTCGCGTGCCGCCGCCAGGTCCACCTGGTTGGTGCCTATGCAAAAGCAGCCGACGGCCGCCAGCCTGGACGCATGGGCAAACACCTCGGCCGTGAGCTGGGTGCGCGAGCGTATGCCGACAAAGTGCACGTCGGCGATTTTGGCCTTGAGTTCGTCGTCGGGCAGCGCACCGGCCAGGCTTTCAATCTGGGTGTAGCCCGCCGCCTTGAGCACGTCTACCGCGGAAGGGTGTATGCCTTCGAGCAGGAGAAATTTGATTTTGTGCTTGTCGATGGAGGTTTTGGTCATGGCAGGCTGGCGCCTCAGAAATGGTCGGGCATCCAGTATGAATGAAAGCCAACAGCCGGCGCTTGCGGCAGGCGCTTGTCCCTGCTGCCTGTCGGTTGGCTGGGAACAGGCCCGGTTGCGGTGTATTGCATGCCCGCGCAATGGCATGGATGCGTAGGAGCGAGCAGAAAAAGCTGGCTTGCCGACAGCCGCCGCAAGGGGGATTTCATGGTGGCAAAACGCCCGATTTTGTACTACAGCCTGTTACCTCATCCAGGGGGTCGCTGCCCCGAAAGTTTACATTTTTGGTTTGAAAATTTCCGCCAAAAAGAGAGGGCTGCGCTACCATTTGGGGCAGGGAAAAATTGCAGTTGATCACGCTGCAAAAAGTTGCAGGCGGTGATGAAAAACGGAACTTTTGTATTAAGTCACGCACTTGCTTTTATTTGTGCAAAGAAAGTGAATAAATCACACGACAAAGTCGGGTTTTAGTTTCAAAATGCCTTATCGATCTGTAACAACGCTGACAAACAGTGTATTTCACAAGTCTTAAACGATTCGTCGAAGTCATTCACAGAAGTTGAAAGCGAGGATGGTATGCAACCAGTCACAGAGACCGACAGCTCACTGTCATCGATGATTAACGGCAATCTTGGGCTGGCCCAGGCTTCACATCGCGCCGCGGGTCCAGTTTGGCCAGAATTTCTGATGGGTCAACCGGGCAAGCCGGTGCGGGTGTTGCTGATTGACGACGACGCGTGCATACGCAAAGTCATCTCGCAGGAGCTGCTGGGCGACTTGCGCATCAACCTGCTGGCGCAGGCAGGCAGCTTGCGCGAGGGCCGCCGCCTGATTTCGATGCATGAATTCGACGTCATGCTGATTGATCTGAACCTGGGCGATGGCAGCGGTTTCGAGCTGATCGAACGCATGAAAACCGTGCGCCCCCTGGCCGAGGCGGTGGTGATTTCCGCCATGGAGGACGAGCAGCATGCGCTGCATGCATTCGAGCTGGGGGCGACGGGTTACCTGGTCAAGAATTCCTGGTTCGGCAACTTTTCCCAGGCCGTGCTTCAGGTGGTCAATGGCGGGGCCTCCATCACACCGAATCTGGCGCGGCAGCTGCTGCACAAGCTCGATCATTCACACGAAACGGTCGGCCATCATCGCGTGGGGGAGCTCAAAGACAAGCTCTCCGACCGTGAAAAGGATGTGATGAAGATGGTGGCGGCCGGCTACACCAGTGTTGAGATCGGTGAGCGTCTGCTGATCAGCTGCCAGACGGTGAACACCCACATCAAAAACATCTATCGCAAGCTGCAGGTCCGCAGCCGGGCTCAGGCCGTCAGCTTCGCCACCCATCGCGGCCTGTTGTAAGCCGCCGCATCATGCTGGGCACGGGGCATCAGGGCTTGGTGCTGACGGGTGCTGCCTTGGGCTCAGGGCTGGCGGCCACGGCGCTATGGGGTTCCCGTCGCGCCTGGTCGAGTCACTACCAGGTCGTGGACAAGGCGCTGAATGTCGCCGCGCTGGCGTGGCTGGTTTGTTTGCTGGCAAGCACCTGGCTCGCCTTGAGCGGCAAGCAGCTTGCGCTGGCCTACCTCACGCACTTTGGTCATCAGCTGCTGGTCGTCAGCGTCACGTTTCTTCTGCTGACCTGCGCCGGCATCGCCGGCAAAGGGGTAGGCTTGCTGCTGCTGGCGCAAGCGCTGGCCGGAAGCGCCGCGCTGTATGTGTACCACCTTGGCGGCAATGCGCAGGCACAAGCCTGGCAGGCCTGGATCGCGATCAACCTGTTGTTTGCCCTGGGCTTTACGGCGGCAGTGGCCTACCGCGTATACCTGACCCGCAGTTTTCCATGCTGGCTCGCATTGGCCGGCAGCCTTGTTGGCTTGGGACTGGGCATCGATGGCGGCTTGCTGGCTGACGATGCGCGGCACAGCCCCACATTGCTGCCCCAGTTTTACGCCGCTTTTTTGCTGGTGATGTGGCACTTGATCAAGCAGCGTGTGGAGCACCACGACCAGCACCTGAGCATGACGCCTGATTTTCAGAGCAGCAGCAATTTCGAGCCGCTCTCCAGCTTTGGGGCGGCTCACGATATGGCGACATCGGCGGTGGTCAACGAACGCCACCGCATTGCGCGGGAGTTGCATGATGGCGTGGGCTCCCAGATTGTGAACATTCTGTCATCGCTTGACAGCCTCGCGCCAGGGCAGCACCTTGTGGCGCTGGCGTTGGAGCAATGCCTGGCCGACTTGAAGATGACGGTTGATGCGATCGACAGCGCCAACGACAACGCGCTGGAGGCGCTGGGCCGTTTGCGCTACAGGGTGCAGCACTCGCTGGACAAGCTGGGCATCCGCATGCAGTGGAAGGTGGAGATCTGTGGCGAACTGGAAGCCGTGCGCGGCGAGCCAGCCCAGCAAGTGCTCCGCATTGCGCAGGAGTGCCTCACCAACGTGATACGCCATGCGGATGCTTCAGTGGTCGGGGTGGTGCTGCGCTTCGTGCCAGAAACCAACAGCCTGCTGCTGGAAGTGCGTGACAATGGCCGGGGCATAGGCCGCAGCAGGGCCAGGCGAGCGGGCGGCAAAGGGCTGGAAAGCATGCGCCATCGTGCCCATCTGATCGGTGGTGAGCTGCTGATTTCAAGCAAGGCCAGTGCCGGCACCCGTGTGCGCCTCACCCTGCCACTGACGGAAAACCCGACGCAGCCCGTACCAATGACCCCTGCGTCACCCCACTAAGGCAGCCAGGCAAGTGCCGTGAGGGCTTTCCTAGCCCGCGCATTGCAGACTCAGCGCCTGCAGGGTGTTTCCGGTTTTTGGCTCAAACACCACCAGGTTCACCTGCCGCTCGTGGCCCGGCGTGGACGCAATACTGCGAAAGCTGAGCTTTTGCGGCGCGTCAGCACCGCCTTTGTCGCTGATTGTGTAGTCGCCGGCCGGGGTGTACTGGCGCACCACAAAATCGTGCTTGAGCAGTTCGCCGGCATTTTCGCCGGCTTGCACTTTGGAGTTGTGGCCATGCTCGGTGACGGTCCAGTAGGCCGACCAGTGGCTGCCGGACTGGGCTGCCGACACGGGACTGACAGGCGTCACGCTGGCTTCAAACTGGTCTGGGCCCAATTGCCGCATGTTGATACGGACGCGCGCGGGCGCTGCAGCTTGTGCCTGGCCATGCCAACTCGACCAGTTGGGCAGGTCCTGGCCATTGAGCACGGCCTGTGGCGTGTAGAGGCTGCGCAGATGGTTTCTGGCGGCAATGCCGCGCTGGCGCGTGGTGTGGGCCGGAGCGGCAAAGCGATCCACCCAGCCGATGTAGTCCCAATAGCCGACGTGGAAGGCCTGAACAACCAGCCCCTTGTTCTTGAGCGACGAGGCCCACCGGTCGGCGGGCGGGCAGGAGCTGCAGCCTTCGGAGGTATACAACTCGACGACCGGCGTGATGTTGGGGCCGGAACTCGCCTCGCACTGGTTTTGCATGGAAAAAACGCTCGAGGCTGCTACCGCAAGGACGGTGGTAGCTATGAATTTTGTAGCATCTGATGGCATAAAGGGTCTCCATGGGTGCGCTGCTGCGGTGCTGGCCGCGACAAAGTCCTGACCATTGGTCGTGCTGGCCGGCGCATTCTTACAAGCCAGCATACAAGTCGGCTCTGTCTTGATGCCATTGCGCGGTCCCGAATCTTGCAAATTGGTGGCCCATTGACCGGGACGGCGCCGTTTTTGAGCTGTGGGACAATTCCGTCCCTGTGTCGGTTTGCGGGGCGCCTGGTGCGCTGTTTTATCCTGCCGCAAGCCGCCTTTTCCTTGTTTTCAGCCACTCTATTTCCCATGCAGAAAATCATTCGCCAGATCGCGGCAGAAATCAAAGTCCAGGAACATCAGATCAAAACCGCGGTGGAGCTGCTCGATGGTGGCGCGACCGTGCCCTTTATTGCGCGCTACCGCAAGGAAGCCACCGGCGGGCTGGACGACGTCCAGCTGCGCGAACTCGAATACCGGCTGGGCTACCTGCGCGAGCTGGAAGAACGCCGCGAAGCCGTGCTGAAAAGCATTGACGAGCAGGGCAAGCTGACGCCCGAGCTGCGCGCCGCGATTGAGCTGGCGGCCACCAAGCAGGACCTGGAAGACCTGTACCTGCCCTACAAGCCCAAGCGCCGCACCAAGGGCCAGATCGCGCGTGAAGCCGGCATAGAGCCGCTGGCCGACAAGCTGTTTGCCGACCCGTCGCTGGTGCCCGCCGACGAAGCCGCGGCCTTTGTGAAGGCCGAGAAAAACGAAAGCGGCGACGACTTCACCACCGTGCAGGCCGTGCTCGATGGCGTGCGCGACATTCTGAGCGAGCGCTGGGCCGAAGATGCCGGCCTGGTGCAGTCGCTGCGCAACTGGCTCTGGAGCGAAGGGCTGTTTTCGTCCAGGCTGGTCGCCGGCAAGGACGAAAACAACGTCGACCACGCCAAGTTCCGCGACTACTTCGACTACGACGAGCCGATTGGCCGCGTGCCTTCGCACCGCGCGCTGGCGGTGTTCCGCGGCCGCGGGCTGGAGATTCTGGATGCCAAGCTGGTGCTGCCGGTCCCCGCTGAGGCGGGGCAGCCCAGCATTGCGGAGGGCAAGATTGCCCTGCACCTGGGCTGGAGCCACAAGGCACGGCCGTCCGATGATTTGATCCGCAAATGCGTGGCCTGGACCTGGCGCGTCAAGCTCAGCCTGTCGCTGGAGCGCGACCTGTTCACCCGGCTGCGTGAAGAGGCGGAAAAAGTCGCCATCAAGGTGTTTGCCGACAACCTGCGCGACCTGCTGCTGGCCGCGCCGGCCGGCCCGCGCGTGGTGATGGGCCTGGACCCAGGGATTCGCACCGGCGTGAAGGTGGCGGTGGTCGACAGCACCGGCAAGCTGGTGGAGACCGCCACGGTGTTTCCGCACGAGCCGCGCAAGGACTGGGAGGGCTCGCTGCATACCCTGGGCAAGCTGTGCGCCAAACATGGCGTCAATTTGATCGCCATCGGCAATGGCACGGCAAGCCGCGAAACCGACAAGCTGGCGGCCGATCTGATCAGGCAGCTGGCCAAAATCTCCGAAGGGGCTGAAATACAGAAAGTCGTCGTCAGCGAAGCTGGCGCCTCGGTCTATTCGGCCAGCGAATTCGCCAGCCAGGAAATGCCCGATGTCGACGTCAGCCTGCGCGGCGCCGCCAGCATTGCCCGCCGCCTGCAGGACCCGCTGGCCGAGCTGGTCAAAATCGACCCCAAATCGATTGGCGTGGGCCAGTACCAGCACGACGTGAACCAGAGCGACCTGGCGCGCAGCCTGGACACCGTGGTCGAGGATTGCGTGAACAGCGTGGGCGTGGACCTGAACACCGCCAGCGTGCCGCTGCTGGCGCGCGTGTCGGGCCTTAGTCAGACGGTCGCCAAGTCGGTGGTGCGCTGGCGCGATGCCAACGGCGCCTTTGCCAGCCGTGCCGATCTGCTCAAGGTGACCGGCCTGGGCCCCAAGACCTTTGAGCAGAGCGCCGGCTTTTTGCGCCTGCGCGGCGGCAGCAACCCGCTCGACATGACCGGCGTGCACCCCGAAACCTACTCGGTGGTGGAAAAAATCATGGCGCACACCGGCAAGCCGGTGGCCGAGCTGATGGGCCGCGCCGAGATGCTCAAGACCTTGAAACCTGAGCTGTTTGCCAACGACAAGTTTGGCGTCATCACCGTCAAGGACATCCTGGTCGAACTGGAAAAACCGGGCCGCGACCCACGACCCGACTTCAAGGTGGCGCGCTTTAACGAGGGCGTGGAGGACATCAAGGATTTGAAGGAAGGCATGACGCTGGAAGGCACGGTCAGCAACGTGGCGGCCTTTGGCGCCTTTGTCGACATCGGCGTGCACCAGGACGGCCTGGTGCATGTCAGCCAGCTTTCCAACAAGTTTGTGACCGACGCCCGTGAAGTCGTGAAAACCGGCGACATCGTCAAGGTGCGCGTGACCGAGGTCGATGTGGCGCGCAAGCGCATCGGCCTGACCATGAAGCTCGATGCCGCACCGGCGCGCCGGGACGGCCCGCGCGACAACCGCTTTGAGGGCGCGCGGCCGGGCCAGCAAAACCGGGGTGGCGGCAGCTATGGCGGGCAGGGCAGAGCACTCCAGCCTGCGGCATCCACCGCCATGGAATCGGCCTTCAGCAAGCTGGCGGCGCTGAAAAAGTAAGCGCCGTCACCGACAAGACAGTGGAGGGCGAATGCTTAGGGTTAAATCGGAAGCTGGCCCAGTAAATACGGGCGTAGCCAGCTATCAAATGGATAGCGAATTGTGACTTTTGAATACCTCGCCAGGCCCTCCATGAAAGCCCTCCGCATCTACGCCGGCCCGACGGCGTGCCTGCACATCGCGCAAAACGGCCTGCAGCCGCAAGACATTGGCGTGGTGCCGGCTGCGGCGGGCGGGCCCAAGGGCCTGATTCTTGGCGCGCTGGACCGCTTCATCTTCGGCGACTGGCTGGCGACCTCCCGCCAGGAGGTGCACCTGGTCGGCGCCTCCATAGGGGCCTGGCGCATGGCCACGGCCTGCCTGAACGGGCCGGTGGCCGGCTTTGAGCGGCTGGCGCACGACTACATCCACCAGCACTACGAGCTGCAACCGGGCCAAAAGCGCCCGACCGCCGAATTTGTCAGCGAGCAGTTCGGCCAGAGCCTGCAAAGCTTTTACGGCGGCCGGGTGCAGGAGGTGCTGAATCACCCGCGCTACAGGCTGCACATCGTCACCTCGCGCGGCCGCCATGTGCTGGGCCGCGAACACAAGCTGCGCACCCCCCTGGGCTATCTGGGCGCATTCCTGAGCAACAGCCTGCACCGCAAGGCCATGGGCGCCTGGCTGGAACGGGTGGTGTTTTCCAGCCAGAATGCGGCGCTGCCCTTTGCCACCGGCGACTATCGCACGCGCCAGGTGCACCTGGACGAGGCCAACTTCAACCCGGCGCTGCAGGCCAGCTGCTCGATTCCCTTTGTGCTCAAGTCGGTGCACAACATTCCCGGCGCACCGCCCGGCGCCTACTGGGATGGCGGCATCACCGACTACCATTTGCACCTCAATTACGCTAGCAATTCGATAGCTGCAGGCGCAGATGCAGAAAGCGCTGCAGGCCAGAATCGCTTGAAAAGTCCGGGCCTGGTGCTGTACCCGCATTTCCAGAGGGCCGTGGTGCCTGGCTGGCTCGACAAGGGCCTGAAATGGCGCCACAAGGCCACGCATTTTCTCGACAACATGGTGCTGCTCGCGCCCGATCCGGACTGGGTCAAAACCCTGCCGAATGCCAAGCTGCCGGACCGTAGCGACTTTGTCCGCTACGGAGCGGATCTGCAGGGCAGGGTGAAGGCCTGGCGTGCGGCGACCCGGGCCAGCCAGCAACTGGCCGACGAATGGCAGGCGTGGTTGCAGCGGCCGGACGGCTCGCGCCTGGAAACGCTCTGACAACATCGGCGTGGACCGGCCGCCGCCGCGACGGATCGCCGGCTATTGATCGAGAACTTCCCGGTCCAGCAACCGGGCCGCACTATTGGCCAAGGGCGACTCGGCACGAAAATAGCCCAGCACCGTGGCCGTGCTCTGGTGCCCGGTCATGGCCATGGTTTCTGCCAGCGACACGTTTTGCCGGCCGGCCTCAGTCACGAAGCCGGACCTGAGCGAGTGCGCCGAAAAATTGCCCTGGATGCCCGCCAG
>CAZWDK010000027.1:16585-20539 GCA_964633095.1 uncultured Polaromonas sp. | reverse complement strand
TGGCTGTGCGAGCCGGTGAACACGGTGACGCTGCCGGTCGGGTGCACCCGCACCTCGCCACATTCGAACAGGCCGGCGCGGGCACCCAAGGCGCCGGCAATGTTGCTGGGCGCCAGGCCGCAGGCCTCGATGTAGCTGGAGTAGCCGATGCCGCGCAGCTTGCCCGCGGCTTCGGTCGCCGCCCTGCGCTGGGCAAAGCCGGCCACGTCGGCCAGCTCGTTGGCGCGTTCCAGCAAGGCGCGGAAGTCGCCGACATCGTACTGCAGCGCCACCGGCGTCTGGTAGGGGAACTGGGTGACCATGTTGCGCCGGCGGATTTCATCCTGCGCCAGGCCCAGCTCCCAGGCGGCGCGCGTCACCAGCCGCTCCAGCAGATAGGTCGCCTCGGGGCGGCCGGCGCCGCGGTAGGCATCGACCGGCGCGGTGTTGGTGAACCAGGCATCGACCTCGACATAAATCTGCGGCGTGGTGTACTGGCCGGCCAGCAGGGTCGCGTACAAAATGGTCGGAATGGCCGGCGCAAAGGTCGACAGGTAGGCGCCCATGTTGGCGTCGGTGTGCACGCGCAGCGCGAGGAATTTGCCATCCTTGTCGAGCGCCAGTTCGGCGTGGCTGGAGTGGTCGCGGCCATGGGCGTCGCTGACAAAGGCCTCGCTGCGGTCGGCCGTCCACTTGATGCTGCGGTTGAGCTTTTTGGCGGCCCAGGTCAGGCACACATCTTCGGCATAGAGGTAGATTTTGGAGCCGAAGCCGCCGCCGACGTCGGGCGCGATCACGCGCACCTTGTGCTCGGGCAGGCCCATCACAAAGGCCGTCAGCAGCAGGCGCTCGACATGTGGGTTCTGGTTGGCCACATACAGCGTGTATTCGTCGCTCGCGCGGCTGTAGCAGCCGATCACCGCGCGCGGCTCCATGGCGTTGGGCACCAGGCGGTTGTTGATCAAATCAAGTCGGGTCACATGCGCGGCCCCGGAAAACGCCGCATCGACCTGCGCCTTGTCGCCTATCGCCCATTTGAAGCAATGGTTGTCGGGAGCGGCGTCGTGCAGGGCCGCCGCCCTGGCGGCATCGGTGACCTTGACGACGGCGCCCAGCACCTCATAGTCCACCTCCACCAGCTCGGCGGCATTTTTGGCCTGCTCCAGCGTCTCGGCCACCACCATGGCCACATGGTCGCCGACATAGCGCACCTTCGCGCTAGCCAGGATCGGGTGCGGCGGCTCCTTCATCGGCGTGCCGTCGGTGCTGGTGATCAGCCAGCCGCAAGGCAGGCCGTTGACCTTGTCGGCCGCCACGTCGTCACCGGTGAACACCTCCAGCACGCCCGGCGCCGCCTTGGCGGCCGCCGTGTTGATGCTTTTGATGCGGGCATGCGCATGCGGCGAACGCACAAACACCGCGTAGCTCTGGTTGGCCAGCGTGATGTCATCGGTGTATTGCCCGCCACCGGTGAGAAACCGGTAGTCTTCCTTGCGGCGTATGGAGGCGCCGATATGGGGCAGGTTGACAAAATCGGATGCACCCATTTGTGTACTCCTGAAAAAGCGAAGCAACTGATGAATACGGAATACGGCGCCGCGTCAGGCTGCCATGGCGGCAGCGCCCTGCTGCACGGCCTTGACGATGTTCTGGTAGCCGGTGCAGCGGCAGATATTGCCTTCCAGCAGTTCGCGGATTTCGGCCTCGCTCGCCTTGGGGTGATGCTGGCACAGGTCGACCGCGCTCATGACCATGCCGGTGGTGCAAAAGCCGCATTGCAGTCCATGGCATTCCTTGAACGCCGCCTGCATCGGGTGCAGGGTGCCGTCCGGCTTGGCCAGGCCTTCGATGGTGGTGATGTCGGCGCTGGCCGCCTGGGCCGCCAGGATGTTGCAGGACTTGATGGCGCGGCCGTTCATGATGACGGTGCAGGCGCCGCACTGGGCGGTGTCGCAGCCGACATGGGTCCCGGTGAGCTGGAGTTGTTCACGCAGCGCCTGTACCAGCAGCGTGTTGGGAGCTACCTCAACGTTGGCGGCTTTGCCGTTGACCTTGAGTTGAACTTGCATGGGTTTGTCTCCTGTTGGCTTTGGGCTAGGGGAAGAACAAACACATTGTTCGCACCGGCCAGTCGCGGCACTCCTAGGGCAAACCCTAGTATGCTTGCCAAAGCCTTTTGAAACTCTCAAAAACGGAGCCCTCGGCAGCAGGCGCTCAGGCGATGCAGCTCAATGGGCAGCGGGCAACAAAACCCGCCTCAGCAAGTCAAGCTCATTCAGGCTCGCACGGCATCCATTCAGTGCTTGTGCGCGCTGTGATCCTCGGCCTTGTCGTCCGCCTTGCCGGCGCCTGCAGCGCTGGCCCCTGGTGCCACGGTACTGACGGGCACCTTGAGCTCGACTCTGCTTTCAGCGCCTTTGGCGTTCTTGAATACCAGCGTCAGCGGCACCGTGCTGTCTTTCGCCAGGGGCCGTTTCAGGTCCATCAGCATCACGTGGTAGCCGCCGGACTTGAATTCCACGGTTTTGCCGGCCGGCAAATCCAGTGCGGGCACGGCACGCATTTTCATGACGTCGCCTTCCAGCTTCATTTCATGCACCTCGGCGATGCCCGCCACTGGCGAGGAAATGCCCACCAGCCGCGTGCCCTCTTTCGCCGTGATCTTCATGAAGGCGCCTGTGCCCTTCTGGCCCGGCACCGTGGCGCGCACCCAGGCATCCGTCACCTGGACCGGCTGGCCTGGCGCGGTCAGTTCGGCCACCGACGCAAGGCCGGTCACTTCCAGCAAGGCGGCCGGCGATTTCAGGCCTTTGGTCGAGGTACCCGTGGCCGGGATTTCGCTCCAGTCAAGGCTGCCGCTGTCACAGGTTTGCAGCACCTTGAACCAGAGCGGCCCGGCCGCATCGGGCAGCTTGCCGCGCAGCACGAACTCGTCAAAATGCGCGTCCCGCAGCGCCGCCTCCTTGCTGGCTGCCGTCCAGCTCACCACGGTCACATCCTCAGTCACCGGCTTGCCGTTGCTTTCATAAGGATGGGCCAGTTTGCCGAGCCTGGCAGACACCGTCCAGCCTGCCTTGGCGTCGGGCTTGGCGCCCTGGAAGCCGGCCGGAATCTGCACCGACAGGCCGGTGGTGGCAGTACCGCCGCAGCCATGGCCGACCTGGAAAACCGCCTTGTAATTGCTGCCGGCGGGGGCGCTCTTGCCCTCCAGAGCAATATGGGAAAAAGCGGGCATGGCCAGCATGGTTGCCGCGCCGGTAGCTATTAATTGAGTAGCAATTGAGTGTTTCATGATGGGCTCCAGTGAACAGGGATAACGGTGGTTGAAAGTCGGTGCGTCTTGAGGGGAAAGGGGCTACCTGGCCTACAGGTCCAATTTCAGTTCGGCCATGAAGGTGCGCTGGGGATAGGGATGAAAGTTCCAGTACTGGTAGTTGTTCAGGTTGTCGATGCCGAGCGAGGCGCTGGCCTGGCTGCCGCTGAAGCGGCTGCCGGTGTTGTAAAGCCTGAAGTTTTGCGTGAAACCGCCGAGCTTGGCATGCGCTTCACATGGAATCCTCGCTTTGAAAAGAACGGTTGAAATGGATGGGGGGTGGCGCGCTGGCGCAAAGCCGGCACGCAACAAGCCCGCAACATGCCCCCTCAGAGGCGGTTCAGTTCAAAGTGCAGGAGGCCCGCGGCTGAAAGGCAGTCCGGGGATGGCGGCGCTTGCGGCCGCCGGAAAATCAGCCGCGGCAAGCTGGCTGCCCGCAAAGCTGGGAATGGCGGAAACCGCCGGCGGCAACAGCGCCAGCCCCAGCACGCCGCACAACTCGCAGTGCGAGGCGGCCTGCGGCGCATCATCCGGGCTGGAGGCTGAACTACTGGCTAAAGTGGTGTTGACACTGCAGATGCCTCCCAGCTTGCCGGTACGCACATCTTGCGCCAGCATGGACACCGGCGCCAGCAGCGCCGACAGCACGGCCAGGAAGCTTA
>CAZWDK010000027.1:0-16485 GCA_964633095.1 uncultured Polaromonas sp. | reverse complement strand
TGCGCCAGCATGGACACCGGCGCCAGCAGCGCCGACAGCACGGCCAGGAAGCTTAAAAAAGCTGCCAGGCGTGCCCACATGGCAAGTGGCGGGCGGGATGGTGGGCGGTGTGACACGCCCAAATTATAGGGACGCCCTCATGCCTCTATCTAGTGGCATTGGGGAAAAACAGCTGTTCGCCGCCTATCCTGTAGCCGGCAATCACGGCCTGCCCGGCCGGTGAAACCACCCAGTCGACAAACTTCTGCGCCTCGGCCGCTTTGGTCTGCGGGTGCTTGGCCGGGTTGACCACCATCACGCCGTACTGGTTGAACAAACGCGTGTCGCCCTCGACCAGCACCACCAGGTCTGCACGGTTTTTGAAAGACAGCCAGGTGCCGCGATCTGCCAACACATAGGCGCCACCGCCCGGCGTGTTGGCCGCCATATTGAGCGCCGGCCCCATGCCGCAGCCGCAGGCCTTGTAGTTGGCAAACTGGGGAGACTCAAGCCCGGCCCCCTTCCAGTAGCGCAGCTCGGCCGCATGGGTGCCGCTCTTGTCGCCGCGCGAGATGAAATTGGCGTTGGCGGCATGGAGTTTTTTCAGCGCCGCCACAATGTCCCTGCCTTGGGTTTTGGCCGGATCCGCAGCGGGGCCAATCAGCACGAAGTCGTTGTACATCACGGGGTAGCGCTTGATGGCAAAGCCTTCGGCCACCATTTTTTCCTCGGCCGCCTGGTCGTGCACAAACAGCAGGTCGGCATCGCCACGGCGCCCCATGTCCAGGGCCTGGCCGGTGCCCAGGGCCACGACCTTCACCTCAATGCCCGTGGCCTTTTTGAACTCGGGCATCAGGTGGCCAAACAGCCCAGACTGTTCGGTCGAGGTGGTGGAGGCCATCACGATGGCGGCAGGCGCAGGGTTGCCTTGCGCTATCGAAACAGTAGCTGCCAGCGCCCATGAAACCTGGGCTAACAGCCAAAACCCCTTGAGAATATGCGCCTTCACGGTGATCCCGCTCATACCAGCTCCCCTTTCAAAAACATTGCGGCCGCCGCCGGCAGGGGCCCGTTAAAAAACGCCTGCGTCGGCAGGTCGGCCAGCAGTTGCCCCTGCTCCAGATAAATCACCCGGCTGGCCAGGCGCTTGACCTGGCCCAGGTTGTGGCTGCTGAAGATCAGCGTCATGCCGGCATCGGCAAACTCGGCCATCAGGCGCTCGACCTCGCGCTTGGCCGTCGGGTCCAGGCTGGCCGTGGGTTCGTCCAGCAGCAAGACCTGCGGCTTGCAGGCCCAGGCCCGCGCCAGGGCCACGCGCTGCTGCTGCCCGCCCGACAGCGCCTTGGCATTGCGCCCCGCCAGCTCCGCCAGACCGACGCGCTCCAGCGTCCACAGCGCCTGGGTCTTGGCCTGTTGCCAGGGCATGCCGCCCAGCCACAGGCCCAGCGCCACGTTGTGGAGGACGCTGGCGCGCAGCATGTAGGGGCGCTGAAACAGCATGGCTTGGCGCGACTGCGCATCATGCTGAAACCCGCCGGATGCCGGCCGGATCAGCCCATGCAGGGTGCGCAGCAAGGTGCTTTTTCCGCTGCCGTTGGCGCCCACCAGCGCCAGCCTTTCACCGGCCTGAACGCGCAGCGTGCAGGCGCTCAGCGCCTGGACTGGCCCGAATTGCACGCTGACCGACTGCAGATCAAAGAGCTGCGTCATGGCTGCGCCCCCTTGGCGCTCAGCCGGGAGGCCATGCCGGCCGCCAGTTCGGGCAAGGGGTCGTCGAGCTGCTCGCGCCAGTAGCGCAGCAGCGCAATCAGCACATTGAGCAGCAGCACCACGGCCAGCAAAACAATGCCCAGCGCCAGCGCCAGCGGCAAGTCGCCCTTGCTGGTTTCCAGCGCAATCGCTGTCGTCATCACGCGCGTGAAACCGTCAATATTGCCGCCCACCACCATCACCGCGCCCACCTCGGAAATGGCGCGGCCAAAGGCGGCGATCAGCACCGTCAGCAGGGCGTAGCGCTCGTCCCAGAGCAGGATCAGGCTGCGCACGAAGCGGCGCGCACCCAGCGACTGGAACTGCTCGCCATGGCTGCGGTCGGCGTCTTCAATGGTCTGGCGCACCAGTGCCGTGACCACCGGCAGCACCAGCACGGACTGCGCCAGCACCATGGCCTTGAAGGAAAACAGCCAGCCCAGAAACCCCAGCGGCCCGCTGCGCGACAGCAGCAAATACACCACCAGCCCGACCACCACCGACGGCAAGGCCAGCGCGGTGTTGAGCAAGGCCAGCACCGCGCCGCGGCCCCCGAAGCGCGCCACGCCCAGCCAGGCCCCGAGCAACAGGCCTACGCTGCAGGCGATGAGGCAGGCGCAGGCGCTCACCGCCAGCGAGCGCAGCACGATGCTGGCCAGCAGGGGATCGAGCGAGGTGATGAGCCAAAAGGCCGTGACGGCGCTGTCCGAGAAAGTGTTCATGGGAAAGTGTTGCGAGACTTCAGCTTAGGGTTCAAGGTGCGGCCGCGCATCGGGAATCACCAGCTATGAAACGATTTGCATAGGTGCGGCATGGGTCTGCGCGGTCTCACGGCGCTCACTCATAATCGGCCAAGCTGCCCCCCCAAGTCATGCACAAAGTCGAACTCTCCTACCTGCTGTCCAGCCAACGCGGCAAAGACGCGCTGATACGCAACCCGCTGATGGACATGCTCCATGCGGTGCGCGAACAGGGCTCCATCGCCAGGGCCAGCAAAACGCTGGACCTGTCGTACCGGCATGTCTGGGGCGCGCTCAAGGAGTGGGAACAGACGCTGGGCCGCCCCCTGATCGTCTGGGACAAGGGCCAGCGCGCAAGGCTGACCGAGTTTGGCGAAAAGCTGCTGTGGGCCGAGCGCCAGGCGCAGGCCCGGCTGGCGCCGCAGATCGAAGCCTTGCGGGGCGATATTGAACGCGCCTTTTCCACCGCCTTTGACGACGAGGCCCATGTGCTGACGCTGTATGCCAGCCACGACGCGGCGCTGTCCGCGCTGCGCGAGCAAGCCAGCCCGCACGGCCTGCACCTGGACATCCGCTTCGTCGGCAGCGTCGATGCGATTGCGGCGCTGAACGCCGGGCGCTGCATGATGGCCGGCTTTCACACGCTGGACCAGCCCGCCAGCCAGTCGCTGGCCGCACAGACCTACCGCAGCCTGCTCAAGCCCGGCCTGCACAAGCTGATCGGTTTTGCCCATCGCCAGCAGGGCCTGATGGTGGCCAAGGGCAACCCGCTGCGGATTGCCGGCCTGGCCGACCTGAAAAGAGCGGGCCTGCGCTACGTCAACCGGGCCGAAGGCACCGGCACCCGCGTGCTGCTGGACGAGCTGCTGGCGCAGGCCGGCATGGGGCCTTCCGACATTCAGGGCTACCCGACACAGGAGCCTTCGCACACGGCCGTGGCCCAGGCCATTGCCGGCAACGCGGCCGATGCCGGGCTGGGCATCGAGGCGGCGGCGCGCGAAAAAGGGCTGGGCTTTGTGCCGCTGGCGCAGGAGCGCTACCACCTGGTGTGCCTGAAGTCCGAACTCCTCACGCCCCCGGTGCAGGCCTTGCTGAAAGAGCTGCAGAGCCGCGATTGGCAGACCACGCTGCAAAGCCTGCCGGGTTACAGCGGCGAGCGCGCGCAAAGCGGCCAGGTGCTGTCCTTGCGCGCCACCCTGCCGTGGTGGCACTACCGCCAGCCAAAAATCAGGAAAACAAGCCCATAGCCCAATCACAGCGGGTGCAAACAGCTATTGTTTTCATAGCAAACAAGACCTGAAACCGCAGAAGATGTCATCGCGCTCGGGCAGGTAGAAGTTGCGGTATTTGGGGCTTTTCAGGCGGGCACGCGTGGCAAACGAGGCGCCGCGCAAGACCTTGTGGCTGCCAAACCAGGGCTCGGAATAGTCGCGGTAGGGGTCGGGCGCAAAGCCCGGATAGGGCCGGAAGGTGGTGCCCATCCACTCCCAGACATCGCCCCAGCGAAAGCCCCGGCGCGCCGCCGTGTGCGCGGCCACCTCCCACTCGACCTCGGCCGGCAGGCGGCGCCCGGCCCAGCGGCACCAGGCGTCGGCCTCCCACCAGCTCACGTGCATGACCGGCTGGTTGCCCGCCATGCGCCTGGGCTGGCCAAAGCGGGTTTGCATCACGGCGCCGCTGGCCACGCCAATCTCCTCCACATAGCGCGGGCCGCGCCGGCCCTCACCGGCGGCCAGCGCCTGCAGCCACCGCCAGCCGTCGGGATGCCAGAGCTCCTGCCGGTCATAACCGCCGTCATCGACAAATTCCACAAACTGGGCCCAGGTGACGGGCTGGGCGTCGATTTCAAACTCGGGCACGCTGATGGCATGGACGGCTTTTTCGTTGTCGAAGGCAAAACCGCCCCCGGACTGGCTGCCCATCTGCCACACCGTCGCCGGAATCAGCACCGGCCCCTGCTGCGCCAGCGATGCCGGCGTGAACGCCGCCACCAGGTGTTTTTCCAGCGGCAGGCCCAGCGTCTGGGCGCCGTAGGCAAAGGCCTCGCCATGCATGTCTTCATGAAACAGGCAGAGCCGGTAAAAGTACAGCGCCTCATCGTCATCGCCGGCCTTCTCCAGCAAATCCAGCGTGCTTTCCAGGGTGTCGAGCAAATAGGCGCGGCAACTCCCGGCATCGGGCAGGGACAGCGCCCAGCGCGTGTCATGCGGCACCTGGGACGAGTCCCACCAGGCGTCGGCATTGGCCTCAATCGAGGCCAGCCGGGTGTGGTCAGGCGCGCAGCGCGTGCCCAGGGCGCGCTGCATGTTGCGGCCAATCCACCATTCCTGAAACCAGCCCACATGGCCCAGCTCCCACAAGGGGGGATTGATCGTGGCCAACTGGGGCACGACAAAACCCACGCCCTCCAGCGCCTTCTGGTACTGGCCAAACAGGTGCAGCGTATGATTGCGCGCATCCATCAGTGCCAGCGACAACAGCTCACGGCCCGCGCTGCGCATCAGCGGCGAATCGATGAGGCCAGCGGCGGCCACGGCCTGTGAACCCGATGACGAAGAAGGTATGGAATCTGAAGCCACAACACTGGTCCTGGTAAGCCCCGCAATGGCCGAAGCCAACAACGGCAACTGGCATACCGCGCACCGCTGGGCACAATTTCTATCGGATCATTGTGACATTGCGCTGCAAAAGCAGTGGCCCGCGCCAGCCGATGCCTCATCGCCGGCAAGCCCCCCCCAGGCCATGATCGCCCTGCACGCGCGCCGCTCGGCCGACTCGATTCGCGCCTGGGCCGAGGCCTACCCGGAAAAACCGCTGATCGTGGTGCTGACCGGCACCGATCTTTACCGCGACATCCACAGCGATGCGGCGGCGCAGCAATCACTGGCGCTGGCCTCGCAACTGGTGGTGCTGCAGCAAGAAGGCCTGGCGGCACTGCCCGCCGCATGGCGCAGCAAAGCGCAGGTGATCTACCAGTCCGCCCCGGCACTCCGGCCGGCCCGCAAGTCCGGCCGCAGCTTTCGTGCCGTGATGGTGGGCCATCTGCGTGACGTCAAAGGCCCGCTCACCTTCATGCAGGCGGCCAGCCGCGAGTTTGCGCCTGGCATTTATTTTGACCAGATCGGCGAGGCGCTGGAGCCCCGCCTTGCCGAAGCGGCCCAGGCCACGGCGCAGTGCACGCCGCGCTACCGCTGGCTGGGCGGCCTGACGCGCGCGGCCACCCGCCAGCGCATCAAGCGGGCCCATGTGCTGGTGAACTGCTCGCAAATGGAAGGCGGTGCCCAGGTGATTCTGGAAGCCATCCAGTCGGACACGCCGGTGCTGGCCTCGCGCGTCAGCGGCAACCTGGGCATGCTGGGGGCAGACTATGCGGGCTACTTTGCGCTGGGCGATGACGCTGAGCTCGCCGGACTGGTGCGGCGCTGCGCAGCGGAGGCGGATTTTCTGGCCCTGCTGCAAAGACAGTGCCGGCAACGCGCCCACCTGTTTGATCCGCAGGAGGAAAAACGCCTTGTCCTAAACTTGCTGCAATCCGCCCTCTCTCAACGCCCACCCGCGGCCCACCCGCTTCTGAAAGATTCATCATGAATGCCCCTGACACCCTGAAAACACCCGCAGTGCCCCGCTTGACCAGCCTGTCCCATGGCGGCGGCTGTGGCTGCAAGATTGCCCCCGGCGTGCTGAGCGAAATCCTGAAAAACTCCAGCAACCTGCCGATTCCACCGCAACTGCTGGTGGGCATAGAAACCGCCGACGACGCGGCGGTCTACCAGCTCAATGACGAGCAGGCGCTGATCGCCACCACCGACTTCTTCATGCCCATCGTCGATGACCCCTATGACTTCGGCCGCATCGCCGCCACCAATGCCATCAGCGATGTCTACGCCATGGGCGGCACACCCATCATGGCGCTGGGGCTGGTGGGCATGCCCATCAACGTGCTGCCGCTGGAGACCATAGGCGCCATCTTGCGCGGCGGCCAGGACGTGTGCCGCGATGCCGGCATACCGATTGCGGGCGGCCACACCATTGATTCGGTCGAACCGATTTACGGCCTGGTGGTGCTGGGCCTGGTGCATCCCTCGCGCGTCAAGAAAAACTCCGGCGCCCGGGCCGGTGACGTGCTGATTCTGGGCAAACCGCTGGGCGTCGGCATCTTGTCGGCGGCGCTCAAGAAAGAACGCCTCGCCAGCGAAGGGTATGCGCAGATGATGGCCATCACTACCCAGCTGAACAAACCCGGCATTGAACTGGCGACACTCGATGGCGTTCACGCACTGACCGACGTGACGGGTTTTGGACTGGCAGGCCACACCCTCGAGATGGCGCGCGGCGCGGGCCTGCAGGCGCAGATCAACTGGGCGGCGGTGCCGATGATTGAGGGCGTGCGCGCACTGGCAGCCGATGGCCTGGTGACGGGCGCCTCCGGGCGCAACTGGGCCAGCTATGGACAGGACGTGACGCTGCCACCGCAGCTTGCAGAGGCCGATCGCGCGCTCCTGTCCGACCCGCAAACCAGTGGCGGCCTGCTGGTGGCCTGCACGCCGGAGCAGGCCGACCGGGTGCTGGACATCTTTGCCAAAGCCGGCTTCACGCGCGCCGCGGTCATCGGGCAGATGACGCCGGGCGCCGGCCTGACGGTCATCTGATGCGCTTGCGCGGCACCTGGCCAGCCAGCAAAGAAAACTCTGTTGCGAGATGTAAAATCGGCGGCCGGCTTTTCAATGTACCTTCAAAAGGATTCCCCCGATGAGACAGAACACGTTCACCGCCTCCCTCCTCGCGCTGGCGATCGCCGCGACGTTTAGCGCCGGCGCCAGCGCCGCCGATATCAAGATCGGTGTGGCCGAGGCGCTGTCAGGCGGTGCCGCCCAGTACGGGATATCCATTCGCAATGGCTTTCAGCTCGCCGCCGATGAGATCAACGCCGCCGGCGGCGTCAACGGCGACAAGCTGCAGCTGGTCATTGAAGACGAACAGGGCAAAAAGGAAGAGGCCATCAACGTCTTCAAGAAACTGATTTTCCAGGACAAGGTGTTGATGGTGTTCGGCCCCACGCTGTCGAACTCGGCCCAGGCGGCCGACCCGATCGCCCAGGCCGCCAAGACCGTGGCCTTTGGCACTTCCAACACGGCCGATGGCATCACCTCCATCGGCGACCATGTTTTCCGCAATTCGGTGACCGAAGCCGACGTGCTGCCCGAGACCATCAAGATGGCCGTCAAAAAGTCCGGCGTCAAGAAGGTGGCCGTGATGTACGGCAATGATGACGTGTTCACCAAGAGCGGCTACGACAACTTCAAGAAGGCGCTGGAAGACCTGAAGATTCCGGTCACGACGACCGAAACCTTCGCCAAGGGCGACGTCGACTTCAAGGCCCAGCTGACCAAGATCAAGGCCGGCAACCCCGACGCCATCGTGCTGTCGGCCCTGCTCGCCGAAGGTGCGCCCATCATGGTGCAGGCCCGCCAGATCGGGCTGAACATGCCGTTCATCGGCGGCAACGGCATGAACTCGGTCAAGGTGTTCGATCTGGCCAAGGACAAGTCCGACGGCCTGTACGTGGGCAGCCCCTGGTCGATCGAGAACCAGTCCGATGCGAACCGCAAGTTTGTGGTGGCCTACACCGCCAAGTTCAAGACCGCGCCCGACCAGTTCGCGGCCCAGGCCTATGACGCGATGAACATCGCCGCCCAGGCGCTGCGCAAGATCAAGCTCGGCGGCGACCTGGCGGCCAATCGTGCCGCGCTGCGCGAAGCGCTGCCGGCTGTGAAGCATGCAGGCGCTACCGGCGCCTTCAGCTTCCGCCGCGCCACCGACAAGGCCGGCAAGCCCGCCGGCTATGACGCCCAGCAGACCGCCATCGTCAGCGTGACGAAGGGCGGCAAGTTCTCGATCGAGAAATAACCGCGTTGATCCATCGGGCGGCGCGACCATTCGCGCCGTCTTTTTTCTTGCCAGCGCATCAATGCGCGTTATCCGGGACAGTCCACCGTGCTGGAACAACAACTTGTCAATGCCTTGTCGCTCGGGTGCGTCTACGCCCTGTTTGCACTGGGTTTCACCCTCATTTTTGGCGTCCTGGGCGTCATCAACCTGTCCCATGGCGCGGTCTTCATGGTCGGCGCCTACGCGGCCGAGCAGGCCGTGGCGCGCTTTGCCTTGCCGCTGTGGGGCGCGCTGCTGTTCGCCTTCCTGTTCAGTGGCGGCATCGGGCTGCTCATTGATGCCCTGGTGCTGCGGCCGCTGCGTGCCCGCAATGCACCGCACCTGATTCCGATGATCGCCACGATAGGCGTGGCCATCATTCTCAACAACGGCATCCAGGGCATCTTTGGCGCCCAGAACCTGCGCTTTCCATCGGGTCTGGTGCCGGACGAATCCCTGAGCCTGGGCGGCCTCCACCTGACGGCCATCGAGCTCGGCATCATCCTGCTGTCATTCGTGCTGATGGCGGTACTGCTGGTGGCCCTCAAGAAAACCCAGCTCGGGCGCGCGCTGCGGGCCATTGCCGAATCGCCCAAAGCCGCTCACCTGCTGGGCATCAACGTCGAAGGCCTGTTCTACCTCACCTCCTTTGCAGCGGCCGGGCTGGGCGGTGTGGCCGGCGTGCTGATCGGCCTGTATTCCAATGCACTGTTTCCGCTGATGGGTCAGCCCATGTTGCACAAGGGCATTGCCGTGATCATCCTGGGGGGCATGGGCGACATTCGCGGCGCGCTGATCGGTGGCCTGTTCCTGGGCTTTGCCGAGGTGCTGTCGGTGGCCTATATCGGCTCCAGCATGCGCGATGCCGTGGCCTTTGGCCTGCTTTTCCTGATCCTGCTGGTGCGGCCCAAGGGGCTGTTCGGCACCCTGCAAGAACGCAAGGTCTGATGTCATGGACTGGTTCAACAACTTCTGGTCGGTCTACAGCAATCTGGTGCTCACTCTGGGCACCAATGCCCTGCTGGCACTCTCCATCTACCTGACCCTCTCATGCGGCATGCTGGCCATCGCCAATGCGGCGTTCATGGGCATAGGGGCCTACACCTCGGCCCTGCTGACCATGAACTATGGCCTGCCGTTCCCGCTCGTGCTGCTGGCCGGCATGGCCGCTCCGGCGTTCATGGCCTTCGTGATCGGCAAGCCCACCCTGCGCCTTTCGGGCGTCTACCTGGCCATGGCGACCCTGGCCTTTGGTGAAGTGGTGCGCATTGCCCTGCTCAACGCCGAATCCCTCACGGGCGGCGCGCTGGGGCTTAACGGCATTCCGCAATCCACCCAGTGGTGGCATGTGGCGCTGGCCCTGATCCTCACGCTGGCGCTGCTCTGGCGCCTGCTCCGCTCCAAGGTCGGACGCGCCTTCGAGTCGATCAAGGAAGATGAGACCGCGGCGGGCCTGATGGGCATCGACGTGGCGGCGCACAAGATGCTGGCGTTTGTGCTGGGCGCGGCCATTGCAGGTCTGGCCGGAACGCTCAATGCTCACCTGACCTTTTTCATCGGCCCCAGCGAATACGGCTTTGACCGTGCGGTGGACATCCTCACCATGGCCATCCTCGGCGGTATTGGCAACCTGAGCGGCCCGGTGGTCGGTGCCGTGATCCTCACGCTGCTGCCGGAACTGCTGCGCTCGTTCAAGGACTTCCGGCTGGTCGTCAACGGCTTCATTCTGGTGCTGATCGTGCTGTTCCTGCCCAAGGGCATCTGGGATCCGACCCGGTTCCGTCAGTTGTTTGGCATGCAAGGGAGCCGGGCATGAGCACCTCACTGAAGCTGGATTCGCTGTCGCGCCACTTCGGCGGCCTCAAGGTGCTGCAAGACGTCAATCTGGAGATTCCACAAGGCGGCATCTTTGGCCTGATCGGGCCTAACGGGGCCGGCAAAACGACCGTCTTCAACCTGATCACCGGCCTGCTGCCGCCCACCGGCGGGCGCATCGAGTTCAACGGCCAGAACCTGGCGGGCCGCCAACCGCACGAGATCACGCGCCTGGGCATTGCCCGGACCTTCCAGAACATCCGCATCTTCAAGGAAATGTCGCTGCTGGAGAACGTGATGGTCGGCCTGCATGCGCAGCTGAAGTATGACTCGCTCGGCCTGCTGGCCAGCTCCGGACTGTTTCGCGGCGAGGAACGCCGGGCCCGCGAGCGCGCCCACGAACTGCTGTCCTGGGTCAAACTCGACCACAAGGCGACGGACAAGGCCGACAACCTCTCCTATGGCGAGCAGCGCAAGCTGGAACTGGCGCGCGCGCTCGCGACAAATCCCAAACTGCTGCTGCTGGACGAGCCGGTGGCCGGCATGAACAGCACCGAAAAAGTCGAGCTGATGATTGAAATCCGCAACATCAGCGAACGCGGTTACACGATTTTCATGATTGAACACGATATGCGTTTTGTGATGGGCCTGTGCGGAGACATCGCCGTCCTGAATTTTGGGCGCATCATTGCGCGCGGCAACCCCGACATGATCCGCAACGACCCGCAGGTGATCGAGGCCTATCTGGGTCGCGAGGATGACGAAGTGAGCCTTGACGCAACGGGAGGTGCAGCATGAGCGCCGCCGGGCCGTCCCAAGGCGCGAAAGCCCCCTCGGGGGCAGCGAGCCACACGCAGTGGGCGACCGTGGGGGCAGCATGAGCGCGCCATTATTACAGGTCAATGGCCTGAAAGTCGCCTACGGCCACATTGAAGCCGTCAAGGGCATTGACCTGGAACTCCGCGAAGGCCAGATCACCACGCTGGTCGGCGCCAATGGTGCCGGCAAATCAACGACTTTGCTGGCGCTCTCGGGGCTGGTCAAAAAAGCCGCCGGCCGTGTCACGCTCGACGGCAAGGACCTGACCCGAATGGCGCCGCACAAGATCGTATCAAACGGTGTTGTGCAGGTGGCCGAAGGCCGTGCCACGCTGACCACCCTGACGGTGCGGGAAAATCTCGAACTTGGCGCCTACACCCGCCGCGACCGCGATAGCCGGGCCCGTGACCTGGACTATGTCTATGGCCTGTTTCCCGTCCTCAAGGAGCGCGCCGGCGGCCTGGCGGGCAATCTTTCGGGGGGGGAGCAGCAAATGCTGGCGATTGGCCGCGCGCTCATGGCCAAGCCCCGCGTGCTGTTGCTGGACGAGCCATCCATGGGACTGGCGCCCATCATCGTGCAGGACATTTTTCGTACCTTGCGCAACATCAACCAGGCCGGCCTGACCATTTTCCTGGTCGAGCAAAACGTACGCCAGGCGCTGAAAATTGCCGACCGCGCCTACGTGATCGAGACTGGAAGCATTGTTCTGAGCGGAACCGGCCGCGAATTGCTGGTCAATCCCAGGGTGCAGGAAGCCTACCTCGGCAGCTGATGCCTCTCACCGCGCCGCCGTAAGAGGCGGGGCGCCATCTGCATCTGCGTGCATCTGCGGGCAATCCCCGCCTGGAGCCCCCCGCTCAGGCCACCGACTTGAGCGCGACGACGGGAGCCGGACTGTTTGCCGGCTTCAGCGCGCCAAAGCGCGCCGTGGTGGTCGCCTCGATACCTGCCGCATCCAGGCCTTGCAAGGCCAGCAGCCTGGCCGGGTCGCCATGCTCGATGAACTCATCCTGAAGGCCCAGTTGCAGCACCGGCCTGACCAGCCCTGCGGCCTGCAGCGCCTCGCACACGGCACTGCCCGCGCCACCCATGATGGCGCCCTCTTCCACCGTGACCAGCGCCTCGTGGCTGGCCGCCACCTTGAGCAGCAGCTCAAGGTCCAGCGGTTTGGCCCAGCGCATGTTGACGACGGTGGCACCGAGCTTTTCGGCGGCCTGCAGCGCCGGGTACAGCAGCGTGCCGAATGCCAGGATGGCGATCTGCTTGCCCTCGCGGCGGATTTCACCCTTGCCAAAGGGCAGCGGCTGCAGGCCGGCCTCGGGTTCAACGCCGGCGCCGGCACCCCGCGGGTAGCGCACGGCCACGGGATGGTCTTGCTCAAACGCAGCAGTCAGCAACTTGCGGCATTCGTTCTCATCGGCCGGGCAGGCAATGCTCATGTTGGGAATGCAGCGCAGGAAGGGAATGTCATAGGCACCGGCATGCGTGGCACCGTCGGCGCCGACCAGCCCGGCGCGGTCCAGCGCAAACACCACCGGCAGGTTTTGCAGCGCCACATCGTGAATCAGCTGGTCATAGCCGCGCTGCAAAAAGGTCGAGTAAATCGCCACCACGGGCTTGAGCCCTTCGCAGGCCATGCCGGCGGCAAAGGTGATGGCGTGCTGCTCGGCAATGCCGACGTCGTGGTAGCGGCCGGGAAAGCGCTTGTGAAACTCCACCATGCCCGAGCCTTCGCGCATGGCCGGCGTGATGCCGACCAGGCGGCTGTCTTTTTCGGCCATGTCGCACAACCAGTGGCCAAACACCTGGGTGAAGGTCTGCTTGGCCGGTGCGGCCGATTTTTGCAGGCCCATGGCCGGGTCGAACTTGCCGGGGCCGTGGTAGGCGATCGGGTCGGCCTCGGCCAGCTTGTAGCCCTGACCCTTCCTGGTGACCACGTGCAAAAACTGCGGCCCGGCACCATTGGCCATCAGTTGCCTGATGTTTTCCAGCGTGGGAATCAGCGATTCCAGATCGTGGCCATCAATCGGCCCGATGTAGTTGAAGCCGAAGTTTTCAAACAGGGTGGCCGGCACCACCATGCCCTTGGCATGGGCCTCCAGGCGTTTGGCCAGCTCCAGCAGCGGCGGCGCCACACGCAGCACCTGCTTGCCCACATGTTTGGCCGAGGCATAAAAGCGCCCGCTCATGAGCTGGGCCAAGTAGCGGTTCAGCGCGCCCACCGGCGGGCTGATGCTCATGTCGTTGTCGTTGAGCACCACCAGCAGCTTGCAGTGGTCGTGAACGCCCGCGTTGTTCAGGGCCTCGAACGCCATGCCGGCGCTCATGGCACCGTCGCCAATAATGGCCACCGCGTGGCGGTCTTCGCCCTTTTGCTGGGCCGCCAGCGCCATGCCCAGCGCAGCGGAAATCGAGGTCGACGAATGGGCGGTGCCGAAGGTGTCGTACTCGCTCTCATCGCGGCGCGGAAAGCCCGACAGGCCGCCGAACTGGCGCAGGCTGCCCATGCGCTCGCGCCGGCCGGTCAGGATTTTGTGCGGGTAGGTCTGGTGGCCCACGTCCCACACCAGCCGGTCGTCGGGCGTGTGGAAGACATAGTGCAAGGCCACCGTCAGCTCCACCGTGCCGAGGTTGGAGCTGAGGTGCCCGCCGGTTTTGGACACGCTGTCGAGCAGGTAGGCGCGCAGTTCGTCGGCCACGGCCTTGAGCCGGGCACGGGGCAATTGCCGCAGGTCCGCGGGGCTGTTGATGGTTTCTAGCAGTGGGTGCATCGTGATGTAGTGGTTATGGCAGCGGTCGCCCGCCTGAAACCTAGTGCTGGCGGTTGACCAGCATGTCGGCCAGCGCACGCAGTGCGTCGGTGTTGTCAAGCCCGCTGGCTTTCAGCGTGCCAAGGCTGGCCAGCGCTTGCGCCAGCAGCTGCTGTGCATAGTCTCTGGAGCCCTGCAAGCCCATCAGGGAGACAAAGGTGGGCTTGTCCTGGGCCGCGTCCTTGCCCGCGGTTTTACCCAGCGTGGCCGAATCGGCCGTGACATCGAGGATGTCATCCACCACCTGGAACGCCAGCCCGACGGCCGCGCCATAGTCGCGCAGCGCTCCCTGCACCGCCGCCTGGGCGGCGCCGCAAGCCGCTCCCATCATCACACTGGCCTGCAGCAGCGCACCGGTCTTGAGACGGTGCATTTCGTGCAGCTGCCCGGACGTCAAGGGCAGGCCGACACTGGCCAGGTCAATCGCCTGGCCGCCGGCCATGCCCTGAAAGCCCGCCGCCTGCGCCAGCATGCGGCACAGGCGCGCCTGTGTGGCGGCGTCGACGGAACCGTCATCGGGCGTGAGAATTTCAAAGGCCAGGGCCTGCAGGGCATCGCCCGCCAGCAAGGCCTGCGCCTGGCCAAACCTGACATGCACCGTGGGCTTGCCACGGCGCAGCACATCGTTGTCCATGCAGGGCATGTCATCGTGCACCAGCGAGTAGGCATGAATCAGTTCCACCGCACAGGCCGTGCGCAGCGCGGCGTCGGCCTTGCCGTTGACGGCTTCGCAGGCGGCCATCACCAGCAGCGGGCGCAGGCGCTTGCCGCCGTCGAGCACGGCGTAGCGCATGGCATCGCCCAGGCCGGCCGGCGCCGGCGCCGCCGTGGGGCAAGCCACCCAGCGGGACAGGGCCTGCTCGACCAGGGCAAGCTGTCGTGCGCTCCAGCTGTTCAGGCTGAACGAGGTGACCAGGGGCAGTTTTTCAGGGGCGTTCAATCGGGGTTCTCTGTTACTTGATGAATGGCTGGGGCCGACGCAGGCTTATTCCTGCGCCCAGGGCTTGAGCTCCGTGCCTTCCAGCACCTTGATCTGGGTTTCCACCGCCTCCAGCTTGTCCTTGCAGAATTTCAGCAGCTGCGCGCCGCGCTGGTAGCCCGTGAGCAACTGGTCCAGCGGCAGCTGGCCTGACTCCAGCCCGTTGACCAGGCCCTCCAGCTCCTGCAGCGCGGCCTCGTAGGTCGCGGGGAGTGCGGGAGCCGCAGCAGCGGAAGAAGAAGTAGAAGTTTTGGCCATGGTATTTGGGTGAAAGACTGATTTTAGGCCGTTGGCGGAACGGCTTGTGGTCGGGCGCGCGGGGCGCCGCCAGAGCTATTATCCCGTGCCCCGGGGCCCGTCTGTTGCAGACGGCTCGCCGGCGGCCTGCACGGGTACAATTGATAACAGTTCTCAGCGACCTTGTTCATTCTGCCGGCGTTGCGGAGTTTTTCGGCCTTGTTTGACCCCGCCGGCCTTGACGAGACCTGACCCGATTGAGCCAAGCCCGCGAATTTACTGCTTATTCACCTGCCGCCAAAGGCCTGCCTGCGGCGGCGTGCTTACCGACATTGCATGCCTGATCCAAGCCTTCGCCTGCTGCAGGCCACCAGCCAACTGCCCGTTTCCAGCTACTTTGATGCGGCCCTGTACCAGCGGGAACAGCAAAAACTGTTTGCGCGCGGGCCGCGCTACCTCGGCCACGAGCTGGCTGTGCCCGAGCTGGGCGACTACTATGCCCTGCCCCATGAAGGCGAAGGCCGCGCGCTGGTGCGCAACGCCGCGGGCATTGAGCTGATTTCCAATGTCTGCCGGCACCGCCAGTCCACCATGCTGCAGGGCCGCGGCAACACCGGCAGCAATATCGTCTGCCCGCTGCACCGCTGGACCTACAACACCTCGGGCGAGCTGATCGGTGCGCCGCACTTCGAGATCGACCCCTGCCTGAACCTGAACCGCTATAAAACCACGACCTGGAACGGCCTGGTGTTTGAAGACAATGGCCGCGACATTGCGGCCGAGATGTCTCAGCTGGCGACCCGCGCCGACCTCGATTTTTCGGGTTACCAGCTCGACAAGGTGCATCTGCACCAGTGCAACTACAACTGGAAAACCTTTATCGAGGTCTATCTGGAGGACTACCATGTCGGCCCCTTCCACCCCGGACTGGGCGGCTTTGTCACCACCGACGACCTGCGCTGGGAACTGGCGCCCAGCTATTCGGTGCAAACCGTGGGCGTGTCCGACAAGCTGGGCAAGCCCGGCACCGACACCTACAAAAAATGGCATGACGTGGTGCTGCAATACCGCCAGGGCGTGCCGCCCAAGTACGGCGCCATCTGGCTGACCTACTACCCGCATGTCATGATCGAGTGGTACCCGCATGTGCTGGTGGTCAGCACCCTGCACCCGCAGGGGCCGGACAAGACGCTGAACGTGGTGGAGTTTTTCTACCCCGAGGAAATCTGCGCCTTCGAGCGCGAATTCATCGAAGCGCAGCAGGCCGCCTACATGGAAACCTGCGTGGAGGACGACGAAATCGCCCTGCGCATGGATGCCGGGCGCAAGGCGCTGCTGCAGCGCGGCGACAACGAATTTGGCCCCTACCAAAGCCCCATGGAAGACGGCATGCAGCACTTTCACGAGTGGTACCGCCGCGAAATGG
>CAZWDK010000026.1:9008-20593 GCA_964633095.1 uncultured Polaromonas sp. | reverse complement strand
GCGGTTTCTGGCAATCCGCGCTGGTCTTCAACGTCCTGGGCACCGAGGTCGGCCTTCCGGCACTGGTGCGCGATGCCGGGCTGGTGCTGGTGACCTGGCTGTCCCTGCGCGTCACCTCGCCCAGCATTCATCAGGACAACCAGTTTTCATGGGCCCCCATGCAGGAAGTGGCCAAGCTCTTTGCCGGCATCTTTTTAACCATCATCCCGGTCATTGCCATGCTCAAGGCGGGCACGCAAGGGCCTTTCGCTGCGGTCATCGCCGCGGTGACCCGGTCCGATGGCCAGCCTGACCCGGCCATGTATTTCTGGGCCACCGGCGTGCTGAGTTCCTTTCTGGACAATGCGCCGACCTATCTGGTGTTCTTTAACACGGCAGGCGGTGACCCCGCCGCGCTGATGACGACGCTGGCCCCGACGCTGGCGGCCATATCCGCCGGTGCGGTCTTCATGGGGGCGAATTCCTATATCGGGAACGCCCCCAACATGATGGTCAAGGCCGTGGCGCAAGACCGCGGCATTAACATGCCGGGTTTCTTCGGCTACATGCTCTGGTCGGGCGTGGTGTTGGCGCCTCTGTTCATCGTCATGACCTTCATCTGGTTCAAATAAACCGATCCCCTCAACAAAGCGGAAACCTCCCCATGAGCAAACCCAAAATCCTTGTCGCACGCGCTGTTTTCCCCGAAGTGATTGCGCGCCTTGAGCAGCATTTCGAGGTAGAGGCCAATCAAAACGATGAAACCTGGAGCAAGGCGCAGCTGGCGGAGCGCCTGCGTGACAAGGCGGGCGCCTTCACCACCGGCAGCGACCGTATCGATGCCGAGGTGCTCGCCCTGTGCCCCGGGCTCAAAATCTGCGCCAACATGGCGGTGGGCTATAACAACTTCGACATTGACGCCATGACGGCCGCCGGCGTGCAGGCGACCAATGCGCCCGATGTGCTGACCGAAACCACCGCCGATTTCGGTTTTGCGCTGATGATGGCCACGGCCCGCCGCGTGACCGAGAGCGAGCATTTTTTGCGCGCCGGCAAGTGGAGCAAGTGGAGCTACGACATGTTTGCCGGCTCCGACATTCATGGGACCACCCTGGGCATTCTGGGCATGGGCCGCATCGGGCAGGGCATTGCCAAACGCGGCGCGCTGGGTTTCGGCATGAAGGTGATTTACCACAACCGCTCCCGCCTGGACGCGGCGCTGGAGGCCGAATGCCAGGCCCGCTATGTCAGCAAGGAGGAACTGCTGAAGACGGCGGACCATCTGGTGCTGGTGCTGCCTTATTCGCCGGCATCGCATCACGCCATTGGCGCGGCCGAGCTGGCGCTGATGAAGCCGACAGCCAACCTGATCAATATCGCGCGCGGCGGCATTGTGGACGATGTGGCGCTGGCCGCAGCCCTGCGCGAGAAACGCATTGCGGCGGCCGGGCTGGACGTGTTTGAGGGCGAGCCCAAGGTGCATCCCGATCTGCTGGCCGTGCCCAACGTGGTGCTGACGCCGCACATTGCCAGCGCTACCGTTCCGACGCGGCTGGCCATGGCCAATCTGGCGGCGGACAACCTGATCGCGTTCTTTGAAGGGCGCGGCCCCTTGACGCCGCTGAACCAGCCGGCGCCCCGGCATGCACCCTGAGTCTCAAGCAAAAAAGGCTGACAGTGAAGGCTTTATGGGCGCTGTCAGCTATCAAAAAGGTAGTAACTGGTGACTGTTGAATCCTGGCTGTTGATTGTTTTGTTGCTGCTTGTGGCCTTGCTGCAAGTGGTGTCGCTCCTGCGCCGTCCACGCGTTGAGCTGCCTGCCGAGTGGGCTGCGCGGCTGCAAACGCTGGCCCAGACGGCCCAGGCCATCCAGCTGGCGGTGGCCAAAAACGATGGCGCCATGGAAGGCCTGGGCCAGCAGCTGCACGGCTTCACGCAAACCATGCAGGGCGCGCTGGAAACCGTGCGCCAGGCCGTCGATGAGAAGCTGGCGCAGGCCGTGGCCGAGTCGCGCAACGGCCGCGCCGAGCTGCTGGCCGCATTTGGCACTTTTGAGGTGCGGCTGGAACAGCGCCTGGGCGGGCTGGACAGCTCGCTGTCGCAGCGTTTTGACGGCCTGCAGCAGGCGGTGGCGGGTCGGCTCGAGGAAAGCAGCAAGGCCTTGCTGGCCAATCTGGCGCAGGGGCAGACGGATTCTGCCGTGGCCCGCAGGGAACTGTCCGACACCTTGGCGCTGTTCCGCAGCGAACTCACGGCCACGGCGACCCAGCTCGCCGGCGAAAGCCTGAAGTCGCGCGAAGCCATGGCCGAAAGCGCCGCCCTGTTTGAAAAACGCATTCAGGAACGCTTTGAGGCGCTGACGGCGACCACGCGCCTGACGCTGGACTCGCTCAAGGGGGACATCCAGAGCCAGCTGGGCGGCATGTCCACGGCGCTCAAGGACCAGCTCGACGGCAATGGCAACCAGATCCGCCACCAGTTTTCGGTGCTGCAGGAAGGCGTGTCGCAGCAACTGGGCGGCATGCTGCAGGGCAGCCAGCAAAACGCTGATCAGCTGCGCAATGCCCTGAATGAACGGCTGGCCGCCATTCAGTCCGACAACACCAGCAAGCTGGAGGAAATGCGCCGCACCGTGGATGAAAAACTCCACGCCACGCTGGAGCAGCGTCTGGGTGAATCCTTCAAGCAGGTCAGCGACCGGCTGGAGCAGGTGCACAAGGGGCTGGGCGAGATGCAGACGCTGGCCGGTAGCGTGGGCGACCTCAAGCGCGTGATGACCAACGTCAAGTCGCGCGGCACCTGGGGTGAAATGCAGCTGGGCGCGATTATTGACAACGTGCTCACCCCCGAACAATTTGCAAAAAACGTCAAAACCGTGCCCGGCAGCGACGAACTGGTGGAGTTCGCCATCCGCCTGCCGGGCCGTGGCGACGAGCATCCGGTGTGGCTGCCCATAGACTCCAAATACCCGGTGGAGCAATACCAGCGCCTGCTCGACGCGCAGGACGCCGCGGACAAGGCCGCCATCCAGTCGGCGGGCAACGCGTTCGAGGCCTCCATCAAGCTCGAAGCCAAGAAAATTTTCAGCAAATACGTCTCGCCGCCGCACACCACCGACTTTGCCGTGCTCTATCTGCCCTCCGAGGGTTTGTTTGCCGAGGTGATTCGCCGCCCTGGCCTGGTCGAGGCCATCCAGAACAGCAGCCGCGTGATGCTGACCGGCCCGTCCAACCTGGCCGCCATGCTCAATAGCCTGCAGATGGGATTCAAGACCTTGGCGATTGAAAAGCGTTCGTCCGAGGTCTGGGGCTTGCTGGGCACGGTCAAGACCGAATTTGGCAAGTTTGGTGAAATCGTCGAGGCCACCAAGAAGTCCATCGATGCCGCCGCCAAAAAGTTTGACGAGGTGGGCGTGCGCACCCGCTCGATCCAGCGCAAGCTGCGCGACGTGCAGGAACTGCCGGCTCCCCCGGCATTGGCCGTGGAGGCATTGACCGCGCCGCTGATCGGGGAGGAATAGGGTGGACGCGGCGCTTGCCCGCCTGATTCTGGCGCAGATCTGCCTGCACGCCTGCATGGCGGGCACGCGCATGGCGGCGCCGCTGCTGGCGCTGCGGGCAGGCTACAGCCCGGCGGCGGTGGGCCTGCTGCTGGCGCTGTTTGCCTTGACGCAGGTATTTCTGGCCCTGCCGGCGGGCCGTTTTGCCGACCGGCATGGCCTCAGGCGCCCCTTTAATTACAGCGTGCTGGCTGCCGTGGCGGGGGCGGGCGCCGCCGTGGCTTTCCCGGTGTTTCCGGTGCTGTGCCTGGCGGCGCTGCTGACCGGCGGCGCTGCCGGCGGGGCCGTCATTTCGCTGCAACGCCATGTAGGACGCAGCGCCACAGGCGCCCTGCAGCTCAAGCAGGTGTTCAGCTGGCTGTCGATAGGCCCGGCGATTTCCAATTTCGTGGGGCCCTTCATGGCCGGGCTGCTGATTGACCATGCCGGCCCGGTGCCGGGCAGCCTGTGGGGTTACCGGGCGGCTTTTTTGCTGATGGCGGTGTTGCCCCTTGCCAGCTGGTTTTTGGTCCGCCAAACCCGCGAGCTGCCGCCCGTCATTGCGGCGAGTGGCGCTGCGCAGCCCAAAGCCTGGGACTTGCTGCGTGAGCCGAACTTTCGCCGGCTCCTGCTGGTGAACTGGTTTCTGGCCTCCTGCTGGGATGTGCACACCTTCGTGGTGCCGGTGCTGGGTTTCGAGCGGGGCATCAACGCATCGGTGATTGGTTCCATCCTGGGCGCGTTTGCCGTGGCTGCGGCCGCCATTCGCATGGTGATGCCGCTGGTGGCCGCGCACCTGCGTGAATGGCGCGTGCTGGCCGTGGCCATGCTCATGACGGCGGCATTGTTCGGCGTCTACCCGCTGATGCCGTCGGCGCTGACCATGGGCATGTGTTCGGTGCTGCTCGGCTTTGCGCTGGGAACGGTGCAGCCCATGGTCATGAGCATGCTGCACCAGATCACGCCGGAGGCGCGCCACGGCGAAGCGCTGGGGCTGCGGCTGATGGCGATCAATGCCTCCAGCGTGCTCATGCCCATGCTGTTTGGCTCGGCCGGTGCGCTGATCGGCATTGCCGGCGTGTTCTGGGTTACCGGTGCCGCGGTGGGTGCTGGTTCACGCGTGGCCTGGCTGCTCAAGGACAGTCTGAGCCCGCAGGGCGGGCACGCGGAACCGAACTCGCCCCATTAGGGATCAGGGATCAGCGCAAGGTCAATTTTCCGCCGGGCCGCCCCAAGGAAAATGCGCCCCCTCGGGGGGCAGAGAGCTACACGCAGTGAGCGAACGTGGGGGCACGAGGTTCTCCGCCGGGCCGCCCCAAGGAAAATGCGCCCCCTCGGGGGGCAGAGAGCTACACGCAGTGAGCGAACGTGGGGGCACGAGGTTCTCCGCCGGGCCGCCCCAAGGAAAATGCGCCCGGGCACCCGTTTTAGAGCTGGTAAAACGTCCTGATGGTGTCCCAGGCGATCTGCGGGTCATCGACATAGTGGAACAGCTTGAGGTCCTCGGGCGATATGGCGCCTTCTTCGATCAGCACTTCAAAATTGAAGAGCCGTTTCCAGTAGCTGGACCCAAAAAGAACGATGGGTACCGGTTTGGCCTTGCGGGTTTGCACCAGCGTGATGACCTCGAACAGTTCGTCCAGCGTTCCAAAACCGCCCGGAAAGGCCACCAGTGCCTTGGCGCGCATCATGAAATGCATTTTGCGCAGGGCGAAGTAGTGAAACTTGAAGCTCAATGAGGGCGATACATAGGGGTTGGATGATTGCTCGTGCGGCAGCACAATGTTGAGCCCCACCGTGAGCGCTCCCATTTCGTGGGCCCCGCGGTTGGCTGCCTCCATGATGCCGGGGCCGCCACCGGTGCAAATAAAGAGCTTTTCGGGCGCCGGGCAGGAGTTGCTGTGCGTGGCCACCAGACGTGCGAACAGGCGGGCCTGTTCGTAGTAGTAGGCATTGCGCACATGGCGGTGGGCCAGTACCAGCGCGGAGGCATCGCCGCTTTCTTCGGCCAGCTTCAGCGTGGCACGGGCTTGCTCGGGTGACGGAAAGCGCGCGCTGCCGAACACCACGACCGTGTGTTCAATGCCCTGGCTGTGCTGCTCGAGGTCAGGCTTGAGCATTTCAAGCTGGATACGGATGCCGCGCGTTTCACGCCGCAGCAAAAACTCGGGGTCGGCAAAGGCCAGGCGGTAGGCATCGGCCTGCAGCGGTGTCGCGTCACTGGCGTGGGCTTGCAATTCGGCCCAGGCGTGTGCCAGGCGGCTTCCTGATAAGTCTTGTGTTTGGTCCATGAGTCCATTGTCAACGATTGAGACGGCTGTTTGCGGTGGTTTGCCGTGGGGCCATGCCGGGCAGTGATGCTCAGCAATGCAAAAAGGCTCCGTCAGGAGCCTTTTTGGGGTGTCGACAGCCGGGCTGTCTTTAGACGCGCTTGCGGTATTCGCCGGTGCGGGTGTCGATCTCAACGACATCGCCTTGCGCCACAAAAATTGGCACGCCGATTTCAAAGCCGGTGGCAATCTTGGCGGGCTTGAGCACCTTGCCGGAGGTATCGCCCTTGACGGCGGGCTCGGTCCAGGTGATTTCGCGGTTGACGCTGGTGGGCACTTCAACGGAAATGGCCTTGCCGTCATAGAACACGACTTCGAGTTCCATGCCGTCTTGCAGGTAGTTCAGCGAGTCGCCCATGTTCTCGGCTTCGACTTCGTACTGGTTGTACTCGGTGTCCATGCAGATGTACATGGGGTCGGCAAAGTAGGAGTAGGTGCACTCTTTCTTGTCGAGAATGACCTGGTCCATCTTGTCATCGGCCTTGAAGACCACTTCGGTATTGAAGTTATTCAGCAGGCTTTTGAGTTTCATGCGCACGGTGGCGGAATTGCGCCCACCGCGGCTGTATTCAGTCTTGAGCACCACCATCGGGTCTTTGCCGTGCATGATGACGTTGCCAGCGCGTATTTCTTGAGCGATTTTCATAGCAGTTCTACTTGAGGGTAGGCCGCTGAACGCGTGACCACTAGGGGCCTGTTCTGCGGCGGGTTGTGCAGGTCGCCCAATCAGGCTGATCTGCAAAGCCCATAATTTTAACGGTTTTTTGGGAGAATGTCTGCTCCGTCAGGCCAGCCTTAAGTCCTGCTTAAGGGTCATGCCCGCAAGCTCGGGGTTTGCCCATTCAATGGTGTCCACGCTCAAATATAATCGCCGTTTCCGCATGCTGACCACTCCTGCCGCCCACGCGTTAAAGCCATCCTTGTCTTCTGTCTTGCGGAGATGGTTGCGCCGTCCGACTCTACAGCCTGAAACGCTGGTGCTGCTGTGCGCCTGCTTTTTGTTGCTGGGCGGCAACGGGCCGTTCTGGCGCGCCGCGCTGCAGGGCCGTGGCTGGGACTCGGTGGCCACCTGGGGCTTTGCGGCGGCCCTGTTTGCCGCCTTCGCGGCGTTTTATTTTGCCTTCGCTGCGCTGCTGTCCACCCGCCTGACGGTCAAGCCACTGCTCACCGTGCTGGTCATTTGCACGGCTTTTTCCTCATGGTACATGGAGCACTATGCCATTTACCTGGACCGGGCCATGCTGCGCAATGTATTGGCCACCAATGTGCAGGAGGCCCGGGAACTGCTGGTCTGGGGCATGGTTCCGCACCTGCTGCTGGTCGGCGTTGTACCGGTGGGGCTGCTCTGGTGGCCGCGGCTGAAACGGCGCAGCCTGCGGCGCGCGCTGGCTGTGCGCCTGGCCTGGCTGGCGGCCGCGCTGGTCATTGGGGTTGCCTGCCTGATGCTGGTGTTTGCCGATTTTGCCTCGCTGATGCGCAACCGCCCCGAAGTGCGCCATCTGCTGACGCCGGGCAATGTGGTGGCGGCACTGGCCGGTAACACCTGGGGCCGCGTCAAACGCCCGTCGCAGCCGCGCTTGCCGGTGGCGGCCGACGCACGGCAGGGCCCGGCCTGGAGCGGCCGCTCCAAGCCGGTGCTGTTCGTGATGGTGGTGGGGGAGACCGCGCGCGCGCAGAATTTCTCGCTCAACGGCTATGCCCGCAAGACCAACCCGCTGCTGGCGAAGCAGGACGTGATCAGCTTTTCGCATGCCACGTCCTGCGGCACCTCGACCGAGGTCTCGCTGCCCTGCATGTTTTCGCCCTTTGGCCGTGCCCACTACGACGAGGAGAAAATCCTCACACACGAATCGCTGCTGCACGTGCTGGCGCGGGCCGGCTTCAAGGTGCTCTGGCGTGACAACCAGTCGGGCTGCAAGGGCGTTTGCGATGGCCTGCCCATCGAACAGCTGGACCATGCCAGCATTGAGGCGCTTTGCGCCGAAGGGCAATGCCTGGACGAGGTGCTGCTGCACGGCATGGAAGGCATCGCGCGCGATGGAAACGGCAATCTGTTTGTGGTCATGCACCAGCTTGGCAGCCACGGGCCGGCGTATTTCAAGCGCTATCCGGCGGTGTTCAAGCGGTTCACCCCGGCCTGCGAGAATGAAGACCTGCGTTATTGCTCAGCCGCTGAAATTCTGAATGCCTACGACAATTCGCTGCTCTACACCGATTTCTTTCTGTCCGGCGTGATCGACTTCCTGGCGCGTTCACAAACCAAGTACGACACCGCCATGCTGTATATGTCGGACCACGGCGAATCGCTGGGTGAAAGCGGCCTGTACCTGCATGGCATGCCTTACCCCATAGCGCCCTCGGTGCAAAAACGCGTGCCCTTGGTGATGTGGCTGTCCCCCGGGTTTCGCCGCAGCTTCCAGGTTGACCAGGGCTGCCTGCGTTCGCGCGCCAGTAGTGTCGAGGTCAGCCATGACAACCTGTTTCATTCGCTGCTGGGCGTGCTCGATGTCCAGACCCAGGCTTACGACGTTGCGCTGGATATGTTTGCGCCATGCCGTCCGGCCTCTGCACCCAGCGCTGCGCCCAATCTCAGTCAGAAGCAAAGCGCACACTGACGCGCAAGCCGATGCCGCCGGGACCCTCGTCCAGAAGGATTTCGGCGTTGTGGCGTTCCGCGACGGCCTGCACGATGGCCAGCCCCAGACCGCTGCCATGCGCCGCGCCGCCGCCGTCGTGGCTGTGGCTGCCGCGGTAAAAGCGGTCAAAGACACGCTGCCGTTCGGAAGCCGCTATGCCCGGCCCGCTGTCGGTCACCGTGAGGCAGGGCCGGCCGCCCACCAGGCTCGCGCCCACATCCACGCGCCCGCCCGCCGGTGTGTGGCGCAAGGCGTTGTCCACCAGGTTGTTCAGCAAGATGGCCAACTGCTGCGGGTCTGCCTGGACGGTTGGCGCGCCTTCGGCGACGGCTCCCAGGTCAACCTGCCGCTCGTCGGCGCGGGCGCTGAAACGGCTGACGGTGGCCCGGACCAGGCCCGCCAGGTCAACCGCCTCGCGGCGCAGCGCCGGGGTTTCGGGCGCCAGCCGCGACAGTTGCAGCAATTGCTCGATCAGGTGCTGGGCCCGGTCTATGCCGGCGCGCAACTGCGACAGTGCCAGCTCGCGCTGCGTCGCATCGCCGGCGCGTTCAAGCAGCTGCAGCTGCAGGCGCAGTGCCGTGATGGGCGTGCGCAATTCGTGGGCCGCATCGGCCAGGAAATGCCTTTGCAGCGCCAGCGCGCCGCCCAGCCTGGCCATCAGGTCGTTGATGGCGCCTATCAGCAGGTGCAACTCCGGCGGATGGGCCGACAGCGCGATCGGATGCAGGGTCTCGACGCTGCGCGCCGTGACATCGCCGGCCGCATGTGACAGCGGTGACAGCCCGCGCCTGAGTGCCAGCGTCAGCAGGCCCGCCAGCAGGGTCAGCATCAGCAAGGCCGGCACGATCAGTTTGGCCGCGGTTTCACGGGCCAGCGCCTGGCGTTCGCTGTCGCGCTGCGCGGCCTGGACAATGCCGTCTTCCAGCACGATGGTGTAGAGCTGCCATTGCTCTTGGCCAATGGTGACCCGGCTCAGGCCGCTGCGCGAAAGAAAGGGCAGCGCCGCCGTGGGGTCGGACAGGTGCAGCAGCGTGCCGCTGCGGGTCCAGGCGGCGGTGACGAATTCGAACTGGCCGTACTCCTCATAAACCCTGGGCAGCTGCTCGGCAATGCGCGGGGTGCGCGCCATGCCGTAGGTGCCGTGGTGGTTGGCTACCGCCAGCGCGACCTGCTTGAGGTTGTCTGTGAACACCTCGTTCATTTCATGCGCCAGCAGCAGGTAGGCACCGCCCACCAGCAGGCTGGCGCCCAGGGCCAGCGCGCCCAGCGCCCAGACCAGGACCCGGCGCTGGATCGACTGCACCGGCCGGGCCGTCATGGCGCGACGACCTTGTAGCCGACGCCGCGCACATTGCGTATGGTGTTGGTGCCCAGCTTGCGGCGCAGCTTGTGCAGGTGCACCTCGACCGCGTTGCTGCCGATTTCCTCGGTCCAGCCGTAAATCGAGTCTTCCAGCTGCTCGCGCGAGAGCACGGCGCCGGGGCGCTGCATCAGGGTTTCCAGTAGCGCGAACTCGCGCGGCGACAGGTTGACGGGCTCGCCCTTCAGGCTGACCAGCTTTTTCAGCGGGTCCAGCGTCAATTGCCCGCACTCCAGCAGCGGGGAGCCGCCGCCGGCATGGCGGCGCAGCAGGGCGCGCACGCGGGCAATCAGTTCGTCCAGGTCAAAGGGCTTGAGCACATAGTCGTCGGCACCCGCATTGAGCCCGGCGATGCGGTCGGCCACCGCGTCGCGCGCCGTCACGATCAGCACCGGAATGGCGTTGCCGCGCGTGCGCAGGCCCTGCAGCACGGCCATGCCGTCGTGGCCCGGCAGGCCCAGGTCCAGCAGGGCCAGGTCGTAGACATCGTTGCCCAGCGCCCGTTCGGCGGCGCGGCCATCCATCACCCAGTCCACGGTAAAGCCGGCGTCGCTCAGGCCCTGGCGCAGCGCGCGGCCAATCATGGTGTCGTCTTCAATCAGCAGCAGCCTCATGGTGCCGCCTCGCGCTTTTGCGCGGCAAAGGCTATCAGTTGCGTGGTCAGATCCTGCTGCGCCTGCAGGCGCCGGCGCGCCAGGCGGACGCAGGAAAGCCAGGCCTGCAAGCTGGGCGCCGGCAGCGCCTGCGTGAAACCATTCCAGGCCGCGTGAAAACTCCGCAGCGAGGGCGGCGCGTCCAGCATGTCCAGAAAGGCGTTGAGCTTGGCTTGATGCGCATCGTCATGCTGCGGGTAAATCTGCCAGACAAACGGCTTGCCGGCCCAGAGGGCGCGCACTGCCGAGTCCTCGCCGCGCACAAAATTGAGGTCGCAGGCCCACAGCAAATGATCAAAATCATGTTGCGTGAGCAGGTCCAGGTAGAAAAAAGATAGCTGACTGCGCCCGTCTGCTGTGGCCTGGAGCCATTTTTTATCCTTCAGCACGGCCTTGACGGCGGCCTCGGCCCGTCCCGCCGCCACCAGCAGGCGCAGCGGCTGGCCCTGCAGCCCGTGCTGCGCCCATTGCGTCAGCAGCCCGGCCAGCGCGGGTGGTTCGTAGCAGAACAGCGAGACCAGTGTTTCGCCGCCCCAGGCAATGCCGCGGGCCGCCAGCCAGGCGGCGCGGTCAAACCCGGCCTGCCGCCGGGGCAGCTCGGCTTCGCGCAGCAGGCCGCCGGTTTGCATGGTGAAACCCGGGTAAAAAAACCACTTGGTCCAGCCCGCCAGCGGGCCGGCTTGCACCGGCGAGGGCATGGCGTGGCAGCGTTCCACATAGCTCTCCGCGGAAAGGTATTCCAGGTTGATCCACGCGGGTTTCAGCTTGTTTTCCTTGTTGGCCCAATTCTGGCGGGCGCAGGCAGCTATGAATTCAAGAGCAATCTCGCAGCCGAAAGCCTCCACCATGACATCGGGCGCTTGCTCGTCAAAGCCTGCGGCGGCCAGGTCCAGCGGCTGGTCGTCGGGCCAGGCCAGTACCCGAACCCCCGCGCAGCCGCCGGGCGCCATCCAGCGCAGCGCCGAGGCGTCGTCGACCCACAGCCGCACTCGATGGCCGTGCGAGGCCAGTTCGGCGCTGAGCCGCCAGCAGACGCCAATGTCCCCGAAGTTGTCGATGACTTTGCAAAAAATGTCCCACTGCAGGCTG
>CAZWDK010000026.1:0-8908 GCA_964633095.1 uncultured Polaromonas sp. | reverse complement strand
GGCAAGGCGCGCAACCTGAAAAAGCGGGTGAGCAGCTATTTCCAGAAAAACCATGGCGGCACCCGCATCGGCCATATGGTTAGCAAGATAGTCCGCATGGAAACGACGGTGGTGCGCTCCGAGGCCGAGGCGCTGCTGCTGGAAAACAACCTGATCAAGACGCTGAATCCGAAATACAACATCCTGTTTCGGGACGACAAGAGCTACCCCTACCTGAAGCTGACGGGAACCCGCGCGGCGCAGGCGGAGGGCCCGCCGGCGCAGACCTTTCCGCGCATCGCCTACTACCGCGGCGCGGTTGAAAAAAAACACCGCTACTTTGGCCCTTATCCCAGCGCCTGGGCGGTCAAGGACACGATCTTGCTGCTGCAGAAAGTGTTCAGGCTGCGCACCTGCGAAGACACGGTGTTCAACAACCGCACCCGGCCCTGCCTGCTGTACCAGATCAAGCGCTGTTCCGCCCCCTGCGTGGGCCATGTGTCGCCCGAGCAGTACGCGCTGGACGTGGCCAATGCCGAGCGCTTTTTGCAGGGCCAGACGCAGGAAATCCTGAGCGAGCTGGAAAGGCAGATGCTGGCGCATGCCGACAAGCTGGAGTTTGAGCAGGCGGCCGAGCTGCGCAATCAGATGGCCGCGCTGTCCAAGGTGCTGCACCAGCAGTCCATGGAAACCGGCGGCGACAAGGACGTGGACATTCTGGCCGTGAAAGTGCAGGGCGGCAAAGCCTGCGTCAACCTGGCGATGGTGCGTGGCGGCCGCCATCTGGGCGACCGGCCTTATTTCCCGACCCATGTGGAAAACGCCACCGATGCGGCCGCGCTGGATGCCGACATGAACGAGGCTGGCGAAATCAGCCCGCAAGCGCCCGGCAAAAATGCCAAGAAGCTTGAGGCCCTGATACTGGAAGCCTTTATTGCGCAGCACTACATCGACGTGCCCGTGCCGCCTGCCTTGGTGTGCAGCGAGCCGGTCGACAAGGAGCTGATGGAGGCGCTGAGCGCGCAGGTCGGCAGCCGGGTCTCGGCCGTTCACCAGCCGCGCGAGCAGCGCCGCATCTGGCTGGAGATGGCCCAGAAAAATGCGGATCTTCAGCTGGCCCGGCTGCTGGCCGAGCAGGGTTCCCAGCAGGCACGCACGCGCGCCCTGGCCGAGGCGCTGGACCTGTATGCCGACAACCCGGACAAGCTGGAGGCCTTGCGCATCGAGTGCTTCGACATCTCGCACACCGCGGGTGAATCGACCCAGGCTTCGTGCGTGGTGTTTCATGGGCACAAGATGCAGAGCAGCGAATACCGCCGCTACAACATCGAAGGCATCACGCCCGGTGACGACTACGCGGCCATGCGCCAGGTGCTGACGCGCCGCTACACCAAGCTGCTAGAGGCCGCCCGCAGCGGCGAGGCCAGGCTGCCGGACCTGGTGCTGGTGGACGGCGGCAAGGGCCAGGTGTCGATGGCGCGCGAGGTGTTTGTGGAGCTGGGCCTGGACTTGGGGCTGATTGCCGGCGTTGAAAAAGGCGAGGGCCGCAAGGTCGGCCTGGAAGAGCTGGTGTTTGCCGACGGGCGCGACAAGGTTTACCTGGGCCGCGATTCGGCCGCGCTGATGCTGATTGCGCAGATCAGGGACGAGGCCCACCGTTTTGCCATCACCGGCATGCGCGCCAAGCGCGCCAAGGTGCGGGTGGGCGGCAGCAAACTGGAAGACATTGCGGGCATTGGCCCCAAGCGGCGCGCCAGCCTGCTGCAGCGCTTTGGCGGCATTCGCGGCATCGCGTCGGCCAGCGTCGAAGACATCGCCACGGTTGATGGCATCTCCAAAGACCTGGCCGAAGAAATTTACCGCGCCCTGCATTGAGCGAGCGCTGCATGGTTTGCGCAGACGTTTTTGCGCAACGAAGTGCACCAATTTGGCCCGCCCCGACGGCTCCCTGGGCAGGCCGCTCGCAGCTCATGCCAAAATCGGGCCATGTTTTTGACCATTCCCACCTTGATGACCTGGACCCGCATTGTGGCGATTCCGTTGATCGTGGGGGTTTTTTACCTGAATATCGCGCCGGCCGAGCGCAACCTGATCGCCACCGCGATGTTTGTGATTTTTGCCGCGACCGACTGGCTGGACGGTTTTCTGGCGCGCAAGCTGAACCAGACTTCCTCGTTCGGGGCTTTTCTCGATCCGGTGGCGGACAAGTTTCTGGTTTGCGCTTCCTTGCTGGTGCTGGTGCATTTGCAGCGCGCCGACGTGTTTGTGGCGCTCATCATCATTGGCCGCGAGATTGCCATTTCGGCCCTGCGCGAATGGATGGCCATGATAGGCGCCACCAAAAGCGTGGCGGTGCATATGCTGGGCAAGGTCAAAACGACGGTCCAGATGGTGGCGATTCCCTTCCTGCTGTTTGATGGCTTGCTGTTCGGTGCCATCAACACCCGTGTCTGGGGCACCTGGCTGATCTGGCTGTCCGCCATCCTGACGGTCTGGTCCATGGTGTATTACCTGCAAAAAGCCATTCCGGAAATTCGTGCGCGGGCCAAATGAGTTGGTTGTCTTGAGTTCGCCAGCTTCTTTCGGTGCGCTGGTTCGGGCCATGCCCGCCGTGTTTGTGCTGATCTGGAGCACCGGTTTCATCGTCGCCAAATTCGGCCTGCCTTATGCGCCGCCGCTGACTTTTCTGGCGATTCGCTACTTTCTCTCCATCGTCTGTTTCCTGGTCTGGATAGGGCTGGCCCGCGCCGCCTGGCCACGCGGGCGCCAGCAATGGGGGCATCTGGCGGTGACCGGCGTGCTGATGCATGCGGCTTACCTGGGCGGTGTCTGGGTGGCGGTCAAGGGCGGCATGGGCTCGGGCCTGACGGCATTGATCGTGGGTTTGCAGCCGGTGCTGACGGCGCTGTGGGTGTCCTGGATCGCTCCGCAGGGTGCCAGCCAGGGCGGCGCCAAAGTCACGCCCCGGCAATGGCTGGGCCTGGCGCTGGGCCTGGCAGGCCTGCTGCTGGTGGTGGCCCGCAAGTTGGGCATGGGCAGCGAGGTGACGGCGCTGACTTTGGGCTGTGCCTTGTTTGCGCTGTTCAGCATCACGGCGGGCACGCTGTACCAGAAACGATTTGTACGGCCGACCGATGTGCGCAGTGCCAATGCGATTCAGCTGGGGGCGGCCCTGCTCGCGACCTTGCCCTTTGTTTTTCTGGAGGGCGAGGCGATTGTCTGGAACGCCCATTTCATGGGTGCCATGGCCTGGTCGGTGCTGGCGCTCACGCTGGGCGGCAGCTCGTTGCTGTACCTCTTGATCCAGCGCGGTGCGGCCACGGCCGTGACCAGCCTGCTGTACCTGGTGCCGCCGACCACCGCGCTGATGGCCTGGCTGTTGTTTGATGAGGCGATCACGCTGGCGACCATCGTGGGCACGGCGCTTACCGCGCTGGGCGTGGGCCTTGTGGTGAGGTCCGCGAGGCCGTAGGCGGCATCGTTTTCCAGGGCGCAGCCTGAAACTGTGCCAGCAAAAAATCGATGAGCAGGCGGATGCGCCGCGGTGAATCCGCGCGGTAGGGTGCCAGCCAGTGAATATCGGCATCGGGCATGGAATAAGCCGGCAGCACGCGCACCAGCTGGCCCGAAGCCAGCTGCGATGCAATGTCCCAGAGGCTGCGCAGCATGATGCCGCGGCCCTCTACACACCAGTCGCGCACCAATTCGCCCGAGTTGCTTGACAGCGGCCCATGCACGCGCACCCGCTCGGGTGTCTTGCTGTGCTCCCTGTGCAAAGGCCAGACATCAAAACGCTGGCCTGTGCCGTTGCCGTTTTCGCGCACGATCAGGCAGCGGTGATCCTGCAAGGCCTCCAGGCTGGCCGGCGCGCCGTGCTGCTTGATGTAGCGGGGGGCCGCCACCAGCACGCGCTGGTTGCGTGCCAGGCGCCGCGACACCCATTGCGCCGCCTGCCGGCCTTCCAGCTCCCACAGCCAGATCGCACCGTCAAATCCTTGGGCGGCAAGGTCGGGCAATTGCTCGGTGAGTTGCAGCTGAATCTCGATGCGCGGGTAGCGTTCCTGAAACTGGGCCAGCGCCGGACCCAGCCACAAGCGGCCGAAGCCAAAAGTGGCGGCCAGCCGGATCAGGCCCGTGGGCTCGGATTGACGTTCCTGGAGCTCGGCTTCAAGCTCTGTAAAGCCTTGCAGCAACACGAGCGCGCGCTCGCACATGGCTTCGCCCTCGGCGGTCGGGCTGACGCGCCGGGTCGTTCGCTGGAACAAACGCAGGCCCAGTCGGGCCTCCAGCGCGGCGAGCCGCTTGGTTACTACAGGCGGGGCGACATCCAGGCTGCGTGCAGCGGCTGCCAGACCGCCCTGCTCGCGGACTGCCAGTACCAGTTCCAGGTCGTTCCTATCCATTCATGCCTTGAAGGTAATAATCAATTGCCGGATTATTGCTTGAATAAGGGTTCCAGGTTCTGCAAAATCGCTCACATGACGTTCACCAAAGCCGCCGGCAACAACCAACAAGGCCCCGACAATGCTTGAAGGGTTCTCCTCCTGCGAGGTCGCAGGCCCCGCCGGTGCGCTGCACACCTTGCGGGGTGGCCGGGGCCCAGCGCTGTTGCTGTTGCACGGGCATCCGCAAACCCATGTGATGTGGCATGCGGTGGCCGCCGAGCTGGCCAAGGTGTTTACCGTGGTCATGTTGGACTTGCGCGGTTATGGCGATTCGGCCCGCGTCGACAGCGATGCGGAACATCGGGCCTATTCCAAACGCGCCATGGCGCTCGATGCCATGGCCGTGATGCGCCACCACGGATTTGAGCAGTTCCAGGTGCTGGCCCATGACCGCGGTGCCCGCGTTGCGCATCGCCTCGCGGCTGATCATCCTGCAAGCGTTCAGCGGCTGATGCTGCTGGACATTGCGCCCACGCTGGCCATGTACGACAACACCTCGGACGCTTTTGCGCGCGCCTACTGGCACTGGTTCTTTTTGATCCAGCCGCCGCCTTTGCCGGAAGCCCTGATCGAGTCCGACCCGGTGCGCTATCTGCGCAGCGTGATGGGCAAGCGCCATGCGGGGCTGGCGGCTTTTGCGCCGGCCGCGCTGGCCGAGTACGAGCGCTGCGCACAAATTCCCGGAACGGCCACCAGCATCTGCGAGGACTACCGGGCCTCCGCCACGATTGATCTGCTGCATGACCGCGCCGATGTGGCGGCGGGGCATCAATTGACGCAGCCGCTGCGAGTGCTGTGGGGCGAGCATGGCGTGGTCGGCCAGTGTTTCGACGTGCTGCATCTCTGGCGCGAGAGAGCCCGCGCCGTGTCGGGACGCAGCCTGCCTTGCGGGCACTATATTGCCGAGGAAGCGCCGGCGTTGCTGCTGGCCGAAGCCCTGAATTTTTTCAAAACCTGAACCAAAGGATCACGTCATGAACACCATGAACAACAACGCCGGTAAAAAAAGAATTGCAGTCATCGCAGGTGACGGCATTGGCAAGGAAGTGATGCCCGAGGGCATTCGCGTGCTCGAGGCTGCCGCAGTCAAGTTCGGCATTGACCTGCAGTTCGATCATTTCGATTTCTCAAGCTGGGACTATTTTGAAAAGCACGGCCAGATGCTGCCGGACAACTGGAAAGACCAGATAGGCGGGCATGATGCGATTTATTTTGGCGCGGTCGGCTGGCCCGAAAAAATCGCCGACCATGTGTCGCTGTGGGGCTCGCTGCTGCTGTTCAGGCGCGAATTCGACCAGTACATCAACCTGCGGCCCGCGCGGCTGATGCCCGGCATCATTGCACCGGTGGTCAGGCGCGATGGCAGCCCGCGCCAGCCAGGCGAGATTGATTTTTACATCGTCCGTGAAAACACCGAGGGCGAGTATTCCAGCATTGGCGGCAAGGCGTTTCCCGGAACCGAGCGCGAGTTTGTGTTGCAGGAGTCGGTGTTCACCCGTGTCGGCGTGGACCGCGTGCTGAAGTTCGCGTTTGAGTTGGCGCAGTCCCGGCCCAAAAAACATTTGACCAGCGCGACCAAATCCAATGGCATTTCCATCTCCATGCCCTATTGGGATGAGCGTGTGGTCGAGATGGCCAAAAGCTATCCGGCGATCCAGCTGGACAAGTTTCATATTGACATCCTGACGGCGCACTTTGTGCAGCGGCCGGATTTTTTCGATGTGGTGGTGGCCAGCAATCTGTTCGGCGACATCCTGAGCGACCTGGGGCCGGCCTGCACCGGCACCATAGGTATTGCGCCCAGCGCCAACCTCAATCCGGAGCGAAAATTCCCCTCGCTGTTCGAGCCGGTGCATGGCTCGGCCCCCGACATTGCGGGGCGCAACATTGCCAACCCTATCGGTCAAATTTGGTGCGGGGCGATGATGCTGGAATTCCTTGGGCACAAGAATGCACACGACGCCATTCTGGCCGCCATTGAAAAAGTGCTGAGTCCCCAGAGTGGTGCGCCGCGTACCCCTGATCTGGGCGGCAGCGCTGGCACGGTGGATGTCGGCAAGGCGATTGCCGCGGTCCTGGCTGAGGCGTAATGGGCGTTTTGTCAAGGGTGGAAATACACGCCATGCTTACGATCAAGTCGGGAAAGCATAAAAAAAGCGACTAGAATCCGCGTCCGCACGCTGTAAAAATTGAGGTTGTATTGACACATTAGAAGTCCATGGCTCTAATGGAGTCAGCAGAAAAATCTGCGCATGCCGTTCCCGCTGACACCTCCCACCACGGTGTCCCGGGAAATCTTTTTTAGAGACAACCAGATTAACTTTTATCAACGAGGGGCTCCTTGTGAACAAGACTGAATTGATCGAGCACATTGCCAAACATGCTGATATTTCCAAAGCCGCCGCTACGCGTGCGCTGGAATCCACCATTGGTGCTGTGAAAACAACCCTGAAAAAAGGAGGCTCCGTGTCTCTGGTGGGGTTTGGTACTTTTGCCGTGGGCAAACGTGCCGCACGTACGGGCCGCAACCCGCGCACCGGCGATGCGATTAAAATCAAGGCAGCCAAGGTTCCCAAGTTCCGTCCAGGCAAAGCGCTCAAAGACGCTTTGAACTGATTCAACGGATGTAGTAGATTTAAAGTGGGGTGCTTAGCTCAGTTGGTAGAGCAGCGCCCTTACACGGCGTAGGTCGGCGGTTCGAGCCCGTCAGCACCCACCACCCACTGAACAAAAAAGGCGAACGAGGTTCGCCTTTTTTGTTGTTGGCTCCATCGCGTAGTTGTACAGGAAGTTCCAGATGTTTGAATCCATTCGCAAGCACTCCAAGATCACGATGGCGTTGCTGTTTTTGCTGATTGTTCCGTCCTTTATATTGTTTGGCATTGATGGCTACAACCGCTCAAGGGAGCAGGGCGTGGCCGTTGCCAAGGTGGATGGCAAGAACATCATCCAGTCGGAATGGGACAGGGCGCACCAGAGCGAAGTGGACAGGCTGCGCGCGTCCATGCCTACGCTGGACGTCAAGCTGCTGGATTCTCCGGAGGCGCGCTATGCCACGCTGGAACGCATGGTGCGTGATCGCGTGATCGCCGCTGCGGCGGACAAATTCAAGCTCGCCACCAGCGATCAGCGCCTGGCGCGCGAGCTGCAGCAAAGCCCCGAGATCGCGTCATTGCGCCGGCCTGACGGCTCGCTCGACATGGAGCGCTACCGCCAGTTGCTGGGCAGCCAGGGCATGAGCCCTGAAATGTTTGAAGCCAATGTGCGCGCCGACTTGTCCAAGCGCCAGGTGCTGTCGGGCATCGCGGCCAGTGGCTTTTCTTCCGGCGCCGCCGCCGATCTTGCACTCAACGCTTATTTTGAAAAACGCGAAATTCAGCTGGCCCGTTTTAACGCCGCAGATTTTGCCGCCAAACTGAGCCCGACGGACGCCGAGCTCGAACAGTTTTACAAAGCCAACGAAAAGCTCTTTCAGGCACCCGAGCAGGCGAGCATCGAATATGTGCTGCTGGATGTGGACGGCGTCAAGAAAGGTATCACAGTCAATGACGCCGACCTCAAAACCTATTACGAGCAGAACGCACAGCGACTGAGCGGTGCCGAAGAGCGTCGCGCCAGCCACATCCTGATCGCTTCGCCCAAGACGGCAGCAGCGGCCGATCGCGAGAAGGCCAAGGCCAAGGCCGAGGAATTGCTCGCCAGCGTTAAAAAATCGCCTGATACCTTTGCCGATGTGGCGCGCAAGAATTCACAGGACACGGGCTCCGCTGCCAGTGGTGGCGACCTTGATTTCTTTGCGCGCGGCGCAATGGTCAAGCCCTTTGAAGACGCGGCTTTCGCGATGAAAAAAGGTGATATCAGCGGCGTGGTGGAGTCCGAGTTTGGCTACCACATCATCAAGCTGACCGACATCAAGGCGCCCAAGCAACGCAGTTTTGAAGAAATGAAGCCCGAACTGGAGGCTGAACTCAAGAAGCAGCAAGCGCAGAAGAAATTTTCTGAAAGCGCGGAAGCCTTTACCAATGGCGTGTACGAGCAGTCGGACAGCCTCAAGCCGGTGGCTGATCGCCTGAAACTGGAAATCAAGACCGCGACGAATGTGACGCGCCAGCCCGCAGCCAATGCAACAGGCGTTTTGGCCAACCCAAAATTTCTCAATGCCCTGTTTGCGCCCGATGCGATCGAGAAAAAACGCAATACCGAGGCCGTTGAGGTGGCGTCCAGCCAGCTGGTTTCGGGCCGTATTACCCAATACACCCCCGCGCATACCCAGCCTTTTGCCGAGGTGAAGGATGTCGTGCGCCAGCGCTGGCTGGCCCAGCGCGGTGCAGAAGAGGCACGCAAAGACGGCATCGCCAAACTGGCGGCCTGGAAGGCCGCGCCGGCTTCGGCCGCGCTGGCTGCCCCGGTACTGGTGTCGCGCCAGCAGACACAGCAACTGCCGACGCCGATCATTGATGCGGCGCTGCGCGCCGATGCGAGCG
>CAZWDK010000025.1:0-20702 GCA_964633095.1 uncultured Polaromonas sp. | reverse complement strand
GGTCGACCACGCCCTGGAAATGCTCCTCGGCGCCGACCGGAATCTGCACCGGCACCGCCACCCCCTTCATGCGCTCGCCGATCTGGCGCTGCACGCGGAAAAAGTCGGCGCCCACGCGGTCCATCTTGTTGACGAAGGCGATGCGCGGCACCTTGTACTTGTTGGCCTGGCGCCACACCGTCTCCGACTGCGGCTGCACGCCGCCGACGGAGTCATAGACCATCACCGCGCCGTCGAGCACGCGCATGGAGCGCTCGACCTCGATCGTGAAGTCGACATGGCCCGGCGTGTCGATGATGTTGATGCGGTGCTCCGGGTAGTTGCCGGCCATGCCTTTCCAGAAGGCGGTGGTCGCGGCCGAGGTGATGGTGATGCCGCGCTCCTGCTCCTGCTCCATCCAGTCCATGGTGGCCGTTCCCTCGTGGACCTCGCCGAGCTTGTAGTTGACCCCGGTGTAGAACAGGATGCGCTCGGTCGTGGTGGTCTTGCCGGCGTCGATGTGGGCGCTGATGCCGATGTTGCGGTAGCGCTCTATGGGTGTTTTGCGAGTCATGACGTCTCCTTGCGCACCAGGTTTTGAGAGGCGCTCCCCGTGGATCTTGCAGCAACAGTGTCCGACGGCTCCAGCCATCGGATGTCATCATCGTCTGCGCGAGGCCGCATGGCTTGCTGGCACATCCTGCGACTCATACTGAGCCAATTTGCTGGCCAGCGGATCCATGCTTTTTCCGATTGCGCAAACGACTTCCATAGCGTACGCCGTTTATGAAAATGGCGTTGGCGATCAGCCGTGGTGCGGCCGTTCCAGGCTCCCGCAGCGTCACGCCCCGCCATGCCGCTGGATGCCGGCCCGAGTCTGGGCTACCCTGTCATGGGTATTTAGCCGTATTTACATCGAATGAGCCATCGCCTGCAGCGCCTGCTTCCTTTTTTGAATTGGCCCCGGCCTGACATCACGCTGATGCGGGGTGAGCTGCTGGCCGGCCTGACGGTCGGGCTGATGGTGATCCCGCAGGGGGTGGCCTACGCGGCGCTGGCCGGCATGCCCTTGGTCACCGGCATCTACGCCTCCCTGCTGCCGGCCCTGGTGGCGGTGCTTTTTAGCGCCTCCAGCCGGCTTTCTGTGGGGCCCACGGCATTGTCCTGCCTGCTGGTGGGCGCTTCGCTCACCGGTCTGGCCGAGCCGGGAAGCGCGCGCTGGATCGAGCTGGCCGTGTGGCTGGCGCTGCTGTCGGGGCTGCTTCAGGTGGCGCTTGGCTTCATCCGCTTTGGCTGGGTCCTGAATCTGGTCAGTGCACCGGTGCTGATGGCCTTCACGCAGGCGGCCGCGGTGCTGATCATCGGCTCGCAACTGCCCGCGCTGCTGGGTTTGCCGCCGGGCTTGCGCGGGCTGCTGACGCCGCCGGCGATCCACTGGCCGTCGGCCCTTTTCGGTCTGCTGAGCCTGGCGCTGCTGGCTCTTGCGCGGCGCTGGCGGCCGGCCTTCCCCGCCGTGTTGCTGGTGGTGCTGGCGAGCGCGGGCATTGCCGCCTGGACCGGCTTTGACGCCGCCGGCGGCGCCGTGGTGGGGCGCCTGCCCCAAGGTTTGCCGGCGCTTTATCTGCCCTCGTGGCCCGACCGGTCCACGCTGGCGCAGCTGATGCTGCCGGCGCTGGTGATCACGCTCGTGAGTTTTCTGGAGACCGCGTCCAGCGCCAAGGTGGACAACGAAAGCCAGGGCCAGCGCTGGAACCAGGATCAGGATTTGATTGGGCAGGGACTGGGCAAGATCGCGGCCGGCCTGTGCGGCGCCTTCCCGACCAGCTCATCGTTCTCCCGCTCGGCGCTCAACCTCTACGCCGGCGCGCGTACCGGCTGGGCCACCGTGGTCTCGGTGGCGGTGGTGCTGCTGGTGTTGCTGTTCTTCACGCCGGTGTTGCGCCATGTGCCGCAGGCGGTGCTGGCCGCCATCGTGCTGGTGGCGGTGCTGGGGCTGATCAAGCCCCGCGAGTTCCTGCGGCTGTGGCGCTTCTCGCGCACCGAGGCCGTCATCGCCGCCGTGACCTTTGCCCTCACGCTGCTGGCCGCGCCGCGGCTTTACTGGGGCGTGCTCGCCGGCCTGCTCATGGCCTTGTCGCATTTTCTTTACCAGCGCCTGCATCCGCGGGTGATCGAGGTGGGGCTGCACCCGGACGGCAGCCTGCGCGACCGGCAGCTCTGGCACCTGCCGCCGCTGGCGCCCCGGCTGTACGCGCTGCGCATGGACGCGGCGCTTGACTTCGCCGCCGCCAGCAGCTTCGAGCGCGCCATCGCGGAATACCTGTCCCTGCACCCGGAAACCCAACATGTGTGCCTGTTCGCGCAGCCCATCAACCGCATAGACGCCACCGGCGTGGACATGTTCGCGAAACTTTGCAGCCAGTTGCGGCAGCGCGGCATCACGCTGCACATCAGCGGCATGAAGCTGCCGGTGGAAACCGCGCTGCGGCGCGCAGGCGCCCTTGACGCAGGCCCCTTGCTGAAGATGTACCGCACCGACGCGGCCGCGCTGGCGGCGCTGACACGGCTGGAGGCATCAAGCAGCGGCAGTCTTGCGGCAGAACCCTGATGGCCAGCCTGGTGACTTGGGCGCTCAATCTTCCGCGGTAAAACCCGAGGCCTCGACGATGGGCTTCCAGTGGGCACGTTCGGTCAGGATGCGGCGCGCCAGCTCCTTGCCCGGTGTCGTCACGACTTCGAGTCCGAGCGCCTCCAGTTTCGCGCTCGCGGAAGCATCGTTCGAGGCGGCCAGAAACATTTTTTCAATTTTGGCCACCGTCTCCGGTGCCGTCCCTGCGGGGACGAAGGCGCCATACCAGCTGGTCGCGAACTCAAACTGGGTGAAGCCCTGCTCCTTGAGCGTCGGAACCTCCGGCAGGGCTTTCGCCCTTTTTTGGCCGCTCACGCCGAGGAACTGCAGCTTTCCGCCCTTGTAGAGCTGTATCTTGCTGGCGACCGCGTCCCAGCCTATCGACAGATTGCCGCCCACGACATCAAGCAGCATGGGCGCAGCGCCGCGATAGACCACGGGCGTCAGTGCCAGCCCGCTGGCCTTGCCCAATGCCACCGCACCGAGGTGGCCAGCGCTTCCGAGTGTCGCCAGCCCGATGTTGGCGCTGGCTGGATTGCGCCTGGCCCATTCGACATATTCCTTCATGTTTTTGTAGGGCTGTTGAGCACCGGCGGAGATCACGGTGGGCACCTCGGTCAGCAGCGCTGCCGGGATCAGGTCCTTGTCGGCGTTGTAGCCCAGTTTCTTGTAGGTCAGGGGAAAGATCGTGAACAGCGGCGACGGTCCGATGAAGATGGTTTTTCCGTCCGGTTTCGATCTTTTGACAAAATCCAGGGCCAGCCGAGCCGAGGCACCAGGCTTGTTTTCCACCAGCACCGTACCCTGGCCGGCGATACGCAATTGCTCGGCATAGATGCGGGCCAGATTGTCTGCCGCGCCACCGGGCGCATAGCCCACGATGATGCGCGTCGGCCCCTCCGGGCTTTCCGTCGCGGCCGCTGCGCCGTTGGCGGCCAGCGCGGCAAAGCAACACAGCGACAGCGTCAACTTGAGAAAAAATGGGGGAAAAAGCTGGGTTTTCATGGGGTTACCTGGACAAAAGCAATGACGGAGGGTCTTCTGTGTCAATGGCGTGGCGGAGGGGCGGCCCGTTACGCCGCCGGCCACCGGCCAAGAAGGTCTTGCGCGGCTTCAAACAGCGCCGACACGCGGAGCAGTTCGGCATCGCCCCGGAATTGCCCGACGAGCTGGATGCCAATGGGCAGCCCGTCGCTGCCGAAGCCGCAGGGCAGGCTGATCGCGGGATGGCCTGTCATGTTGAAGGGCATGGTCCAGGGAAACCAGTGCGCCCGCACGTTGTCAAGCGCCTGGCCATCGATGTCAATGCTGCCGAACAGCTCCTGCTCGATCGGCAGCGCCGTCCGCGACAGCGTCGGCATGGCCAGCCAATCGCCGCGCTGAAGCAGGCCCTGGACGCGTTGAAACAAGCGGGTGCGATCAAACATGGCCTGCTGGTACTCCACGCCGCTCACCTGGGCTGCCGACGCCAGCTGCTGCAGGAAGGTCGGGCTCAGCTTGTCGCCGTGCTCGGCCGCCAGCGACTCGAAGCGCGTGCGCCACACCGTGTGGTTGATGGCGCGCCAGATCGGCTCCACGTCAAATCCGTCGCCCGAAAATTCCTCAAGCTCGGCCCCCAGCGCCGAGAGCTGGGACAGGCCGGCCCTGAAGGCCCGCGCCACGTCCGCCGACACGGGACGATTCGGCGGGGCCAGGCAGTACAAGACCTTGCGCCCGCGCAAGTCGCCCTGGGGCCGGGCGGCGCTCAGAAAGTCCGGCCTGGCAAGGCCTATGGACCAGGGGTCGCAGCCATGCTCGCCGGCCATGACCTGCATCATCAAGGCCGTATCCGCCACGCTGCGGGTGGTCGGCGTGACATAGGTCTGGTTGCCGAAGATGTCCTGTGCCTGGCTATGGGGAATCACCCCATTGCTTTGCTTGATGCCCACCACCCCGTTGCAGGCCGCCGGAATCCGCGTCGATCCGCCGCCATCGGTGGCCACCGCCAGTGGCGCCAGGCCGCTGGCCACGGCCACCGCGGCACCGCCACTGGAGCCGCCGCTGGTGCGCTGGCTGCTCCACGCATTGCGCGTGCGCCCGAACAAGGGGGAATCGGTCAGGCACTTCGAGCCGAACTCCGGGGTCGTGGTCTTGCCGATCAGGATGGCGCCTTGCCCGCGCAAGCGCGCCACGGCCACGGCGTCCTGGTCCGGCACATGATGCTGATGCGGGATCGCACCGAAGGTCGTGCGTACCCCCTGGGTGTTCACCAGGTCTTTCACCGTGAACGGTACGCCATGCAGCAGGCCCAGCGGCTCGCCGGCCATGACCGCCTGCTCGGCCCGCCTGGCCTGCGCCAGGGCCTCGTCGCCGCACAGGGTGATAAAGCAGTTCAGGCTCGGCTGCAGCCGCTCCGCCCGTGCCAGCACGGCACGCGTGATCTCCACCGGCGATACCTCCCGGCGCAGCACGCGCGCGTGAAGCTCGACCGCCGACAAAAAGCAAAGTTCCTCGCTCATCTCGCAGACGACTCCGATCGTTAGATTGGCAGCATACCGCCCTCAGTCCATGGGGCCGGCCGCATCACTTCATGCCTGCACGCGCTTCATGGTATGGGCCAGTAGCTTAGGAAGGAAAGGCTCAGGCGGTTTCGGCCAGCGCATCGCCCAGCGCGTTGATCAGCCGGTCGATCTCGGCCTTTTCGGAGATGAAGGGCGGCGCCAGTTGGATGGTGTCGCCGCCGTAGCGCACGTAAAAGCCCTTGTTCCAGCAGTTCATGGCGATCTCGTAGGGCCGGCGTGCCGGCTCGCCCGGCAGCGCGGCAATCGTGAAGCCGGCGGCCAGGCCGTAGTTGCGGATGTCGGCCACATGCTTGCTGCCCTTGAGGCTGTGCACGGCGTTTTCGAAATAGGGCGCCAGCGCCTTGACGCGGCCGGGCATGTCTTCCTGTTGCAGCAGCTCGAGCGCGGCCACGCCGGCGGCGCAGGCCACCGGATGGGCCGAATAGGTGTAGCCGTGCGGGAATTCGATCATGTAGTCGGGGCCGCCGGCGTCCATGAAGGTGTCGTAGATGTCTTTTTTCGCGACCACGGCGCCCAGCGGCTGCGCGCCATTGGTCACCTGCTTGGCGATGTTCATGATGTCGGGCACCACGCCAAAGGCCTCGGCGCCGGTCCAGGCGCCGCAGCGGCCAAAGCCGGTGATGACCTCGTCAAAGATCAGCAGGATGTTGTGGGCCGTGCAGATCTCGCGCAGGCGCTGCAAATAGCCCTGCGGCGGAATCACCACGCCGGCCGAGCCCGAGAAGGGCTCGACGATGACGGCGGCGATGTTGGAGGCGTCGTGCAGCGCGATCAGGTCCAGCAGGCGGTCGGCCAGCTCGGCGCCCGTGGGCGGCATGCCGCGGTGAAAGGAGCCGGGCGCCGGCTGGGTGTGCGGCAAGTGGTCGGCCTCCACACCCTGGCCAAACAGCTTGCGGTTGGCGCCTATGCCGCCCACCGAAATGCCGCCGAAGTTGACGCCGTGGTAACCCTTTTCGCGCCCTATCAGGCGCGTCTTGCCGGCCTGGCCCCTGGCGCGCCAGTAGGCGCGCGCCATCTTGAGCGAGGTGTCGGCCGCCTCGGAGCCCGAGCCGGTGAAAAACACGTAATCCAGCCCGTCCGGCGTCAGCGCCTTGATCCTGTTGGCCAGCTCGAAGGCCAGCGGGTGGCCGAACTGGAAGGCCGGTGCGTAGTCGAGCTTGCCGACCTGGCGGCTCACGGCCTCGCTGATTTCGCGCCGGCCATGGCCCAGGCCAGAGCACCACAGGCCCGACAGGCCATCGAAAATCTTGCGCCCTTCGCCATCGGTCAGGTAGGCGCCGCTGGCCTCCACCACCATGCGCGGCTTGGCCTTGAAGCTGCGGTTGGCGGTATAGGGCATCCAGTGGGCGTCCAGCCAGGCGGCATCCATGCGCGGGGCGGTGGCTGTGGTGGCTTGGTCAAGGTCAGCGAGGCGCATGGGCTTTCTCCGGAGTTGGGGGATCAAAAAGCGGTCGCGGCGCTCTCGCGAGCGCCTTGTGGCGAAGGGCTGGGGGACATTCTGGGGGCTTCTGTTAACCTCTAAAAGAATGCAATATCAATGTTTACTTGAGGTTTCATGCAAGTGAATCCGCCCGATCCCCTACCTACCAAAAAGCGCGCCCTGCTGGGGCAGTTGAGCGACATGGACCTGCGGCTGCTGCAGGTGTTCAAGAGCGTGGTCGATTGCGGCGGCATGGCCGCGGCTGAGCTGGAGCTCAATATCGGCACTTCCACGGTGAGCCGCCATGTGAAGGACCTGGAGACCCGGCTGGGCCTGGTGCTGTGCCGCCGCGGCCGGGCCGGTTTTGCCCTCACGCCCGAGGGGCAGCGGGTCTATGAAGAGACCTTGCGCCTGCTGGCCTCGGTGGAAGGTTTTCGCAACAGCATCGACGACATCCACTCGCGCATGGGCGGGCAACTGGCGGTCGCGGTGTTCGACAAGACCGCCAGCAACCCCCAGGCCCGCATTGGGGCGGCGATTGCCGAGTTCACCGAGCAGGCGCCCGAGGTGCACTTGCAGCTGCATGTGGCGTCGATCAACGCCATCGAACGCGGCGTGATCGACGGCACCTACCAGGTGGGCATCATTCCGGCCCACCGCAGTTCGCACAGCCTGCTGTATGCCGAGCTGTTCAGCGAGACCATGCTGCTGTATTGCGGCGCGCGGCATCCGCTGTTTGGCGCCGACTGCGCGGGCCTGACCTGGGACGGGCTGCAGGCCCACCATTTCGCCGGCCTGGGCTACCACTCGCCCAACATGGCCTTGAGCCACCGCGCCGGCCTGTCGCGCAAGGCCACGGGCTTTGAGCAGGAGGCCATTGCCACCCTCATCCTCTCGGGAAAATTTCTCGGCTTCCTGCCGGACCATTACGCCGAGGGCTTTGAGCGGCGCGGCCAGATGCAGGCGGTGCGGCCCGCCCTGTTTCGCTACGCCTGCAGCTTTGTCAGCCTGCTCAGGCGCTCACCCCAGCCCTCGCGCGCGGTGCAGGCCTTTCACGACTGCCTGGTGCGGGCGCACGGCCCAACCGGCACGCCCTGAGACCATCGCGAAGGGGCGGGCCGGTTACCAGTCCACCAGGCTCAGGCCCAGGCTCAGCACCTTGCGCTTGCGGTTGTAGTCCAGCAGGCTGTCGCCGTAGCCGCTGAAGAACTGCAGGTGGTAGCGCAGGCCGGTGTAGTTGGGCGACGCGGTGGGTGCCATCAGCCAGTCCAGGCGGGCCGAGCCGCGGGCCTCCTTGCGCAGCGAATGCCGCAGCGTCAGGCCCAGGGTGTTGGCCTGGTTGATCTGCCAGCGACCGGCCAGTTCGGCGCGGCCCAGGTAGTTTTCGATGCCGGGGTTGTCGTCATCGGCCGACTTCTCGCGCAGCCGCTCCCAGATGCGGCCCTGCAGTATCAGGCTGGAATGGGGCCCCAGTGTTTTTTCGGCCGCGCCCATCAGGTAGACGCGGTTCCAGCTGCGTGACAGCGGCAGCGATTGCCCGTTGGACTGGTGCACCAGGCCGATCCCGGAAAGCCGGTAGTTCCAGCCCCCGGCCAGCGGGATTTGCTGCGGGTAGATATAGATGAGCTCGGGTTCGTGGTCGGTGCTGCGGAACGGACGCGAGATGGAGGGGCTGAAGAGCTGCCAGTAGCTTTGCTGGCTGTAGCCAAACCACAGCGAGTCGTGCTCGTCCTCGTCGTTCGGGCCGTTTTTGAGCAGACCCTTGGCGATCTTGGTGCGCACCGACAGCTGGATCTTGTTTTCGGTGCGCTTGTACGGCGTTGCCGTCAGCGGCGTGTGGCCGGCCGAAGGGGATGAGGGCTGGGTGTTCACGCCGTCGGAGACCACCACGGCCAGCGAGATCGGGCGGTAGCCGCGGATGGCAAAGTTGCCGCAGTCGGTGCCGCGCTGCAGCTCCCAGAACCTGGACAGCTCGGAATACTGGTCGTTTCTGCAGCCCAGCGGCTTGCCGTCGGGGGCATCGGTGTTCAGGCTGGGCAGGAACATGATGAAGGGCTGCGGCTGGGCGGCGGCCTTGTTGGCCGGGGCGGCGGCAGCGGTCACAGGGGGCGTGCCGGCCGCGGTGTCGCCGGCCGCCGCCGGGGATTGCGCATCCGCCCATTGCTGAAAGCACGCCAGTTGTGCCCCGGGGTCGGCCTTCAGGGCCTGGCAAGCCTGCCAGCCCAGGCGGGACGGGGCCGTTGCCGCGGTCGGGAGGTCTGGCGCAGCTTGCGCCTGCGCCAGGCCGCCGGCCAGCAGTCCGGCGCCGAGCAGGCGGCAGGCAAGGGTCGAGGGTTTCAGGGCCATGCTGTCCAGTGTCGGGTGGGACAGGCCGCTCAGGGCAGGCGGGTCAGGGTGAAGGGCACCTCGGGTGCGTCCGCCGCGGCGCTGCGGCTGGTGTCTTTCCAGACGCCCCGAAACACCTTGCCGCAGGAGCCTGCCACCATTTCGCCATTCCAGGTGCCGGTGATGCTGGTGCCGTCGGAGGACTCGTCGAGCAGCAGCATGCCGGCTTCCAGGTCACCGGCCAGCTCGGCCCTGGCGGCATGGCCGGCGCCCGCCGCCGCAGCCAGCTCGCGGCTGACGGTGCCGGCCAGGCTTTCCGAAAATTCGGCATGGCGCTCCAGCCGCAGGGTGGCGCGCTCCGGCAGGCCGGCGGGCGGCTGGCTGAAACGCACGGCCCACAGGCCGTAGAGCTGCTCGGCTTTCATGCCGGACGCCGACGGGCACGGTGTTTGGGGCTGGTTTTGGGCGTTGGCCCAAGGGGACAGGGCGCAGGCAGCTATTAAAAAGAGAGCAAATCGGGTGCGGAATGAGGTCATAAAAAAGCAGGGTGGCTTGGCCGGGCCAGGGCCATACGGTTCATGCGGTGCTAGCGCATCTCGGCGGCGGCCGAGGCCGCCGCTGCCGCCTGGGCATCGGCCGCCTTTTTGGCGAATTCGGCGCGCAAGGCCTTGATCTTCTCGCGCGGGTCTTCTTTCACCGTGGTCTTGTCCAGCCCCATTTCGGCAATAAAGCGGCTGGGGATGCCGGCAATCGTATCGCGGTTTTTTTTGCGCCGGCGCAGCCAGTTCACCGCCAGCGTGCGCTGGGCCCGGGTAATGCCCACATACATCAGGCGGCGCTCTTCCTGCAGGCGCAGCGCGATGTTGTCGCCATTGCTGCCGTCGTCGTCTTCCAGCTTGAAGGGCAGCAGGCCTTCGTTGCAGCCGGCCAGCACCACATGCGGCCACTCCAGGCCCTTGGAGGCGTGCAGGGTGGACAGCGTCACCACGTTCTGGTCGCCCTCGCGCTCGCTGATGGTGGACAGCAGCGCAATCGTCTGCACCACCTCCAGCATGGTCTTGCTTTCCCTTTCAAGCGTCACGCCCGCGCTGTCGTCAATCTGGCCGCCGCAGCGCTGCGCCATCCAGTCGCAGAAATCCATCACATTGCTCCAGCGCGCGGCCGCGACCTTTTCACTGTCCTCGCCGTCGTAGAGGTGTTTTTCGTAGTCGATTTCCTTCAGCCAGTCGTTCAGAAAGCTGCGCGCGTCTTCCGCGCCCACGGTGCGCCTGGCGCGGTATTCGAGGTCGTTCAGGTAGCGGCCGAATTCCTGCAGCGAGCCGACCGCCTTGGCCGACAGCACCGAGCCCAGCGAGTTGCTGAACAGCGCCTCGAACAGGCTGAGCTTGTACTGGTCGGCAAAGGTGCTCAGGGTGCCCAGCGTGGTGTGGCCAATGCCGCGCTTGGGCGTCTTGATCGCCCGTATGAAGGCCGGGTTGTTGTCGTTGTTGACCAGCAGCACCATCCAGCTGCACAGGTCCTTGATCTCGACGCGGTCAAAAAAGCTTTGTCCGCCCGACACCTTGTAGGGAATCTGCGCCCGGCGAAAGGCCTTTTCCAGCGGCTTGGCCTGGTGGTTGGCGCGGTACAGCACGCAAAAGTCCTTCCACTCCTTGAACTGGCTGCCCGCGGCCTGCAGCTCGCCGCCGGCGCGCAGGCTCTGGATGCGCGCCACGACGCGTTCGGCCTCATGCTCCTCGCTGTCGCAGTCGACCACGCGCACCGGTTCGCCCTCGCCCAGATCGCTGAACAGGGTTTTGGGAAACAGCTTGGGATTGGGGCCGATCACGTTGTTGGCGGCGCGCAGGATGGCGCTGGTCGAGCGGTAGTTCTGCTCCAGCTTGACGACCTTGAGGCTGGGGTAGTCCTGCGGCAGCCGTTTCAGGTTGTCCAGCGTGGCGCCGCGCCAGCCGTAAATCGACTGGTCGTCGTCGCCCACGGCGGTGAAGCGGCCCCGTTCGCCCACCAGCAGCTTCAGCACCTCGTACTGGGTGGCGTTGGTGTCCTGGTATTCGTCGACCAGCACATGGCCCAGCGAATCCTGCCATTTGCTGCGCACCGCCTCGTGTTCCTTCAGCAGCTTGAGCGGCAGGCCGATCAGGTCGTCAAAATCCACGCTCTGGTAGGCGTTCAGGCGCTCTTCATAGTGCGCCATGACGCGCGCGATCAGCTGCTCTTCATCGTTGCCGGCCTGGGCGGCGGCCTGGGCGGCATTGAGCCCCTGGCCTTTCCAGGCGCTGATGGTCCACTGCCACTGGCGCGCCGTCGCCACGTCGGTGCTGCCGCCGGCGTCTTTCAGGATGCTGGTCACGTCATCGCTGTCCAGGATGGAGAACTGCGGCTTCAGGCCCAGCGCCTGGCCGTCTTGCCGCAGCATGCGCACGCCCAGCGCATGAAAGGTGCAGATCAGCACGCCCTTGGCCGACTTGCCGATCAGGCTCTTGGCGCGCTCGCGCATCTCGGCGGCGGCCTTGTTGGTGAAGGTGATGGCGGCAATCTGCTCGGCCTTCAGCCCGGACTGGATCAGCCGGCCAATCTTGTGCGTGATCACCCGCGTCTTGCCGGAACCGGCGCCGGCCAGCACCAGGCAGGGGCCGTGCAGGTAGTTGACGGCTTCCTGCTGGGCGAGGTTGAGGCCGTGGGCGATGGGGGAAGGTGGGGACATGCAGGAAAAAGTCAGGAGATGACTGCAAAAAGGCGGAAAAATTCGGAATTTGACGGAAAAAGACGGAAATTGGGCGGAGGCGGCGCTCACACGGGGCCGGCCGGCGGGGCCTTGCGCGCAAGGCCAGCTGCCATCATAGCCACTCGTCCGGCCCCCAAGCGGGGCCGGTGACAATAGGCTTTGTGTTAGGCATCCTCCTCGTCACCTTCCCTTTTTTTGCCCTGGTGCTGTGCGGCTATGTCGCCGCCCGCCGTGCCTGGCTGCCGCAGGCGGCGATTCCGGGGCTCAACACCTTTGTGCTGTATTTCGCGCTGCCCTGCATGCTGTACCGCTTTGGCGCCAGCACGCCGATCAGGCAGCTGCTGGACGGCAGCCTGGTGGCGCTCTACCTGCTGTGCGCGCTGCTGATGGTGGCGCTGACGATTGCGCTGACACGTCAAGGCCGGGGCTGGAACGACGCCTCTTTCGGGGCGCTGGTGGCGGCCTTTCCCAACACCGGCTTCATGGGCGTGCCGCTCCTGGTGGCCCTGCTCGGCGCGCCGGCGGCGGGCCCCATCATCGTCACCATCGCGGTGGACATGCTGGTCACCTCCTCGCTGTGCATTGCGCTGTCCCGGCTCGATGGCGCCGATGAGCATGGTGCGGCCAGGGCGGCGCGGCTGGCGCTCAAGGGCGTGCTGGCCAACCCGCTGCCCTGGGCGATTGCCTCGGGCGGGCTGGCCTCCGCGCTCGGCCTGGCCCTGCCCAAACCCCTGATGGGCACCGTCAGCCTGCTCGCCGATGCGGCCTCGCCGGTGGCCCTGTTCACGATAGGCGCGGTGCTGGCGCGCTCTCAAATGAATAGCGCGGCAGGCACGCCGCTGGCCGACTACGTGCCGCTGGCGCTGATGAAACTGGTGCTTCACCCGCTGCTGGTGGGCGCCTTGGGGCTGGGCGCCATCGCGCTGGGCCTGCCGCTTGACCGCTTCACCCTGACCGTGGTGGTGCTGGTGGCGGCGCTGCCCAGCGCCAGCAACGTGGCCATGCTGGCCGAACGTTTTGGCGCCGACAACGGGCGCATCGCCCGCATCATCCTGCTGTCCACCGTGCTGGCGTTTTTCAGCTTTTCGGCGGCGGTGAGCTGGCTGGTCTGAGCCCGGGCCGGAAGCTCTTTGTTACAAATAAACCGGCCCCGGTTTGACTGCCTGCGGGGTGAGCGCAAAAATTTTCATGAAGTGTGTCGATTTGGTCTTTTCACGTTCGTCGTGGGTACAGAGCGAGGCTTTTTTGGATCCAGCCGCTTAGGATGGATACCCTTTGCTCCCAACCTGCAACGAAATGGAGTCCGAAATGAAATTCATGGTCATGGTGAAAGCCGACAAAAACAGCGAGGCCGGCGTGATGCCCAGCGAACAATTGCTGACCGAGATGGGCAAGTTCAATGAAGAGCTGGTCAAGGCCGGCGTGCTGCTCGCGGCCGAGGGCCTGCATCCCAGCGCCAAGGGGGCGCGCGTCAAATTCTCGGGCCGCCAGCGCACGGTGGTGGACGGCCCCTTTGCCGAAACCAAGGAACTGGTGGCCGGTTTCTGGATGCTGCAGGTGAAATCCAAGGAAGAAGCGATTGAGTGGATCAAGCGCTGCCCCAACCCGATGGAGGGCGAGTCCGAAATCGAAATCCGCCAGGTGTTCGAGGCCGAGGACTTTGGCGCCGAGTTCACGCCCGAACTGCGCGAGGCCGAAGAGCGCATGCGCCACCAGGTGGAGGCGCAGGCCACCGGCCGGAGCTGAGCCCTGCCTTCCTGGCCCGATCAAGCCGGCGCCAGTCTTTCAACAACCAAGCCGAAGGAATTCGCATGTTCAAAACCAGTGCCATTGCGGTGGCCCTCGCCGTCCTTGTTTTCATCGTGGTGGTGCTGATGCTGGCCGCGGGCAAGCCTGACACCTTCCGTGTCCAGCGCCAGGTCGCGATCAAGGCGCCACCCGAAAAGATCTTTCCGCTGCTCAATGACTACCGGAACTGGGGCGCCTGGTCGCCCTACGAGAAGAAGGACCCGGCGATGAAGCGCAGCTACAGCGGCCCGGCCAGCGGCAAGGGCGCCGTCTATGCGTGGGAAGGCGACGGCGCCGTTGGCGTGGGGCGCATGGAGATCACGGAGTCGTCGCCACCGTCACAAGTCCAGATCAGGCTGGATTTCAGCAAACCCTTTGAGGCCCACAACAAGGTGGCATTCACGATCCAGCCGCAGGGCGCCGAAAGCACCGTGAGCTGGGACATGCAAGGCCCGGCACCGCTGATCTCAAGGGTCATGCAGGTTTTTTTCAGCATGGACAAGATGGTGGGCCAGGACTTCGAGGCGGGCCTGGCCAACTTGAAGACGGCGGCCGAAAAGTAGGCCGGCGCGCCGGCGGCCCGGCGTTCCAACCCCCCACTCAAGGAGTAAGACCATGCGATTCATGATGCTGATGATCCCCAAGGGCTACGAAACCGCGCCCCCCGGCACCGTGCCCGACGACACCCGGGCCGTGGCGGCCATGATGGCCTACAACGCGTCGCTGCAGCAGGCCGGCGTGCTGATCGGCTGCGACGGCCTGCATCCACCCTCCATGGGCGCGCGGGTCAGCTTTGCCGGCGGCAAGCCCAAGGTGGTCGACGGGCCTTTTGCCGAGGCCAAGGAAGTGCTGGGCGGCTACTGGATGATAGACGTGGCCTCGCGGGCCGAAGCCATCGCATGGGCCTCGCGTTGCCCGGCCGGCGAGAACGAAGTCATCGAGGTGCGCCAGGTGCAGGAACTGGCCGACTACCCGGCCGACGTGCAGGCCGTGGCGGCCGCCTTTCCGGCCATGCAGTCGCACCTGGGCGGCAAGAAGCCGGCGTGAGCGGCAACCGCGAGGGCGCCATCCACCGCGCCATCGACACGGTCTGGCGCATGGAGTCGGCCAAGGTCATCGCCAAGGTCGCGCGCATGGTGCGCGATGTCGGCCTGGCCGAAGAGCTGGCGCAGGACGCACTGGTCACCGCGCTCGAGCGCTGGCCGCAGTCGGGCGTTCCGGACAAGCCGGGCGCCTGGCTCATGGCCGTCGCCAAAAACAGCGCGCTCGACCACCTGCGCCGCAGCAAGCTGCTGGCGCGCAAGCACGAGGAACTGGGCCACGAACTGGCGCTGGAACAGGAGATGGCGCTGGCCGAGGCCGATGTCGTTGCCAGCGATGACTACGGCGATGACCTGCTGCGCCTGATCTTCACCGCCTGCCACCCGGTGCTTTCCACCGAGGCCCGCATCGCGCTCACCTTGCGCCTGCTGGGCGGTTTGACGACCGATGAAATTGCCCGCGCCTTCCTGCTGCCCGAGCCCACGCTGGCGCAGCGCATCGTGCGGGCCAAGCGCACCCTGACCGAGGCGCGCGTTCCCTTTGACGTGCCCGACGCCGGCCAGCGCGAAGCCCGCCTGGCCTCGGTGCTGGAGGTGATCTACCTGGTGTTCAACGAGGGCTACTCCGCCACCTCGGGCGGCGACTGGATGCGGCCCGCGCTGTGCGAGGAGGCGCTGCGCCTGGGGCGTATCCTGGCCGAACTGACGCCGCAGGAGGCTGAGGTTCACGGCCTGGTTGCCTTGATGGAAATCCAGGCCTCGCGCGCCAAGGCCCGCGTCGGTCCGGCGGGCGAGCCGGTGCTGCTGCTGGAGCAAAATCGCGCCCGCTGGGATCAGCTGCTGATACGGCGCGGTCTCGCCGCGCTAGAGCGGGCCCAGGCGCTGGGCGGTGCGCTGGGGCCTTACGCGCTGCAGGCCGCCATCGCCGCCTGCCATGCGCGTGCGCCCAGCGCGGCCGAGACCGACTGGCCGCGCATCGCGGCGCTCTATGACGCGCTGGCCCAGCTCGCGCCCTCGCCGGTGGTGGAACTCAACCGCGCGGTGGCGCTGGCCATGGCCTTTGGCCCGGCGGCGGGGCTGGAGCTGGCCGATGCGCTGCTGGCGGAGCCCTTGATGAAAAACTACCACCTGCTGCCCAGCGTGCGCGCCGATTTTCTGCTCAAACTGGGCCGCCTCGATGAAGCCCATGCCGAGTTCGAGCGGGCCGCTTCGCTGACGCGCAATCTGCGCGAGCGCGAGCTGCTGCTGGCGCGTGCCGCCGCCTGCGCGCCGCCGCGCCTGCCCTGACGCGCGGGGTCAGATCGCAGTCGGGGCCACATCCACCGCCCAGCGCATCGGGCTTTTGAATTCGCCTTGCTGGCGCGTTTCCAACTTTTGAATGCTCAGGTTTTCTGGGGCAGGTCACTCCTGCGGTGATCCATGCGAAACAACGCTCTGTACTTTGCATACAGAGGTCAGGACCACCACTTCCGCTCTATGGCTGCGACGGTGGTCGGAGGTAAGACGCTCCAAAATGTCACCACTGAAAGTCAACCGGTCTTCCCACCAAAACAGCGCCGGTCGGCATCAGGCCTTTGCGGGCCGATGCAGCCGGGGAATGAACTTGATGATCAGGATGGCGGCGACGATCTCGACCGCGGCGATCACGAGCAGGCCTGGCGACAACTGCCCGGTGGCCGTTTTCACCGCGCCCAGCATGAAGGGTGCGCCGAAGCCGGCGAGGTTGGCGATCGAGTTGATGACCGCCACGCCGACGGCCGCCGCGGCGCCGCTCAGGATGCGGTTCGGCATCTGCCAGAACACCGGAAAGGCGCTGCTCGTGCCGATCACCGCGATCGTCAGCGCCAGCAGCGCGAGCGGCGCGCTGACCTTGATCAGCAGCGCGACCGCCAGCATGCCGAGCGCGCCTATCGTCACCGCGATCGCGCAGTGCCAGCGTACCTCGTGGTGCCGGTCCGAATGGAAGCCGTTGGCGATCTGCGCACCGGCGCCCAGCAGAAAGGCGCCCGACATGATCCAGCCGATGGTCGCCGGGTTGGAGAAGCCGAGTTCTTTGACGACGCTCGGGCCGTAGAAGTTCAGCGTGGCGTTGGCCGCGACGATGCAGAAATAGATCAGGATCATCAACCAGAGGCGGCTGTCCTTCAGCGCCGAGAGCACGCTGTGCTCCCGATGGCCGAGCGCGTGGTCGTCGCGCGCCAGCTCCTCGCGCACGAGGCGTTGCTCGGCGGCGCTGAGCCACTTGGCCTGATCGGGCCTATCGGTCAGGTAGAACCAGGTTGCAAAGCCGGCCAGCACCGAGGGAATGCCCTCGATCAGGAACACCCACTGCCAGCTGCGCCAGCCGTTCACACCCTGCATGTCGTTGAGAATGGTGCCGGCCAGCGGGCCGCCGATCACGCCCGCCAGCGCGGAGGCGGCCATGAACATGCCGAAGGCCTTGGCGCGGCGGTCGCTCGGGTACCAGAAGGTCAGGTAGAGGATCACGCCGGGCTGGAAGCCGGCCTCGAACGCGCCCATCAGGAAGCGCAGCAGGTAGAACATCGTCGGCGTGGTGACGAACATCATCGCCACGCAGGTCAGGCCCCAGCCGATCGTGATGCGCATCAGCGTCTTCTTCGCCCCGATCTTCTGCAGCAGCAGATTGCTGGGCACCTCGAAGAAGAAATAGCCGAGGAAGAAGATGCCGGCGCCCAGGCCGTAGACCGTCTCGCTCCACTGCAGGTCGGCCATCATCGTCAGCTTGACGTAGCCGACGTTGATGCGGTCTATCCACGCCAGCAGCCAGAGCAGGCCGATGAACGGGATCAGGCGCCAGCTGATCTTGCGGTAGGTGGCGTCGACGTCGGCAGGGGCCGACGCGAACGCGGGCGCGCGGCCCGCATTGACAGGTGTGACTGACATGGTTTGCTCCTCGATGCGGCACCCGGTCGGGCGCCCTGTTTACTGGTGCGGCGCTTGCGTCAATGGACGCGCGGCCGCTTCTTCACGGATTGCCGGTGGCCGCTGCCGCCGGCGTCAACTTCGTCGCTCGGCTTGCAGCCAGCGGTTCATGCCCACGTCCTGCGCCGCCGCGCGCAGGACCATCTCGCGGTAGTAGGGCTCGAGTCGCTGCGCCTCGCGCCCGGCCCGCTCGAGCTGCTCGCGGTAGCCGCTCATCAGGGTGCGCATCTCGGCGCGCAGCGCCCGCTCGTCGACCGTGGTGATGCGGCCCTCCTCATACACCACGCGCCCGGCAACGATGGTGTAGCGCACCGAGGCGCCGTCCTCGCAATGTACGAGCTGGCGCCGCAGGTCGTTGAGCGGCGTGAACGCCACCGAGTCCATGTCGAGCAGCGCGAGGTCGGCCGCGCAGCCAACGGCCAGCTGCCCCAGGCGCTCGGCACGCCGCAGCGCGCGGGCGCCGCCGCGGGTCAATGCGCGCAGCAGCTCCTGCGGTTGCGGCCAGTCGCGCCACTCGGGCGTGGCGAGCGTGTGCAACAGTGCGGCGGTCTTGGCGACGAACCAGAGGTTGACCGAGTCGTCGGTGTTCATCTCGTCGGTGCCCAGGCAGATCGGCACGCCGGCGTCGCGCAGCGCGCGGTAGGGCATCACGCCGCTGCCCAGGCGCAGGTTGCACACCGGGTTGTGGGCCACCGTGCAGCCGGCGCGCGCCAGCAGCTCGATGTCCGCGTCGTCGATCCAGATGGCGTGGATCACCATCATGCGTTCGTCGAGCAGGCCGAGGTCGTGAACGTAGCGCACCAGTGACTTGCCGAACTTCTGCTGCCCCAGCACGCGCTGCAGCTTGGTCTCGAGGATATGGATGTTGAATGGCAGGTCGTAGCGTTTCGACAGCTCCGACAGGCCGGCAAAGTAGTCCGTGGTGACGCGCTGCGGCGCCGAGCAGGACACCGCTGCGGCCAGGCGCCCGCCGGCCGCGCCATGCCAGCGCTCGATCAGATGGCGGTAGAGCGCGAGCAGCTCCTCGCCGCTCTGGCGCGGCGCGTGCTCCATCGCGCGCTTCTCTTCGGCCGGCAGCAGGTCGGCAAGGTAGGGGTACTTCTCGTATTCGACGATATTGGGCTGGTCTATCGCCACCGTCGCGCGGATGCCGGCGTCCTCGTAGGCGCGCATGATCGCGTCTATCGACGCCTCGCTCGCCACCGGCACATGGTAGGCGTCGTCGTGCACGGCCGTGATGCCCCGGCGCAGCATCTCGAGCGCACCGATCATCGTGCGCACATAGGCCAGCCGCCCGGCGTCGCCGCCCGATGCGAGCGGCGGCACCTCGTAGAGCATGAAGACCTCGAGCGGGTAGCCGGGCAGCGTGCCCTTCATCAGGTTGCCGGGCGAATGGAAATGCGCGTTGATCAGCCCCGGCATGGCGAGCAGGCCCTCTGCGTCGATGACCCGGTCGAGGCGGCGCGGCCAGTCCCGGCCGGCATCGGGGCCGAGCGCGGCGATGCGGCCGTCCTCGATGACGACATCCGCGCGCGCCCATTCGCGGTCGGCATCGTCGAGCGTCAGCACATGGGCGTTGCGGATCAGCAGCGAGGCCGGCGTGTGGGTGGAGTGCTTCATTCGCGCCCCTGCTCGGCGAACAGCCGGCCCCAGTCGCGCGCCGGCGAGGTGTCCACGCCCAGCAGGCGCAGCGCATGCCAGATGCCGAGCGAGACCGAGTCGAACATCGGGATGCCGGTCTCGGCCTCGAGCGCCGGGATCACCGGCGCGGCGGGAAAGTTGGTGCACATCGTCAGCACGGCGTCGGGCCGGTGCGCGGCCGCCTCGCGCACCATCGCGGCAATGGTGTCGGCCGGGATGGCCGCGAACGAGATGTTGTCCTTCAAGGCCGAGTGGCTCTCGGCGACGACCTCATAACCCGCGGCCTGAATGCCGGCGACCAGGCCTTCCTGGTAGTGGCCGTCGTACGGCGAGACCACGGCGACGCGCCGCAGGCCGCGGCTGCGCAGGGCCTCGTCCATCGCCAGGATCGAGGTGGTGGTGCGGATGCCCGTCTCGGCCTGCACCCGGGCAACAAAGTCACGGTCATGCGCGATGCCGATCTTGGCGCCCTTGCTGCCGTTCCACAGCAGCACATCGGGCTTGGCATGGGCCAGCAGCTGCGCCGCGGCCAGCATGTCGTCGACACCGTAGCGGTCCGGCAGCGGATCCGACTCGCCGAACACCGGCGTGCGCGAGAACAGCGGCGTCAGGCCGGGGAAGCGGCTCAGGATCGCCAGGGTGACCCGTTCGACCACGGTGTTGCCCGACGGCGTGATGACGCCCATGAAGCGGGGGGTGCGGACGAACACGTCCTGGGGCTGTATTGTCATGGCTTAGACCGGAATCTTCTTGCTGTAGTCAATCGACATGGCGGCGATGAACATCACGACGCCGGCGCCGGCCATGAACATCAACGCGCCGAAGTAGGAGCCGCCGCTGGCCTGCACCATCATGCCGATGATGATGGGCACGCTGATGCCGGCGATCTGGCCCGACAGGTTCATCGTGCCGCCGACGAAGCCGGCGCGCTCGCGCCCGCCAAGAATGGCCGGCAGCGACCAGAACAGGCCGAACCAGCGCAGGAAGAACAGCGACGTGCACAGCAGGATGACCGCGACGACCGGGTCGGACACATAGGCGACCGCGAAGATCGACAGCGTGGCGATCACCGCCGCGATGCCGAACATCGTGCGGAACACCTGGTTGGGCGCGCCGCCGCGGTCCTTCCACTTGTCGGCGATCCAGCCCGCCACAAGTTCGCCGACGAAGCCGGACATGTAGATGAGAAAGCTCGCACCGCCCATCGTCTTGATGTTGAAGCCGTAGCTGGCCAGCAGGTAGCTCGGCAGCCAGGCGATGAAGCCGGTGAACATGACGCCGAAGCCCATCCAGCCCAGGCACATGCCCCAGATCGAGCGGTAGCGGAAGAAGTTGAGCACATGGCCGCCCTGCGATGGCGCCGCGTGCGCGTCCTCGTGCCGGTGCGAGGCTTCGATGTACTCGGCCTCGGCGGCGTTGACCCCCGGGTGCTCGCGCGGCGTGTTGCGGATGTAGTACCAGCACCAGATGCCGGCCGCGATGGTGCCAACGCCGGCGATGACGAAGGCCAGGCGCCAGGATCCGAGCGAGGCGATGAGCCAGGCGATGAGGATGGAGCCGAGCGCCGCGCCCAGCGGCGCCCCGCCGTCGAGCAGCGTGGCGCCGCGGCCGCGCTCGTTCGGCGTCATCCACATCGCGTTCAGCTTGGCGC
>CAZWDK010000024.1:4909-21076 GCA_964633095.1 uncultured Polaromonas sp. | reverse complement strand
CGCGCATCGAGCGGCGCGTCGGTGGCGATCAGCAGGATGATGGAGCCTTTTTCGGGCTCTGCCGCCAGCGGCGCCGGCGGGGCGGCCAACTGGGTGGCCAGCCGGGCGCCCAAGGCCTGGCCGGCCAGGCGCAGCTGCGGCAGTTTGCCGTAATTGGCCAGCACCAGCGCGCCGACGGTGTGTTCGCCGTCGCCCGCTGCCGGGACGCGGCGCGAGGCCGTGCCTATGCCGCCCTTGAGGCCAAAGCTGGACATGCCGCGGCCGGCGCCGACCGAGCCTTCCTCCACCTCAACGCCGGCCTGCGCGCAGGCCTGCAGGTAATGCTGCTCGGTGATGGCCAGGCGCTGGATGTCGTTGAGAAAACCGTCGTTGCATTCAAACACCAGCGGATTGACGGTGGGCAGGCTGCGGCCGGTTTCCGGGTTGGCGGCGATGCACTGGCGGATTTGCGCCGCGGCCACGGCTGCGACCGAAAAGGTGTTGGTCAGCGCAATCGGCGTTTCCAGAACGCCCAGCTCCTCGACCTGCACCAGTCCCACGCTCTTGCCGAAGCCGTTGAGCACGACCGCGGCCGCCGGCACCCGGTCGCGAAACAGGTCGCCGCCATGCGGGCGCACCACGGTCACGCCGGTCTGCACTTCCTGTGCATCGAGCGTGCAATGGCCCACGGTGACACCGGCGACATCGGTGATGGCATTGCGCGGGCCTGGCGGCAGGCTGCCGATGTGGGGCAGCAGAGGGCGGGGAATCATGAGGCGGGTTTCCTGTTACAGGCGGTCAATCTTGGGGTCCAGCGCGTCGCGCAGGCCATCGCCCAGCAGGTTGAAGGCCAGCACCGTCAGGAAAATCGCCAGGCTGGGAAACAGCGCCACATGCGGCGCGTTGACCATGTCGGCGCGCGCCTCGTTGAGCATGGCGCCCCATTCGGGCGTGGGCGGCTGCGCCCCCATGCCGAGGAAGGACAGGCTGGCCGCCGTGATGATGGAGGTGCCCAGGCGCATGGTGAAGTAGACGACGATGGACGAGATGGTGCCGGGCAGGATGTGGCGCATGATGATGGTCCAGTCGGACGCGCCTATGCTGCGCACCGCCTCGACATAGGTCATCTGCTTGAGCACCAGGGTGTTGCCGCGCACCAGCCGGGCAAAGGCCGGCACGCTGAACACCGACACGGCCACCACCACGTTGACCATGCTGCTGCCCAGGATGGCGACCACGCCCAGCGCCAGCAGGATGCCGGGAAAGGCGAACAGCACGTCGGAGATGCGCATCACGATGCGGTCCCACCAGCCTTCGTAGTAGCCGGCCAGCAGGCCCAGCGCCGTGCCTATCACGCCGCCTATGGCGACCGAGGCAAAGCCGGCGGCGAGCGAAATACGCGCGCCCACCAGGATGCGGCTGAAGATGTCGCGGCCCAGCGGATCGACGCCCAGCCAGTGCTGCCAGGAGGGGCCGGCATTGAGCTTGTCGTAGTCGAAAAAGTTTTCGGCATCGTAGGGGGCAATGAAGGGCGCCAGCACGGCGACCAGCGCCAGCAGCAGCACGAACACCAGTGCCACGACGGCGACATGCTGTTTCCTGAACTTGCGCCAGAACTCGCTCCAGGGCGTGCGCACCCGGCTGTCTGGCGTGGCCAGGGGCGGCGCCGCGATGGCGGCGACGGCTTCGTTGGCGGTAATCTGTGTCATGGCCGGCTCACTTGTAGCGGATGGTGGGGTTGATGAAGCCATAGAGCACGTCCACCACCAGGTTGATCAGGATGAATTCCAGCGAGAACAGCAGCACCAGGGTCTGGATCACCGGGTAGTCGCGCATGGTCACGGCATCGACCAGCAGGCGGCCCAGGCCGGGCCAGTTGAAGACCGCCTCGACGACGATGGAGCCGCCCAGCAGAAAGCCGAACTGCAGGCCCATCATGGTGACGACCGGGATCAGCGCGTTGCGCAGGCAGTGCTTGGCGATCACGGTGCGCTCTTTCAGGCCCTTGGCGCGCGCCGTGCGCACAAAGTCTTCCTGCATCACCTCGACGAAGGAGGCGCGTGTGAAGCGCGCCATCACGGCGGCCACGGCCGCGCCCAGGGTCAGGGACGGCAGGATGTAATGCTTCCAGCTGTCGGCGCCCACGGTGGGCAGCCAGCCCAGCTGCACCGAGAACACCTGCATCAGCAGCATGCCCAGCGCAAAGGCCGGAAAGGAAATGCCCGAAACGGCCAGCGTCATGCCCAGCCGGTCCGGCCATTCATTGCGAAACACGGCGGAGACCACGCCCAGGGTCATGCCCAGCACCACCGCCCAGCTCATGCTGGCCAGCGTCAAGAGCAGCGTCGGCATGAAGCGCTCGGCGATCTCGGTCGCAACCGGGCGCCGCGTGCGCATCGAGGTGCCGAAGTCGCCCTGCAGCATATGGCCGAAGAAGCTCACAAACTGCTCGGGCAGGGGCCGGTCCAGGCCCAGCTCCTGGCGCACCAGGGCAATGGTCTGTTCGTCGGCATCCTGTCCGGCCGCCAGCTTTGCCGGGTCACCCGGCAGCATGTGGACGAACAGGAAGACCAGCACTGCGACGATCAGCAGCGTGGGCAGCAGGCCCAGCAGCCGTTTCAAAAAATAGTTCAGCATGATGGAGTCGGGTCAGGGCGTGCGCCAGCCGGGGCTGGCGCACGCGGGGGCGGTGCAAGGCGCACGCAAAAGAAAGGGCTTACTCGGCGACCGCGATCTCGTCCGCATTGATGTTGCCGTCAGGCATCACGAACACGCCCGACAGGCGCTTGCTCGTGGCGTACAGCAGCTTTTCCGTCACCAGCGGCGCCCAGGGCGCGTCTTTCATGATCTGTTCCTGGGCTTCGCGGTAGAGCTCGGCTTTTTCCTTGTCGTCGACCGACTTCAGGGCCTTGATCACGTTGCCGTCCACCGTGGCGTTGCTGTAGTAGGCGGTGTTGTTCAACTTGGGCGGCCAGGCTTCGGTCACCAGCAGCGGGCGCAGCGCCCAGTCGGCTTCACCGGTCGAGGCCGACCAGCCGATGTAGTACATGCGGATCTTCGCGGCCTTCGGGTCCGGCGCGGTTTCCACCCACTCGGTGCGCTGGCCGGGTTCCAGTGCCTGCACCGAGACCTTGATGCCGACCTGGGCCAGCTGCTGCTGCACGAACTGGATGGTTTTCTGCGCCGTGGTGGTGGTGTAGCCGCTCCACAGCACCGACTCGAAGCCGTTGGGGTAGCCGGCTTCCTTGAGCAGCTCGCGCGCCTTCTTCGGGTCATAGGGCCAGGGCGCCATCTTGTGGGCGTACTTCACGCCTTGCGGGATCACGCCCTCGGCCGGGAAGGCGTAGCCACCGAAGGCCACCTTGGCGAGCGCTTCCTTGTTGATGGCGTAGTTGATGGCCTGGCGCACCTTGAGGTTGTCAAACGGCTTTTGCAGCATGTTGAAGCTGAGGTAGCGCGTGATGATGGACGGCCCGCTCGTGACATTGAGCTTGGCGTTCTTCTGCAGTTCGGCGGCCTGTTCGTAAGGCAGCGGGAAGGCGAAGTCGGTCTCGCCGGTCTGCAGCATGGCGGCGCGCGTGTTGTTCTCCAGCACGGGCTTCCAGGTCACGCTGTCGACCTTGGGGTAGCCCTTTTTCCAGTAGCCGTCGAATTTCTTGACCTTGATGAAGTCGGTCTGCTTCCACTCCACGAAGGTGAAGGGGCCGGTGCCCACCGGGTTGAAGGCGATGTCCTTGCTGCCGTATTTCTTGAGCGCGGTCGGCGAGATCATCGCGGCCGAGGCATGGGCCAGCGAGTTGATGAAGGGCGCGAACGGCTCTTTCAGCGTGACGCGCACGCTATAGGGCGAGACCGCCTCAACCTTTTCGATGCGGTTGAACTGGTTGAAACGCGGCAGCTTGTTATCCGGGTTGGTGACCCGGTCCAGCGTGACCTTGACGGCTTCGGCGTTGAAGTCGGTGCCGTCATGGAACTTGACGCCCTGGCGCAGCTTGAGGGTGTAGACCAGGCCGTCCTTGGAGACGGTGTAGCTTTCGGCCAGCACGTTCTGCAGCTTCAGGTCCTTGTCGAATTTGAACAGGCCCTCGTAGAAGGACTTGGTGACGGCCGTGGTCAGCGTGGTGTTGGTGCTGTAAGGGTCCAGGGTTTCGGGCTGGGCGCCAATGGCCAGCACCACATCCTTGGCGGCCAGGGCCGAGCCGGTGGCCGCCATGGCCAGCAGTGCCAGCAGGCTGGCAGCCAGGGCCTTGGGCCGCAGCGGTGTCATACGTTCTGTCATGGGAAATACTCCTGGTTCAGGTTGGGGAAATGATGGAGGGAAGGCGGATCAATAGGCACCGGCAATGCGGTGCTGGGCCACAAAATGGCCGGGGCCGACCGGCACCAGCGGCGGCACGAGGGGCTCGTCGCCGGCGGCGCGGATCGGGCTGGGAATCTCGCCCGACAGCAGTTCGCGCTTCAGGTGGCGCCGGCTCGGGTCGGCCACCGGAACGGCGGCCATCAGCTTGCGGGTGTAGGGGTGCTGCGGGTTCTCGAAAATGGCGCGGCGCGGGCCGATCTCGACGATCTGGCCCAGGTACATCACGGCCACGCGGTGGCTGATGCGCTCGACCACCGCCATGTCGTGCGAGATGAACAAAAAGGCGATGCCCAGCTCGCGCTGCAGGTCCATCATCAGGTTGACGATCTGGGCCTGGATCGACACGTCCAGCGCCGACACCGATTCATCGGCAATCACCACCTTGGGGTTGAGCGCCAGCGCGCGCGCGATCGCGATGCGCTGGCGCTGGCCGCCCGAGAATTCGTGCGGGTAGCGCTGGGCGGCCTCGGGGGGCAGGCCGACCTTTTTGAGCAGCCAGTCGACCCGCGCCTGCGCCTCCTTGCCGCTGGAAATCTTGTGGATCAGCAGCGGCTCCATGATGGAAAAACCGACCGTGACGCGCGGGTCCAGCGAGGCAAACGGGTCCTGGAAAATGAACTGGATGTTGCGGCGCAGGCCTTGCAGCGTGCTGCTCGGCAGGTCGCGGATGTTCTGCCCGCCAAACTCGATGACGCCGCTCTGGCTTTCCACCAGGCGCAGCAGCGAGCGGCCGGTGGTGGACTTGCCGCAACCCGATTCGCCGACCAGGGCCAGCGTTTCGCCGGGCCGCAAATCGAAGCTGATTTTTTCCACCGCGTGCACGCGCCGCTTGACCCGGCTCAGCAGGCCGCTGCGGATGTCAAAACGCGTCACCAGGTCTTTCACGCGCAGGATGGGCGCGCTGTCCGGCAGCACGGTGTCCTGGGCCTGGGCCGCTGCGGGCGGGGCGGCCGCGGCCTCTTCGCCGCGCAGCAGCTCGAACTTGAGCGGCAGCTCCGTGCCCTGCATCGCGCCCAGCCGCGGCACGGCCGAGAGCAGGGCGCGGGTGTAGCGGTGTTGCGGGCGGGCAAAGACCGCCTCGGCGGCGCCTTCTTCGACCTTGTCGCCGCGGTACATGACCAGCACGCGGTCGGCCACTTCGGCGACCACGCCCATGTCGTGCGTGATGAAGACCACGCCCATCTGCATCTCGTCCTGCAGCGAACGGATCAGCTGCAGGATTTGCGCCTGTATCGTCACGTCCAGCGCCGTGGTCGGCTCGTCGGCAATCAGGAGCGAAGGCTTGCACGACAGCGCCATGGCAATCATCACGCGCTGGCGCATGCCGCCCGAGAGCTGGTGCGGGTAGCGGCCCAGCACATTGCGCGCCTCGGGAATGCGCACCAGCTCCAGCATGCGCAGGGCCTCGGCGCGTGCCGCGCTGGCGCTCTTGCCCTGGTGCACCTGGATCGATTCGGCGATCTGGTCGCCGGCGGTGAACACCGGATTCAGCGAGGTCATGGGCTCCTGGAAAATCATCGCGATGTCGGCGCCGCGTATGCCGCGCATCGCCTGCTCGCGCGCCTGCGCCAGGTCCAGCACCTCGCCATTGCGGCGCCGGAACGCCATGCTGCCGTTGATGATGCGGCCGCCGCCATGCTCGATCAGGCGCATCAGCGCCAGCGAGGTGACCGACTTGCCCGAACCCGATTCGCCGACGATGGCCAGCACCTCGCTGCGGTCCACATGAAAGGAGAGCTTGCGCACCGCATCGACCGTGCGCTCGGAGCTGCTAAAGCGCACCGACAGATCGTTGACGGCCACGACCCGGTTGTCGGGCAGGTACAGGGCGTTGGGTTGAGAGGCTTCGGCCACGATGGACTGCATTGCGGTACGCCTTTGGGGAGTAGGAGTGAAAAGGAAGCTGAGGGAGAAAGGGGAGCGCGAACGGGCGGTCAGCGAAAAATCGCGGTCTGCGCGGCTTCGCCGACGCGGGCCCAGCCGCGGTACATGCCTTCGGTGTTGAAGGGCAGGCTGAGCCTGCCCTGGGCATCGACGGCGATCAGGCCGCCCCGGCCGCCAATGGCGGGCAGCACCTCCATCACCACCTGCTGCGCCGCCGCCTCCAGCGACTGGCCGCCGTAGGCCATGCGCGCGCAGAGGTCGTAGGCGGCGGCCGTGCGTATGAACATTTCGCCGGTGCCGGTGCAGGACACGGCGGCCGTGCGGTTGTCGGCATAGGTGCCGGCGCCTATCAGCGGCGTGTCGCCGACGCGGCCGGCCCGCTTGTTGGTCATGCCGCCGGTGGAGGTGGCGGCGGCCAGGTTGCCCTGTGCGTCGAGCGCGACGGCGCCCACGGTGCCGAATTTGCGGCCCTCATCGAGGGGCGCCGCGTCGGCCTGGGACTGCTGAAACACCAGGGCCGCGCCATCGTGGTCCAGCAGCGCCCTGTCGCTGGCCAGCGCGCGGTGCAGCTGCGCGCGGCGGGCCGCGGTGGAAAAGTAGTCGGGCGAAACCATGTCCAGCCCCAGCCCTGCGGCGAAGGCCTCGGCCCCGGCGCCCACCAGCAGCACATGCTTGCTTTGCTCCATCACGGCGCGGGCGGCGCGCAGGGGGCGGCGCACGCGGCTGACGCAGGCGACGGCGCCGGCGCGCAGGCTGGCGCCGTCCATCACGGCGGCATCCAGCTCATGCGTTTCCTCATGGGTGAAGACCGAGCCATGGCCGGCATTGAAGAGCGGGCAGTCTTCCAGCAGGTCAACCGCCAGGCTGACCGCATCGAGCGCGCTGCCGCCATCGGCCAGCAATTGCTGGGCCGGCAGCAGGATGCCGCGCAGGGCGGCATGGTAGGCCGCGTCCTGCTCGGCGCTGATGCTGCCTTGGCTCATGGTGCCGGCGCCGCCGTGGATGGCGATGAGGGGAAGGGGCTTGGACGGTGTCATTGCGGGGTCTTGGGTGTTTTGGATACTTTGGACGGGGCGCGGTCCTGGCCGGGCACGCTTGCCGCGTCACCGGGCCAGGCGCGCAGCCGCTCGGAGTGGTCGCCGTGCAGCCAGGGCAGCACCGATTCGGCCAGCTGCGTCGCGGCCTTGAGCGAGTCCTTGGCGCGGTGGGCGACCGCGCTGCACAAGGCCTCGATCAGCGCCAGCACCGTGGCCTCGGAGTTGGCGAAATACTGGCTGTCGGTGTGGGCGTAGAGCGCGACGCTGGCCAGCGTCGCCAGCGGCGAGGTCACGCGGTCGGTCAGCGCCAGCACCGGCACGCCGGCATCGCGGGCGCGGCGCGCCAGCAAGATGGTGTCGGCGACATAGCGCGGGTAGGCGATGGCGATCACCAGGTCGCTGGGCTGCAGCCGCGTCAGGGCGCGTGCCGCGTAGGACGAGCTCTCTATGCTGGCCAGCAGCTGGACGTTGTCGCAGTACAGGTCCAGGCTGCGCTGCAGCAGGCCGCCCAGCCAGCTGCTGGCGCCATAGCCGATGATGCAGATGCGGCGCGCCTTCAGGATGGCCTCGACGGCCTGCTCGCAGCTGTGGGCGTCGAGCGACTGCCGCGTCTGTTCGATGTTGCGCTGGCTCTCCGCCAGGGCGCTGGCGAAGATGTCGGCGGCGCTGGCCGGGTGTTCCAGCTTGCTGCGCAGTTTTTCGACAGGCGCCAGCGTGGTCTCGAAGCCCAGCACCAGGGCCGCGCGGAATTGCGGATAGCCGTCAAACTCCAGCGCCCGGGCAAAACGGTTGGCGGTGGCGATCGACACGCCCAGGGTAGCGGCCAGCTCGTCAATCGGCATGGTGGCCGCCTGCAGCGGATGCGCCAGCACATAGTCGGCCATCTGCCGGTGCGAACGCGTCAGCGTCGGCAGCAGGCGTGCAATGCGCTGCGCCATCGAGGGGTTGCCGGGATGTGTTGCCATGGCTTGTTCAAAGGGTTGGAGAAAATGGCAATGTATAAAAATTTACAAAGTTGTTCATGATAACGAAATTTTTGATCATTTCAACAGGGCTTCATGCCCCCGGCATAGGGACTAACCAGCAGATGGCGCTTGCCGCGGCGGGGTGTTGGGGGGGGCTGGCCGGGGCTGTTGGGCGCCTTGGCCGGCGGGGCGCCAAGGGCCCCATGAATTCAAGAAAAAAGCGATGAAAGCCCATGCCGGGCGGGCGTAAACAGCTATCAAAATGATAGCTTTCCGGCGACGGGTGGGGCGTCGCCCCCTCGCCAGAGGGCGGTGGCCGGGAGTCTGCCGCGCCTGCGCGGCAGGCCGTGTTCAGGCCCGGCTCAGGCCTTGGCCTCTGCGCGCTGCCGCCACGACGCGGCGGCGCCCAGCAGCAGCAGCACCGGCCCCAGCCACAGCCCGGCGCTCAAGGAGCCGCTCATGTCGGAGATCCAGCCGCCCAGCACCGGGCCTATGGACTGCCCCAGCGAAAAGGTGGCGGTCAGCAGGGCCAGGCCCCAGGTCAGCGAGCGTGCCGGCAGCAGCCGCTGCGCCGCCATGCTGACGGCGGCCGGGCCGGCCATGAAGCTGGCGCCGAAAATCAGCGCCGAGCCTATGACGGCCCAGGGCTGCGGCCAGATCAGGGCGGGCATGGTGCCGAGGGCGACCAGGCCGCACACCAGCGCAAAGCCTTGGCCGGTTTTCAGCCGTCCCAGCAGGCGGCCCCAGAAGGGGCTGGCCAGCAGCGAGGCGCCGCCAATCAGGGCAAAAAACACCATGGTCAGCACCGTGCCAAAGCCCAGCCGCTTGAGCAGCGCAATCATGAAGGTCATGTAGCCGACATAACCCGCGCCATAAAATAGGTTGGCCAGCAGGCTGGGAAAAAGCGGCCGCCAGACGGAGCCGCTGCGGCCGGCCGCAGCGGCCGGGGCTTGCCGGATCGACAGGTGGGCGGCATGCCAGGCCAGGGCCGTGGCCAGCAGCGAAACGCCGCCCATGAGCAGCCAGGCCAGGCGCCAGTCCAGCGCGCCGCCGCCGGCATGGGCCAGCGGAATCAGGGTTCCGGCCAGGACAATGCCCAGCCCCGAGCCGGCAAAATAAATCGACAGCGCCGTGGCGGCGCGGCCCGGCATGGCGTTGGCCGCCAGCGAGGTGCCCAGCACAAAGGCAACGGCCGTGGCCAGGCCGCCGGCGAAGCGCACCGCGAGCAGCAAGGCAAAACTGGAAGGCCAGGCCGTCGCCATCAAGGCCAGCGCGCTGGCCAGCATGGCCCAGCTGAAGGCCTTGAGCAGGCCCAGGCGCGCGCCCAGCCAGGCGGCCAGCAGGGCGCCCGCGAGGTAGCCGATGGCGTTGCTGGTGTTGAGGGCGCCGGCCGCGGTAAAGCTCCAGCCGAACTCGCCTTGCATGGGCGGCAGCAGCAGGGCGTAGGCAAAGCGGGTGAAGCCCAGCGCCACCAGCGGCGACAGCGACAGGCCGAGGGCCGCGCCCAGGCCTTGCCAGCGCGTCGTGGCGATGAGGGCCGTCGGGGCCTCCGGAAGGGCAGACATGCGCAGGTTCAGAGCGGCTGGCTGAACAGCGCGACCAGATCAATCTCGGGCGTGCTGGTGTCGCGCTGCAGCTTGACCTCGACGCCGTGCAGATGCGCGTCCATCAGGCAGCAGGCGCGTTCGCTGTCGCCGCTTTCCAGGGCCTTGAGAATGTCGTTGTGCTCGTCAAACGAGCAGACGTTGTTGCCCAGCGAGTAGTACAGCGCAAACGTCAGCGTGGTGCGGGCAAGCAGGCCGCGCAAAATGTCTACCAGCTCGGTATTGCCCAGCAGCTGGGCCACCTGCAGGTGGTATTCGCCGGACAGGCGTACCCATTTGGACCAGTCGCCGGCCTGGTAGGCCGCCTGCTCCTGCTTGACCAGCTTGCGCACGACGGCCAGTGACTCCGGCGTGGCTTTCTTGCCGAGCGCGCGAAGGATGCCGTTTTCAATCAGCTGCCGGGCCTCAAGAACCTGGCGCATTTCTTCCGGGCGGGGCTGGGCAATGATGGCGCCCTTGTTGTGCTGCAGCTCGATGATCCTGTCGCCGGCCAGCCGCACAAAGACCCGGCGCAGCAGGGTGCGGTTGACGCCAAAGGCCTCGCACAAGCGGGTCTCCACCAGCCGCGTGCCCGGTGGCAGGCGGTGCGACAGCACCGCTTCGACGATGGCATGGCGGACACGGCTTTCCTCGGCCAGCTCGACCTGGGAGGCCTCTGAGCTGGTCTCGCGCTCGTGATTTGCGGTTTTGTGGGTGCGGGGGCTGGCCATGGCTTTGCTTTTTTCAAGAACCGCTATGGTGCCACAAGATTTTCTTGACTGCCACCATCCATTAAATTATTGTCACAATAACAAAACTAGATGTTGCAATTTATCGAGAAAAAGCACAAAAATTCAATCAGTTCTCATGGTTTTCCCTCTGTAATATGCCAATTCAAGATTGTCACAATCAATCAAGCATGAAAATACAACTGATCAATCCGAATACGACGGTGGCCATGACCGACAAGATGGCGGTGGCTGCGCGCCAGGTGGTTGGCGCGGGAACGCAGATCCTGGCGGTGCAGTCGGCCACCGGCCCGGCATCGATTGAAAGCGCCGTGGACGAGGCGCTGGCCTTGCCGGGCCTGCTGGCACAAATCCAGGCGGGCGAAGCCGCCGGCGTGGACGCCCATGTGATCGCCTGCTTTGGCGACCCCGGGCTGCGCGCCGCGCGCGCCATCGCCAGCGCGCCGGTGATCGGTATCGCCGAAGCGGCCATGCAGCTGGCCTGCCTGGTGTCGGCATCCTTCAGCGTGGTGACCACGCTGGCGAGCACCGTGCCGACCTCGCAGCGCCTGCTGCAGGACTATGGAATGACGGGGCGATGCGCCAAGGTGCGCGCGACCGGCATTGCCGTGCTGGAGCTGGAGGCGCAGACTGATGATTTGCTGCGGCACAAGATCGACAGGGAATGCCGGCTGGCCCTGGCCGAAGACGGCGTGGGCGCCATCGTGCTTGGCTGCGCCGGCATGGCCGACCTGTGCAGCGAGCTGACGCAGGCCCTGGGCGTTCCGGTGATTGATGGCGTGACGGCCGCCGTCAAACTGGCCGAAGCGCTGGTCGGGCTCAGGCTGCGCACCAGCAAACAGGGCGATTACGCCCGGCCTGGCGCCAAACCCTATGCCGGCGTGATGGCCCAGTTTGCGCCGGCGGCGTGAAATTTCCCGCCCACTTTTTTTCTCAGGCCTCTTTGCTCACAACTTTCAACCGATGAAGGACTTACGATGAAGCTCTCAACTCTCAGGCGCACGGCAATTGGTTTTGCCAGCTGCGCCGTCATGGCCACGGCCAGCGCGGCCACGTTCACCTGGTCCTCCAACCAGGACGCGCTGTCCATGGACCCGCATTCCACCAACCACAGTTTTACCAACGCCTTCGTCAGCAACATCTATGAATCGCTGGTGCGCTTCAACGACAAGCTGCAGATAGAGCCCGCGCTGGCCACCTCGTGGAAAGTGGTCAGCCCCACGGTCTGGCGCTACAGCCTGCGCCAGGGCGTCAAGTTCCACAACGGCGAGACCTTTGATGCCGACGATGTGGTGTTCTCCTGGCAGCGCGTCAACACGCCGGGTTCGCTGGTCAAGGGCAACCTCAGCGACATCAAGGACGTGCGCAAGGTGGATGCCTACACGGTGGAGGTGGAAACCCACTTGCCGCTGCCCACCCTGAACAACGAGATGGTGCAGCTGCTCATCATGGACAAGGGCTGGTCCGAGCAGAACCGTGCCGTCGAAGCCAGCGACCTGGGACGGCAAAAGGAGAACTTCGCCAACCGCAATGCCAACGGCACCGGTCCCTTCAAGCTGATTTCGCGCGAGGTCGACACCCGCACGGTGCTGGCGGCCAACACCGGCTGGTGGGACAAGCCCAAGCACAACCTGACCCAGGTCATGTTCACGCCCATCAAGTCGGACGCCACGCGCACCTCCTCGCTGATCAGCGGCGGCCTTGACGCCTCCATCAGCGTGCCGCTGCAGGACGTGCCACGGCTGAAATCGAATGCCACGCTGGAGGTGGTGCAGGGCCCCGAACTGCGCACCATCTTCATGGGCATGGACCAGAGCCGCGACGAGCTGCTCTACAGCGACGTCAAGGGCAAAAACCCCTTCAAGGACCTGCGCGTTCGCAAGGCCGTGTACCAGGCGATTGACGTGGAGGCGCTCAAGCGCTCGGTCATGCGCGGCGCCTCCTGGCCGGCCGGCAACCTGCTCTCGCCCTACCTCAACGGCTCGCCCGTGGCCCTGAACAAGCGGCTGCTGCCCTTCAACCCGGAGGCGTCCAAGGCCCTGCTCAAGGAAGCCGGCTACCCGAATGGCTTCACCGTCGGCATGCAGTGCCCGAATGACCGCTATGTCTATGACGAGGCGCTGTGCCTGGCCATGTCGTCCATGCTGGCCAAGGTCGGCATCAAGACCAATCTGATGATTGAGCCCACGGCCAAATGGAGCGTGCGCCTGAATGCGGCAGATGTCTCCCTGTACATGGTGGGCCATGCCGGCCTGCCCATGGCCGATGTCTACGGCCTGCTCAAGGATGTGGTGGCGACCCGCACCGGCAAGGAAGGCTCGCTCAATGCGGGCAAGTACTCCAACCCGAAGTTCGATGCCTACCTGCCGCAGATCGCCAGCGAGATCGATCCGGCCAAACGCGCCAAGCTGGTCGAAGAAGCGGTGACGATCGAGCGAACCGATGTTTCCCACATTCCCCTGCACCAGCAGCCCGTGACCTGGGCCGCGCGCAAGGGCATTGCGCTGTCGCAGGCGCCTGACAACCAGATGCGCTTGTGGCTGGTTCGTGTGAACGACAAATAATGCGACCGGGCGCCGTGTTCCTGCATAAGCCACACGGCGCCCCCGCACAGGAGAACCACTGATGTTGCGCTTTCTTTTAGGACGCCTGGCCAACGGGGCCATCGTGATGGTGCTGGTGTCCATGCTGTCGTTTTCGCTGTTCAATTTCATCGGCGACCCGGTGAGCAACCTGGTCGGGGAAAACGCCACGGTCAACGAACGCGAGGCCATGCGCCGTTCGCTGGGCCTGGACCAGCCGCTGCCGGTGCAGTACCTCAAGTTTGTCGGCCGTGCCGTGCAGGGCGAATTTGGCGTGTCCTACCGGAACATCGAACCGGTCTCGCGCGTGATTGCCAGCCGCCTGCCGGCGACGCTGGAGCTGAGCCTGGTGGCGGCCGTGCTGGCGCTGGGGGTGGGCATTCCGATGGGGGTATACGCAGGACTGCACCCGCGCTCCTTGTTGACGCGCGGCCTGCAGGTCGTCTCGCTGATCGGCATTTCGGTGCCCTCGTTTGTGACCGGCATCATCCTGATCCTGGTCTTTTCGATCTACCTGAACTGGCTGCCGTCCTTCGGCCGGGGCGACACCGTGCTGCTGGGCGTGTGGAACACCGGCCTGCTGACGGCCAGCGGCTGGAAGTCGCTGGTGATGCCGGCGATCACGCTGGCCCTGTTCCAGCTGACGCTCTTCATGCGCCTGACACGCACCCAGATGATGGAGGTGCTGCGCAGCGAGTACATCAAGTTTGCGCGGGCGCGCGGCCTGCGTGAGCGCTCCATCAACTACCGCCATGCATTGCGCAACACCCTGATTCCCATCATCACGGTGGCGGGCCTGCAGCTGGGCTCCATGATCGCGTTTTCCATCATCACCGAGACCGTGTTCCAGTGGCCAGGCCTGGGCCTGCTGATCATCCAGGCCATCAGCTTTAGCGATGTGCCCGTCATTGCCGCCTACCTGTTGCTGATCGCCCTGCTGTTTGTGCTGATCAACATGGTGGTGGATCTTTTGTATTTTGCTGTTGACCCGCGCCTGCGCGCACAACGCTAAGGAGCATGGCATGAAAACCATGATGTTGACCGTGCGCCGCTGGCGCCAATCCGATCTGGCGTGGAGCCTGGGCCGTACCCCGGAAGCCTGGATCTCCGCGCTGGTGTTGCTGCTGTACCTGGGCATGGCGCTGCTGGCGCCCATGCTGGCACCGCAAAACCCGTTTGACCTGGCCGCGCTGGACCTGCTGGATGCGCGCCTGCCGCCGGCATGGGTGGAAGGCGGGCAATTGAAATACCTGTTTGGCACCGACGGCCAGGGGCGCGACATGGTCTCGGTCATGCTGTATGGCCTGCGCATGTCGCTGTTTGTCGGCGTGGCGTCCACCTTGCTGTCGCTGGCGGTTGGCGTGACGCTGGGGCTGGTGGCCGGCTACATGGGCGGGCGCATCGACAACGTCATCATGCGGGCGGCCGACGTGCAGCTGAGCTTTCCGGCGATTCTGGTGGCGCTGCTGATCGACGGCCTGTCGCGCACCGTGCTGCCGCGCGCCGTGCACGAGCAGCTGTCGCTGCTGATTGTGGTGGTGGCGATCGCGCTGGCCAACTGGGTGCAGTACGCCAGAACGGTGCGCGGTGTCACCATGATTGAAAAGGACAAGGACTATGTCAACGCGGTGCGGCTGATCGGCATGGGCCGGGCGCGCATCCTGTTTCGCCATGTGCTGCCCAACATCCTGAGCCCGGTGCTGGTGATTGCCACGCTGTCCATCGGCCTGGCGGTGCTGACCGAAGCCACGCTGAGCTTTCTGGGCCTGGGCGTGCCGGCGACCTCGCCTTCGCTGGGCACCCTGATCCGGCTCGGCAACGAGGTGCTGTTTTCCGGCGAGTGGTGGATCACGGTGTTGCCTGGCCTGCTGCTGATCGGCCTGGTGCTCAGTGTCAACCTGTTTGGTGACTGGCTGCGCGATGCGCTCAATCCACGATTGAAATAACCATGACCATTTCCAATGCATCCCCCGGGGCCGGGCCCCTGCTTTCCGTGCGCGGCCTGCGCGTGCAGATTCCGACGCGACACGGCGCCCTGATCGCGCTCGATGATGTGAGCTTTGACATCGCCCGCGGCGAGATCCTCGGCTTTGTCGGCGAGTCGGGCGCCGGCAAGTCACTGACCGGCATGGCGGTGCTGGGCCTGCTGGACGCGCCCGCGCACATTGCGGCCGGTGAAATCATCTTTGACGGCCAGCCCATACACCAGCTGCCGGCAGCGCAGATGCGCAAGCTGCGCGGCCGGCGCATAGGCGCCATTTTTCAGGACCCGCTGCTCAGCCTCAACCCCTTGCTGACGGTGGGCGACCAGCTGACCGAGACCATGCGCACCCATCTGCCGATGACGGCCGACGAGGCGCGCGCGCGCGCCATCGAGTGGCTGCGGCAGGTCGGCATTCCGTCGCCGGCCGAACGGGTTGACGCCTATCCGCACCAGTTTTCCGGCGGCATGCGCCAGCGCATCGTGATCGCGCTGGCGCTGTGCGCCGAACCCGATCTGGTGATTGCCGACGAACCCACGACGGCGCTCGACGTCTCGGTGCAGGCGCAGGTGCTGGAACTGCTGCGCACGCAATGCCGCGAACGCGGCACGGCCGTGCTGCTGGTGACCCATGACATGGGCGTGATTTCCGAAAACGCCGACCGGGTCGCCGTCATGTACGCCGGCCATATTGCCGAGACCGGCCCGGTGGACCAGATCGTGAACCGGCCGCGTCACCCCTATACCTGCGGCTTGATGGGCTCCATTCCGCCGGTCGATCAGGATGTGCTGTGGCTGCAGCAGATTGACGGCGCCATGCCGCGGCTGGCGTCGCGGCCCACCGGCTGCCCGTTCCATCCGCGCTGCAAGCATGCGACCGAGCAGTGTGTCAGCACAAGGCCGCTGCCGCACCAGGAAGCCGAGGTGCTGGTCGCCTGCTGGCATCCGCAGCAAGGCCGGGCCGTCGAAGGAGTCGCAGCATGAGCATTCCCTACCTCAGTGTCAAAAACCTGTCGCGTGAATTCAAGGCCCAGGGCCGCAGGGTGC
>CAZWDK010000024.1:0-4809 GCA_964633095.1 uncultured Polaromonas sp. | reverse complement strand
TACCTCAGTGTCAAAAACCTGTCGCGTGAATTCAAGGCCCAGGGCCGCAGGGTGCGCGCCGTCGACAATGTCAGCTTTGACATTCCCGTCGGCACGACCTTCAGCCTGGTCGGTGAATCCGGTTGCGGCAAGACCACCCTGGCCCGCGTGATTGCCGGGCTGGACCAGCCCAGTGCCGGTTCCATGCAGTTTGCCGCGCCGCAGGGGGGGCGCGTGCACCGCACCCAGATGATTTTCCAGGACCCGTATGCCTCGCTCAATCCGCGCTGGCGTGTCGGCGATGCGATTGCCGAGCCGATCACCTTCCAGCACCTGCGCCTGCAGGCGGACGTGAAGCAGCGCGTGGAAGACCTGCTGGTTCGCGTCGGCCTGGCGGCGGCCGACACCGCCAAGTTCCCGCACGAATTTTCCGGCGGCCAGCGCCAGCGCGTCTCCATTGCGCGTGCCTTGGCCGGTGAGCCCAGCTTTCTGGTGTGCGACGAGCCGACCTCGGCGCTGGATGTGTCGGTGCAGGCGCAAATCCTGAACCTGCTCAAGCGCCTGGAAAAAGAGGAAGGCCTGACCAGCCTCTTCATCAGCCACAACCTGGCCGTGGTGCGTTTTGTTTCCTCCATGATCGGCGTGATGTACCTCGGCCGCCTGGTGGAGGTCGCGCCCACGGCGGAGCTGTTCGCCGCGCCGCGCCACCCCTACACCCAGCTGCTGCTGCAGGCCATTCCGCGCATCGGCCAGGGCCGCCGCGCCGTCAGCCTGCCCGCCGGCGAACTGCCCAGCCCGCTGGCGCCGCCGCCCGGCTGCACCTTTCACCCGCGCTGCCCGATCGCCATGGACATCTGCCGCAAGGAAGCCCCGGACCTGCTGCCGGTGGCCCATGGCGCCTCGGTCGCCTGCCATGCCGTCGCCAGTGGCAGCCAGCCGGTGCGCTTCATGCCGGGCGCTGCCCATCCCGCCTCTTCCTTTCCCCTTTCCTGAGCTGCCCATGATTGAAAACATAGACCTTTTGATAGAACACGGCACCGTCATCAGCATGGACGCCGAGCGCCGCGTCATTGAAGACGGCGCCGTGGCGGTCAAGGCCGACCGCATTGTGGCCGTCGGCAGCACGGCTGAACTGCGCGCGCGCTACACGGCGGCCAAGACCCTCAATGCCTGGCGCAAGGCGGTGCTGCCGGGCCTGATCGACAGCCACGCCCATGCCGGCCACGGCATGCTGCGCACCATGGGCGCGGGCGACCCCAATGCCTGGATGAACGCCTGCGCCGTGATCTACACCTCGGCATCGGATGAGCAGTTCTGGCGCGCCGAGTCGGCCATGACCTCGCTGGAGCGCCTCAAGGCCGGCGTGACCACGGGCGTGTCGCTGTTTGGCGGCGGCGACTCCGTCATGCGGGTGGACGATCCCAAATACGCCAGGGCGCATTGCGATGCGGTGGCGCGCGCCGGCACGCGTTCGGTGGTGGCGGTCGGCCCGACCCGGCCCGGCGGGCCCAAGCGCTATGTGGACTGGGCCAGCGAAGCGCCGAGCGCGCGCGATATTGACGCGGCCACCATGCTGGAGGTCTGCAGCAAGATCATCGATGAGAACCATGGCCGGGCCGACGGGAGGCTGAACATCGCCGTGACGCTGCCGGTGTTTGCGCCCATGCACGAGCCGGATCATGTGCTGCTGCGCGATGAGTTTCACCGCCAGGCCAGGGACTATTTCGGCCTGGCCCGGCAGCGCGGCCTGACATTTACGCAGGACGGCCACCGCAGCGGCACGCTGGCGCTGGCGCACCGCGAGCTGGGCCTGCTCGGTCCCACCTCCTTCATGTCGCACAGCATAGACCTGACCGAAGAAGACATTGCGGTGACCCGGGACACCCACACCCGCATCGTGCACAACCCAAGCGCCATCATGTCGATACGCGGCCGCTGCCCGGTGCCCGAGCTGATTGATGCGGGCGTGGTCGTGGCGATCGGCTCCGACGGTTCGGCCCCGGATCGCGGCTACGACATGTTCCGCCACATGTCCCAGTGCATGCATTACCACCGCCGGCATTTCCGCGACGCCGGCGTGCTGCCGCATGGCAAGGTGCTGGAAATGGCGACGATTGACGCGGCGCGGGCGCTGTCCATGGACCACGAGATCGGCTCGCTGGAAGCCGGCAAGAAGGCCGACATCATCCTGGTGGACCTGTTCAAGCCGCACATGATGCCGCTCAACATGCCGGTCTACCGCGTCACCTGTTTTGCCAACGCCGCCGATGTGAGCACCACCATCGTCAATGGCCGCATCCTGATGGAAGACCGCCAGCTGCTGACCGTCGACGAGCGCGAGATTCTGGAAGAGGTGAACGAGGCCGCCGAGCGCATGCTCGATCGCAGCGGACTGCGCCACCTGACCGAGTCGCCCGCCCGCCTGTGGGGTGCCAGCCACTATTGAAAGTTAAGCGCAGCGGGCCTGCTGCGGTGCCCAGGCTGCAAAGCCATGACAAGTAACAAAGGATTATTCATGCAAGACTTGGTGATACGGGGCGGTCGGCCCTGGGGCGGCCAGAGCGCCGACATTGCCGTGCGGGACGGCCGCATCGCCGCGATCGGCCCCGATCTTCCGGCCGCGCCGGGAGCGGAGATGGTGGACGCCCGTGGCTGCCTCGTCATTCCGGGCCTGGTGGATGCGCACGCCCATATCGACAAGACGCTCTGGGGCACGCCCTGGCATCCGCACCAGGCCGGCCCCAGCCTGATGGACAAGATCACGAACGAGCGGCAGGTGCTGGGCGCCCTCGGCCTCTCGCCCGAAGTCCAGAGCGCCCGGCTGCTCAGGCGGCTGGTCGCTTGCGGCACCACCCATGTGCGCACCCATGTCGATGTGGGGCCCGACGTTGGCCTGGCGCACCTGCACGGGGTCCAGGCGATGCGCGACAAGCATCGCGACTGGATAGACATTGACCTGGTGGCCTTCCCGCAAACCGGCGTGATGATACGGCCCGGCACCCTGGACCTGCTGGAGGCGGCGGTGCGCGATGGCGCGGAGGTGATAGGCGGACTCGATCCCGTCGGTGTCGACCGTGACCCCAAGGGCCAGCTGGACGGGATCTTTGCCATTGCCGGCCGGCATGGTTGCGGCATCGACATCCACCTGCATGATCGCGGCGATCTGGGGGCGGTGACCATCGAAATGATTGCCGAACGTACCCGCAGCCTCGGCCTGGCCGGCAAGGTCGCGATCAGCCATGCGTTCTGCCTGGGCAGCGTGGAGCCTGCGCGCCTGGAGTCCCTCATCGCATTGCTGCTGGAGAACGACATCGCGATCATGAGCCACGCGCCGGCCGGTCCCACCCCCTTCCCGCCGATACGCCTGCTGCACGAGCGCGGTGTGCGGCTGTTCTCGGGTTCGGACGGCATTCGCGATACCTGGAGTCCCCTCAACAACGGCGACATGCTGGAGCGTGCCTTCATGCTCGCCTACCGCAGCGGATTCCGCGACGACCCGGGCATTGAAATCGCCCTGCGCATGGCCACTTATGGCGGCGCGCAGGTGATGGGCCTGGCGCACTACGGCCTGGCGCTCGGATCGGCCGCCGACCTGGTGCTGGTCGAGGCCGAGACCGCCTCCGAGGCCGTCGCCTACCATCCGCCGCGCCGGCTGGTGCTCAAGCGCGGCCGCGTGGTCGCCCGTGACGGGCGCGCATTGCTGCCCGACTGCGAATGAGGCGAGCGCGATCCCGCGCAGGGCTGCGCTTTGCCTGGTTCAAGGCCAGGCAGCCAGGGCCGACTCTCTTGCCCACATCCTTACCCACGCTTACCTGAAAGGCCTCCGTGTCAGCTCTTTTTCCCTCCAGGCGTCATGTTCTGATCCGCGCCTGCGCGCTCGCGACCCTGACGATAGTCCCGGCACTGGCCGGCCTGTCCCACGCGCAGCAATGGCCGGGCAAGCGACCCATCACCATGGTGGTGGGTTTCCCCGCCGGCGGCAGCGCCGACATGATTGCGCGCACCATTGCCGAGCCGCTGGGCAAGCGCCTGGGCACGCCGGTCGTGATCGAAAACGTCAGCGGCGCGGGCGGCACCATCGCCGGCCAGAAGGTGGTGAATGCCGCCGCCGATGGTTACACCCTGTTCATGGCCTCGGGCAGCGAGGTGTCGATTGCCCGCTTGTTCAATCCGGCCGTCAAATACAACGGTGAGACCGACTTCACCCCCGTCGGGCTGGTCGGCGATGTGCCGCTGGTGCTGGTGGCCAGCCCCAGGTCCGGGTTCAAGACCGCGCAGGAGGCGCTGGCGAAGGCCAAGCGGGACCCGGGCGCCCTGAGCTATGCCACGTCCGGCGTCGGTACCGTGCTGCATGTGGCCGGTGAACTGCTGAACCAGAAGGCCGGGACGCAAATCACCCATGTGCCTTACCGCGGTGCTTCCCAGATGGCGGTCGACGTCGCCGGCGGCAGCATCGAACTGGCTTTTTTCATGACGCCCACGGCCCTGCCGCATATAGAGTCCGGCAAGATGGTGGCGCTGGGCGTGACGACGCCGGGCCGTTCCCGCGCCGCGCCGCAAATTCCCTCGCTGTTGGAGAGTCCGGCGCTCAAGGGTTATGACATCAGCCTGTGGAACGGCTTGTTTGGCCCCGCCAAAATGCCGCCCGCCATCACGGCCCGCCTGAACAAGGAGCTCAATGAGGTCTTTCGCGAGCCGGCGGTCTGGCAAAAACTGCAGAAGGCCGGGGTTGAAACCCAGGGCAGCACCCCGCAGGCGCTGGCACAAAGGATTCGCGAAGAAGTCAAACGCGTCCAGAGCATTGCGCCCGTGGCGATGAAGGCCGGCTAG
>CAZWDK010000023.1:6320-21312 GCA_964633095.1 uncultured Polaromonas sp. | reverse complement strand
GGCGCCTGCGCCGTCACCGCTGCCCGCTCAAACCCTGACCCAGGCGCTGGCGCCGGCCAGCTTTCGCCACCCCCGTGCCACGCGCGAGGCCCTGCTGGGCGACATTGCGGTGGCCTACGAATTCAAGCGCGGCAAGCGCCGCACCATAGGCTTTTCGGTCTGTGCCGACGGGCTGGCGGTAAGCGCGCCCAAATGGGTGCCGCTCCATGAAATTGACAAGTCCGTGCTCGAAAAGTCGGACTGGATTCTGCGCAAGCTGCACGAGAGCCGGGTGCGCCACGAGCGGCTGGAGTCGGCGCGGATTCGCTGGGAGGACGGCGCCAGCCTGCCTTTTTTGGGGGCCCCGGTGCGGCTGCTGATCGATGCGCGCCATGCCTTTGAGGGCGTGGGGGCCGAACTCAAAACCGCTGCGGCCGGGGCCTTGCCGCAGGCCAGCGCGGAGCCGCAGCCAGCCCTGCATGTGGGCCTGCCCCACAGCGCCACGCCGGACCAGATCCGGGACGCCGTGCAGGCCTGGCTGATGCGGCAGGCCAAGCGGTTTTTTACCGAGCGGCTGGAGCATTTCGCGCCGCAGCTCGGCGTGCAGTGGCGCAAGCTCAGCCTGTCCAGCGCCGGCACGCGCTGGGGCAGCGCCAGTGCCGATGGCTCCATCCGCCTGAACTGGCGGCTGATCCATTTCAAGCCCTCGGTGATTGACTATGTGGTGGTTCATGAACTGAGCCATCTGCGGGTGATGGACCACAGCCCGCGCTTTTGGGACACCGTGCGCGAGGTGGTGCCCGATTACGCCGAATTGCGCGCCCAGCTCAAGGATGAGGCGGTTCCACGCTGGTAAATCCGGGGATACCATGACAAAAGTCGCAAAAATATACTACCAAATAGTTAATTTTGTAATATGATGAAATCGATACATTCGATAAAATCATAAGAACTGCGTTCGGAACCAGGCCATGGGCAACAAGCTGATACTCGTCGTTGAAGACAATCCCGACCATCTCGAGCTGACGATGCTGACGCTGGAAGAGCAGGGGGCCGCCGCCGAGATCGTCGTCGCGCGCGACGGGGCCGAAGCGCTGGAGTTTCTGTTCGGCCAGGGCCGCTACGCCGGCCGTGACACGCAAAAGCAGCCCGCTTTGATTTTGCTCGACATGAAGCTGCCGAAATTGTCGGGGCTGGATGTGTTGCGCAGCGTTCGCAAGAATCCCCTCACCACCTATGTGCCGGTAGTCATGCTGACGTCTTCCAGTGAGCAGTCCGACATCAAGGCCTGTTACCAGAGCGGGGCCAACGGCTTTGTCCGCAAGGCGGTCGACTTCGGGCAATTCACCGAAAAGTTCAAGCACCTGCAGGCCTATTGGCTGGGCGTCAACGAATCGATTGCGGTCGCCTGAGGTGCCGCGCAGCATGCCGCACGCTGTCATGGTCATGTTGACTTGATCTCTTGGTAAATTGAGACGATGAAATTTCAGATCACGCTGCGGACTCGGCTTGTCATGCTGGTGATGGCGGCCATTGTTCCCTTGTTCGGTCTGTCCATTTTCAAGGCCATGTACAGCGCCGGTGCGGCCGTCGAACGCGCCCAGACCGACCTGCGCTTTGCCGCTTCGCTGGCGGCGGCCAGCCAGCAGCAGGTGGCCGAGACGGCACGCCAGGTACTGGCGGCGATTGCCAATGTATCGGACATCCGGGATGGCAAGGTGGCACGCTGTGACCGTTACCTGGCGGAAATGCGACGGCTGTTCCCGGCCTACGTCAATCTGGGCATTATCGGCGCCGATGGCTATGCGCGCTGCCACGGGCTGGACAGTAGCCGGTCGGGGTATTTTGGCGATCGCGCCTACTTTCGCGACGCCGTCGCCCGCCGCGTTTTTGTCGTCGGCGAGTACATCGTGGGGCGCTTCTCGGGCAAGCCCGCCATTACCTTTGCGCTGCCGGTTCTCGATGCGGGTGGGCGTGTCACCATGGTTGCCTTTGCCGCCCTCGATCTGACCGAGATGGCCAAGTCGATCGCCGGGATCCAGATGCCACCCGGCGCCGCTCTGGGTATCCACGATCGCAATGGCATCTTGCTGGCGGGAACCGCCGGCCTGCCGATCCGGGTTGGGCAAAGGACGGCCAGCCCCACGCTGTTGAATGCCGTGAAAACCATGGGCAAGGGAGGGCGCGAAGGCCTGGACTCCGTGGGCCAGCAACGGCTGTGGGCCTTCATGCCCAGCGGCCCGCTGGGGGACGCGGCGTTTTTGGTGGCGGTCAGCATTGACCGCGACCTGGTGGTGCGGCCGGGCCAGCACGAGCTGTGGCTTGAGCTCGCCGCGCTGGCATTGATGGCACTTCTGGGGGCCTGGCTGGCCTGGATGTTGGGGGGGCTCGCCATCGTCAAACCCGCCACCGAAATTCTGGAGGCCACGCGCCAGGTCAAAAGCGGCCGGCTGGATCTGCGCATTCCGGTCCGCTCGCCCAGCGGCGGGGACGAATTCGCCAGAATTTCCGAGGGCTTCAACCTGATGACAGACTCGCTGCAGCAGCGCCAGCGCGATCTCGACGAGGAGCTTGAAAGAAGCCGGCAGGCTTATTCGACGCTTGAGTTGATCGTCAACAGCATGCACGAAGGCCTGATGGCGGTGGATGCGACGGGGCGCTTTTTGCTGGCGAACGAGCCCGCGAAAGCCCTTTTCTGCATTGACGGGAACGCCACCGCGCTGACGCCTCAGTGGAGCGGCGAGCAGGGGCTTCTGGTGCCGGACACCGAGCTGCCGCTGCCCTTTGAGGAGACGCCCTTGTTCCGGGCGCTGCAGGGCGAAAGCGGCGGGCCGGTCCTCATCTTTCTGCGAAACGGCAGGCAGCCGCAAGGCCGGCTGCTCAGCTGCAGCTACCAGCCCATGTGGCATGGCGCTGACGTGGTGGGTGCGCTGGCGCTGTTTACCGATATCACCCGCAGCAAGCTGACCGAGCGCGCGCTGATGGACAGCGAGCAACGTTATGCGGCGCTGTTTGAGTCGGCGCCGGTGCCCATGTGGGTCTATGACCAGGCCAGCTGGCAGTTTCTGACGGTGAACCAGGCGGCGGTCCAGCACTACGGTTATTCGGCCCGCGAATTCCTGGCCATGACGGTTTTCGCGATTCGTCCCGAGTCGGAGCATGCGCGCTTTCGCAGGGACATGGCCGACATCGTGCCGGGCGAAAAAAGCATGTGGCTGCTTCGCCGCAAGGATGGCTCGGTCTTCCCCGCGGATGTCGTGTTGCAGCCGATTCAGTATGCCGGCCGGTCCGCGCTGTTTGTGGTGGCGCTGGACGTGAGCGCCCAGGTCAAGGCGGAAAAAGAGGCGCAGGAGCATCTGTTCACGCTGCAGCGCGCCGCCGACGCGGCCCAGGCCATCACCTGGCACCAGACGCTCGATGGCATGCTGCAGGAGGTGGCCGACCAGGCGCGCGGCGTCCTGGGCGCGCACCAGGCGGTGGTAAGCCTGAGCCAGGACGGCGACTGGGCGCAGGCCGTCCATGCGCTGTCCCTGTCCGACAAATATGCGGCCCACCCCGACCTGATCGCGATACCGGACGGCAGCGGTATTTACGCGCTGGTCTGCGAAACCAACCGCGCCATGCGCATGACGCAGGCCGAACTTGAAGCCCACCCGCGCCGGCCTGACCTTGGCGGCCCTGCCGACAAACACCTCATGATGCGTGGCTGGCTGGCGGTGCCCCTGACCGGGCGCAATGGCCAGAACATGGGCCTGCTCCAGCTGTCCGACAAATACGAGGGCGAGTTCACGCCGCAGGACGAATATGTGGCGCTGGAGTTCGCCCAGCTGGCGGCCATCGCGATAGAAAATGCCCGCCTGCTGGAAGAGGTCGGCCGGCTCAATGCCGGGCTGGAGCAAAAAGTCGCCGAGCGTACCGTGGCGCTGGCGCGCCAGGAGGCCTTGTTCCGGGCGCTGGCCGAGCAGGCGCCGGAGGTCGTGTGGACCAGCAGCCCGGATGGGGCCGCGACCTATTTCAACCGCGCCTGGTTTGAGCTGGTGGGCGGCGAGCTGCAGGACTGGACCGGCATCCAATGGTTTTCCGTCATTCACCCCGATGACCTGCCGCAGCTGCAGGCGAACTGGCAAAGTGCCCGCGCGAGCCTGTCGCAATATGTCGGCGTGCGGCGGGTGCTGGACAAGGACGGCAGCTACCACACCATGTCTTACCGGGCGTCCCCGGTGCTCGATGACCAGGGCGTCGTGGCGTTCTGGGTGGGCATTGACGCGGACATCACCGAGATCAAGGCGATTGAAGCGGCCTTGCGCCTGTCGAACCAGGAGCTCGAGGCTTTTTCCTATTCGGTGTCCCATGATTTACGCTCGCCGCTCAACACCATAGACGGCTTTAGCCGTTTGCTGGCCAAGCAGCTGGGCAGCCAGGGCCATCTCGGCGAGAAGGTGCCGCACTACCTGTCGCGCATCCAGGCCGGCGTGGCGCAGATGGGGCAGTTGATAGAAGGCCTGTTGTCGCTGGCGCAGGTGTCGCGCATGCAGCTGCTGCACGAGCCGGTGGACCTGTCGGCGCTGGCGCACGGCATTTTGCATGAGTTGCAGGCGCGCCACCCAGAGCGCCAGCTGGCGCTTCAGGTCGACAGCGGCCTGCAGGTTCGTGGCGATGGCCGGCTGGTCCGGGTGGTGATGGAAAACCTGCTCAGCAACGCCTGGAAGTTCACCTCGCAGCAGGCCCGCGCCGAGCTGCGCGTGGGACGCAAACTCGATGCCGCGGGATTGCCCGTGTTTTTTGTCAGTGACAACGGTGCCGGCTTCGACATGGCCTACGCCGACAAGCTGTTCAACCCTTTCCAGCGCCTGCATGCGGCAGCCGAGTTTCCGGGCATGGGGATTGGGCTGGCCACCGTCAACCGGGTCGTCCGGCGGCATGGCGGCCGGCTATGGGCGGAGGCTGCGCCCGGCAAGGGGGCGACCTTTTTCTTCACGCTGGAAAATGGGGCCATGGGGGTCTGAGCCATGTCCGGCGCAGATCAACAGGCCTTTCCCCCCTTTTGTTTGGGGCGCTATAACTGCTAAAACTGAGTAAAATATTGTAAATGATGAATTCAACCCGCACTGAACTCCATGTCGCGTGAACCCAAATCCTTCGAGGCCGCCATCTCGGCCGCAGATTTTTCCAGCGAGGATTACTGCGGCACGAGCTATGCGGCCAAGCTGTTAGGCCTGTCGGTCGCCACCGTGCAGTCGCTGGTTGAAAAAGGCGAAATTGACGCCTGGAAAACGCTGGGCGGCCACCGCCGGATTGCCCTTCGATCCATCAATGCCTACCTGGCCAAACACAGCCCCCAGCTCGCGCGCGTCGATACCAACCCCAAGCACCGTTTGCGCGTGCTGATGGTGGAAGACGACGAGAACACCCGGGAGTTGTACCGCTGCCAGTTTGAGGAGTGGGACCTGCCGGTGGATTGCACCTGGATGCCCTCCGCGCTGGAGGCCTTGATGGACATTGCCAGCATGCGGCCTGACCTGCTGATCACGGACCTGTCCATGCCGGGCGTGGACGGCATCGAAATGCTCAAGGCTCTCAAGCGCAACCAGCAACTGGCCGACATGCAGATCATCGTGATCAGCGGCTTGCCGGCCGAAGCCATTGCGGCGCGGGGCGGCCTTCCGCCGCATGCCCATCTGCTGCAAAAGCCCATCAATTTTGACTGGCTGCAGGGCTATGTGTCGGCGCTGGTCACGACCAATCGCGCCTGGCGGCATTGAAAGTATCAGGCCCCCACGTTCGCTCTACTGGCGTGTAGCCCCGGCTCCCACGGGGCTGTTTCAGCTGGGGACGCTGCGGAACCGGTAAACGCCGTCCGGCTCCAGCCGGCGCTGGAGTTGTCCCTTGAACCACAGCGCATGCAGGTGCGCCAGCGCCTCGCCCATCGCGAAGGTGGTCTGGTGCAGGTCCAATGGGCGCCTGAACATGATGGGCAGGATGTCGGCGGCACTGCAGGGGCCGGCCTGGCAGGCCTGCAGCACCTCTTCAAGCCGGTCCCGGTGGTGGTCAAGCAATTGCCCGATCCGCGCGTGCAGTCCGCGAAACGGCTTGCCATGCGAGGGCAGCACCAGCGTGTCCTGCGCCAGCGGCATGAATTTGGCCAGGGACTCCAGGAACAGCGTGAGCGCGTCGGCCTCGGGCTCCATGTCGTAGACGCTCACATTGGTGGAAATGCGCGGCAGCACCATGTCGCCGCTGATGAGCAACTTGAGTTCATCGCAGTGCAGCGCAATGTGCTCCGGGGCATGGCCGTAACCGCTGATGCAGCGCCAGCTGCGTCCGCCAATCCGGACCATCTTGCCATCCATCAGGCGGCAAAAGCTGGCGGGCACCTCGGGCACCATGCCGGGGTAATAGCCGGTGCGGGCCTTGATTTTTTCGACGGATTGCGGGTCGGTCAGGCCGTGCGAGGCAAAAAACCGGGCCGCGCTGTCTCCGCCAAAGCCCGTGGTGCTTTGCGAGCCCAGGCGTGCCGAGTGGTAGTCGGTGGCGCTGACCCACAAACGGCAGACATGGCTGGCCGTGCTCCAGCGCTGGCACAGCCAGTAAGCCAGCCCGATATGGTCCGGATGCATGTGGGTCGCGATGACGCGCAGAATCGGCAGGCCTTCCAGCTGGGTGGCAAAAATGGCTTCCCATTGCGCCTTGGATTCTTCCCGGCTGATGCAGCAGTCCACCACCGTCCAGCCCTGAATTTTTTGGCCCGCTGCATTCGGATCGTCCAGCTCGTCGCGCAGCAGCCACAGGTTGATATGGTTCAGCGCAAACGGCAGCGCCATGCGGATCCATTTGACACCCGGTGCCAGCGTCAGGCTGCTGCCGGGCTCGGGCAGGGTGTCGCCCAAGGGGTAATCGAGTTGCTGTTCAAGGTGGTTCATGTAATATCCGTGGTGGATATGACGTTTACGTAAACGTCATGTTCGACCGATTGTAGGGAGGATGCCGGCTTTCTGCTGTCACCTCCGCATTGACCTTGTTTTGCCTTCTTTTGCACCGTTCCTCATCACCATGGCCACCACCTACACCATCAGCGATCTTGCCAAAGAGTTTGACCTGACCACCCGCGCCATGCGGTTTTACGAAGACATGGGCTTGCTGCAGCCCCAGCGCGAGGGGCCGGGCGGACGCAGCCGGGTGTACACGGCGCGCGACCGCACGCGGCTCAAGCTCACCCTGCGCGCCAAGCGGCTGGGGCTGTCGCTGGTGGAGGCCAAGGAAATCATCGACTCCTACGACAGCCCGCGCGACACGGCGCCGCAGCTCAGGAAGTTTTTGGCGGTGCTGACGGAGCACCGAAAAAAGCTGGAAGCGCAAATGCTGGACCTGCAGGCCAATCTGGACGAGATCCGGACCCATGAGAAAGAGGCCAGGGCGCTGCTCGGCAAGGCCGAAAAGTCACAAACCGGTCAATTGTGAACTCCGGTTTCAGCGCAGGCTAACGCCCGCAGGGCTTGTTAGGCCGGAGCCAAGTAGTTCATAATTGACGTTTACGTAAACGTCAATTTAAAATCCGCTCTTCTTCGGGGCTCATCTCATGGACGCATCCTCCACACCGTCGGCGTTGTTTCAGCGCATCGAAGCGAGTTTTTTACGCCAGGGGCTGATGCAGCATCTGGGCGCCCGGCTGCTGCGCGTAGAGCCCGGCGTGTGCGAGGTCGCCTTGCCGCATTCGGAGCGCGTCACGCAGCAGCAGGGCGGCTTTCACGGCGGCGCCATGGGCGCCCTGGCCGACATTGCCGGCGGCTATGCGGCGTTGACGGCGGTGGCGCCCGAGGTCGAGGTCACCACGGTCGAATACAAAATCAATTTCCTGGCCAGCTTCAGGAGCGGCGAGCTGCGCGCGATCGGCCGTGTCGTCAAGGCGGGCAAGCGGATTGTGGTGACCACGGCCGAAGTGATGCACCGGGACGCCGACGGGAAGGAAAGCGTTTGTGCGCTGATGCAGCAAACCATAGTCCCGGTTCCCAAAACCTATTAGACCCAGCCAGACCCAGCCCTGATCCCTTCACGGTATTTAACGAAAGACACCATCATGACCCCTATGCCCGGACTTGATTTTCAACTCGGCGAAGACATCGACGCCCTGCGCGATGCCGTGCGCGAATTTGCCCAAAGCGAAATCGCACCGCGTGCCGCCGAGCTGGACCGCGACGACCAGTTCCCGATGGATTTGTGGCAAAAAATGGGCGCGCTCGGCGTGCTCGGCATCACCGTGGGCGAGGAATACGGCGGCGCCAACATGGGCTACCTGGCCCACATGATCGCGATGGAGGAGATCTCGCGCGCTTCCGCCTCCGTGGGCCTGTCCTACGGCGCGCACAGCAATCTGTGCGTGAACCAGATCACGCGCAACGGCACCGATGAGCAGCGCCGGAAATACCTGCCCGGGCTGATCAGCGGCGAGCATGTGGGCGCGCTGGCCATGAGCGAGCCTGGCGCCGGCAGCGACGTGATTTCCATGAAACTGAAGGCCGAGGACAAGGGCGGTTATTACGTCCTCAACGGCAGCAAGATGTGGATCACCAACGGCCCCGATGCCGACACCCTGGTGGTCTACGCCAAGACCGAGCCCGAGCTGGGCGCGCGCGGCGTCACCGCCTTCCTGATTGAAAAAGGCATGAAGGGCTTTTCGGTTGCGCAAAAGCTCGACAAGCTGGGCATGCGCGGCAGCCACACCGGCGAGCTGGTGTTTGACAACGTCGAGGTGCCGGCGCAAAACATCCTGGGCGGCCTGAACAGCGGCGCCAAGGTGCTGATGAGCGGGCTGGACTATGAGCGCGCCGTGCTCACCGGCGGTCCGCTGGGCATCATGCAGTCGGTGATGGACAACGTCGTTCCCTACATCCACGACCGCAAGCAGTTTGGCCAGAGCATTGGCGAGTTCCAGCTGATCCAGGGCAAGGTGGCCGACATGTACACGGTGCTGCAGGCCGGGCGCTCGTTTGCCTACACCGTCGCCAAAAACCTGGACCTGCTGGGCGCAGGCCATGTGCGCCAGGTGCGCAAGGACTGCGCCTCCGTGATTCTCTGGTGCGCCGAAAAGGCCACCTGGATGGCCGGCGAGGGCGTGCAGATCTTTGGCGGCAACGGCTACATCAACGACTACCCGCTGGGCCGCCTCTGGCGCGATGCCAAACTCTATGAAATCGGCGCCGGCACCAGCGAGATCCGCCGCATGCTGATTGGCCGGGAGTTGTTTGCCGAGACCCTGTAAGTCCGGGCAGGCGACAATGATTCCCATGACTACCGCAAACATTCAAGACCTCTTCAGCCACAACCGCGCCTGGGCCGCGCAGATGGAGGCCGATCGGCCGGGCTTTTTCACCAGCCTGGTCAAGCAGCAGACGCCCAAGTACATGTGGATTGGCTGCTCCGACAGCCGGGTTCCCGCCAACCAGATCACCGGGCTGGAGCCGGGCGAGGTGTTTGTGCACCGCAATGTGGCCAACATCGTCGTGCATTCCGACCTCAACGCGCTTTCGGCGATCCAGTTCGCGGTGGAAATGCTCAAGGTGGAGCACATCATGGTGGTCGGCCACTACGGCTGCAGCGGTGTGCAGGCGGGGCTGGAAGGCAGGCGCATCGGCCTGGCCGACAACTGGATACGCCATATCCAGGACGTGCGTGACCGGCACCGCGGGCTGCTTGAGCGCCTGCCCGAGGCGCAGCGCGCCGACGCGCTGTGCGACCTCAACGTGATCGAGCAGGTGGTCAACGTCTGCGTCAGCACCGTGATGGTGGATGCCTGGGCCAAGGGCCAGAAGGTCCATATTCATGGCTGGGCCTTTGGCGTGCATGACGGCCTGCTGCAGGACCTGCAGATGACGGTGTCCAGCACCGACTCGATCGAGCCCCTGTACCGTGCCGCCATCGAGGGTGTGATCGCCGCCAGGAGCTAGGATGAAACGCCGCCGCGCCCACTGCCTTCGCTGCCCCGCCGGGGCGCGTTCAGTGCCCTGCGGGCGGCCGGACGGGCACTGACATGTTTCCGCAGCGCCTGGACTCCACGATTGCCTACGACATCGCCAAGGCGATGATGGACGGCTTCAACCGCCATTACCGCTTGTTCCGCGCCGAGTCGGCGCGTGCCAAGCACCGCTTTGAAACCGCCGACTGGCACGGCCAGCAGCGCGCCCAGCGCGAGCGCATCGAGTTTTACGACCTGCGCGTGCGCGAAGCCTCGACACGGCTGGAGCGCGAGTTCAAGGCCGGCGAGCAGTCCATGGATGTCTGGCACCAGGTCAAGCTGCATTACATCGGCCTGCTGGTCGATCACCACCAGCCCGAGCTGGCCGAAACCTTTTTCAATTCGGTCACCACCAAAATCCTGCACCGCAGCTATTTCCAGAATAATTTCATTTTTGTCCGTCCGGCCGTCAGCACCGAGTACATCGAAAATGACGAGCCAGCGGCAAGGCCGACCTACCGCGCCTACTACCCGACCCCCGAGACCCTGCAGGCCACCGTCACGACGCTGGTGCGCGATTTCGACCTTCGCGTCGAATTTGAGGACCTGGAGCGTGATGCGGGTTATGTGGTGCAGGCCCTGCGCGAGCGGCTGGGCGACGTCAAGCTGCGCGCCAATTTCCAGATCCAGGTGCTGTCCGGCCTCTTTTTCCGCAACAAGGGCTCCTACGCCGTCGGCAAGATCATCAACGGCTTTAGCGAGCTGCCGATTGCCCTGCCGCTGCTGCATGCCAAGAGCGGCAAACTGGCGATCGATGCCGCGCTGTTCGGCGAGGACGAGCTGCTGATTCTGTTCAGCTTTGCGCGCGCCTATTTCATGGTGGACATGGAGGTTCCCTCGGCCTATGTCCAGTTTTTGCGCGGCATGATGCCGCGCATGCCGCGCGCGGAAATCTACAACGCGCTGGGCCTGGCCAAGCAGGGCAAGACGCTGTTTTACCGCGACTTTCTGCACCACCTGCGGCACTCCACCGACAAGTTCCGCATCGCGCCCGGCATCAAGGGCATGGTGATGCTGGTGTTTGACCTGCCGTCTTTTCCCTATGTCTTCAAGGTCATCAAGGACTACTACCCGCCGCAAAAAGACACCACGCGCGAGCAGATCAAGGGCAAATACCTGCTGGTCAAGCAGCACGACCGCGTCGGCCGCATGGCCGACACCCAGGAGTACAGCGGGGTGGCCTTTCCGCGCGCGCGCTTTGATGACGCGCTGATTGCCGAAATTGAAAAATTCGCGCCCAGCCAGCTGGAGATCAGCGACCGCGACGGCGACGGGCAGATGGAAGTCATCATCAAGCATGTGTACATCGAGCGGCGCATGATTCCGCTCAACATCTATTTGCAGGAAGCCTTTGACCTGGGCGCGGCCGAGCCGGCGGCGAAAGAGCAGATCGAGCGCGCCGTGATCGAGTACGGCAACGCCATCAAGGACCTGGTTGCGGCCAATATTTTCCCGGGCGACATGCTCTGGAAAAACTTCGGCATCACGCGCCACGGCAAGGTGGTGTTTTACGACTACGACGAGATCGAATACATCACCGACTGCAAGTTCCGCCGGGTGCCGGCGCCGCGCAATGAAGAAGAGGAAATGAGCGGCGAGGTCTGGTATTCCGTCGGGCCCAAAGATGTCTTCCCGGAAACCTTCGGCCCCTTTCTGCTGGGCAATGAGGTCGTGCGCGAGGTCTTCATGCGCCACCACAGCGACCTGCTGGATGCGGCTTTCTGGCAAAGCCACCAGGCGCGCATCCAGGCCGGCCATGTACACGATGTGTTTCCCTATGAACGGGAAAAGCGTTTCATCAAGCGCTACCCGGCTGCAACTCCCTGACCCTTCGATTTATCCAACCTTATACCTAACCCTAAAGGACACATCATGTCGGATTCCATCGTTATCCTCGGCGCGGCCCGCACCCCCATGGGCGCTTTCCAGGGCGACTTCAGCGCCTTGTCGGCCCACGATCTGGGCGGCGCCGCCATCAAGGCCGCCATCGAACGCTCGGGGCTGGCCCCCGAAAAAGTCGACGAAGTGCTGTTCGGCAACTGCCTGATGGCGGGCCAGGGCCAGGCGCCGGCGCGGCAAGCCGGCTTCAAGGGCGGGCTGCCGGCCAGCGTGGGCGCCGTCACGCTGTCCAAGATGTGCGGCTCCGGCATGGAGGCCACCCTGCTGGCGCACGACCAGCTCATGGCGGGCAGCCGCGATGTGATGGTGGCCGGTGGCATGGAAAGCATGACCAATGCGCCGCATCTGCTGCTCAAGGGCCGCAGCGGTGTGCGCATAGGCCACGACCGCATTTATGACCACATGATGCTGGACGGCCTGGAAGACGCTTACGAGCCGGGCCGTGCCATGGGCACCTTCGGCGAGCAATGCGCCGACAAATACCAGTTCAGCCGCGAGGCGCAGGACGCTTTTGCGGTCACCAGCGTGCAGCGCGCCAAGGCGGCCACCGAGTCCGGCGCCTTCAAGGCCGAGATCACGCCCGTCACCGTCAAGGGCCGCGCCGGCGAGGTCGTGATTTCCATCGACGAGGGCCCGGGCAAGGTCAAGCTCGACAAAATCGCCACCCTCAAACCCGCCTTCAAGAAGGACGGCACCATCACGGCGGCCTCCAGCTCGTCCATCAACGACGGCGCGGCCGCGCTGGTGCTGACCCGGGAATCCACCGCCAGGGAGCTGGGGGCCAAGCCCATCGCCCGCATCGTCGGCCACGCCACCTTTGCCCAGGCGCCCGAGTGGTTCACCACCGCGCCGGTGGGGGCCGTGCAAAAGCTGCTGAAAAAAATCGGCTGGAGCGTCAAGGAGGTGGACCTGTGGGAAGTCAACGAGGCCTTTGCCGTGGTGCCCATGGCCGCCATGAAAGAGCTGGGGCTGAGCCATGACATCGTCAACGTCAACGGCGGCGCCTGCGCGCTGGGCCACCCGATTGGCGCCAGCGGCGCCCGCATCATCGTCACGCTGATCCATGCGCTGAAGGCGCGCGGCCTCCAAAAAGGCGTTGCCACGCTGTGCATAGGTGGCGGCGAAGGCACGGCGCTGGCCATTGAATTGCTATAAATAAGATAGCTATTTGCGCCCGTCAAGCTTGGGCAGGAGACCAATTTGATACTGAATCAAGAGCAGGAAATGATTCGCGACGCGGTGCGCGCGTTTGCGAAAGAAGAACTCTGGCCCCATGCCGCGCGCTGGGACAAGGAGCACCACTTCCCGACGGCGGCGCACCAGGGCCTGGCGGCGCTGGGCGCCTACGGCATTTGCGTGCCCGAAGAGTTCGGCGGCGCGAATCTGGACTATGTGACGCTGGCGCTGGTGCTGGAGGAAATTGCCGCCGGCGACGGCGGCACCAGCACGGCCATCAGCGTGACCAACTGCCCGGTCAATGCGATCTTGATGCGTTACGGCAATGCGGCGCAGAAAAAGCAGTGGCTTGAGCCGCTGGCGCAGGGCCGGATGCTGGGCGTGTTCTGCCTGACCGAGCCGCATGTGGGCAGCGACGCGTCCTCGCTCAAGACGAGCGCCGTCAAGGAAGGCGACAGCTATGTGATCAACGGCGTCAAGCAGTTCATCACCAGCGGCAAAAACGGCCATGCGGCCATCGTCATTGCGGTCACCGACAAGGGCGCCGGCAAGAAGGGCATGAGCGCCTTCATCGTGCCGACCAACGCGCCCGGCTACGTCGTCGCGCGTCTTGAGGACAAGCTGGGCCAGCACAGCAGCGACACGGCGCAGATCAATTTCGACAACTGCCGCATCCCGGCCGAGAACCTGATTGGCGCCGAGGGCGAGGGCTACAAGATCGCCCTGGGCGCGCTGGAGGGCGGGCGCATAGGCATTGCCGCCCAAAGCGTGGGCATGGCGCGCAGCGCCTTGGAGGTGGCCGTGGCCTACGCCAAGGAGCGCCAGAGCTTTGGCACCGCCATCTTCAACCACCAGGCCGTCGGTTTCCGGCTGGCCGATTGCGCCACCCGACTTGAAGCGGCGCGCCAGCTGGTCTGGCACGCCGCCAGCCTGCGCGACGCCGGCCAGCCCTGCCTGAAGGAAGCCGCCATGGCCAAGCTGTTTGCCAGCGAGATGGCCGAGCAGGTCTGCAGCGCCGCCATCCAGACCCTGGGCGGTTATGGCTATGTCAGCGACTTCCCGCTGGAACGCATTTACCGCGATGTGCGGGTCTGCCAGATTTACGAAGGCACGTCCGACGTGCAGAAAATCATCATCCAGCGAAGCCTATAGCTTTGTGGGACGGACCAACGGGAGCGCTGGCGCCCCGTTGCTCGGTCCTCAAACTGATTAGATCTTTGTGGGACGGACCAACGGGAGCGCTTGCGCCCCCTTGCCCGGTCCCCAGCTTATTGAAAGGGGTCCATCATGCCCATCACCAAAGGATTCCGCGCCCTCGTCGACGAGGCCATGGCCCAGGTCAAGAGCTATTCGGTGGCCGAGGTCAAGGCCAAACTCGCCGACCCCCAGGTGCAGCTCGTCGACATCCGCGACGTGCGCGAACTCGCCGGCGGCACCGTGCTGGGCAGCTACCACGCGCCACGCGGCATGCTCGAATTTTGGGTGGACCCGGCCTCGCCCTACCACAAGCCGATTTTTGCCGACGAAGGCAAGGAGTTCATCCTGTTCTGCGGCGCCGGCTGGCGCAGCGCGCTGGCCACCAAGACCCTGCAGGACATGGGCATGCGCAATGTCGCCCATCTCGACGGCGGCTATGCCGAATGGGTGAAACAGGGCGGTCCCACCGAAACGCCGGAACAGCGGGAAAAGCGCAAGGCGAAACCGGCTTGACCTTGCTGCGGCCGGCCGCGCGGTGCGTCTTAGCGGGCGCAGCGTCGTGCCGGCGTGGCCACCGGCTCTAAGGCAAACAGGCCTCTGGCCCCAGGCAGCTATCAATAAGTGAGTGTTCGCGAGGTTCGGTAGGGCCCTGCCTGAGCGCGCTGCAGCGCTTTCAGCACGGCGCACATGCTAAGCTGCCAGTCCGACTTTTTCCGCCACTCTGAAGGAATC
>CAZWDK010000023.1:2736-6220 GCA_964633095.1 uncultured Polaromonas sp. | reverse complement strand
CGGCGCACATGCTAAGCTGCCAGTCCGACTTTTTCCGCCACTCTGAAGGAATCCCATGCCCGGACTGCTGCCCAACGTCGACCCTGATGGCCTGCTTGAATTCTCGGTGGTGTACACCGACCGCGCGCTCAACCACATGTCGCGCAGCTTCCAGGGCGTGATGAGAGATATCTCCCGCATCCTGAAGGAGGTGTACCAAGCCCCCTCGGTGGCGCTGGTGCCGGGCAGCGGCACCTACGGCATGGAAGCCGTGGCGCGGCAGTTCGCCGCCGGCAAGCAGGTGCTGGTCATCCGCAACGGCTGGTTCAGCTACCGCTGGACGCAGATTTTCGAGATGGGGCAAATCCCCGCATCGTCCACCGTGCTCAAGGCCCGTAAAACCGGCGCGGGCGCCCAGGCACCCTGGGCCCCCGCGCCGATTGCCGACGTGCAGGCCGCCATCGCCAGGGAAAAGCCCGCCCTCGTCTTTGCCCCGCATGTGGAAACCGCTTCCGGCATGATGCTGCCCGACAGCTATTTGCGCGCCGTGGCCGACGCCGTGCATGAAGTGGGCGGCCTGTTCGTGCTCGACTGCATCGCCTCCGGCGCCATGTGGGTCGACATGCAGGCCACCGGCGTCGACGTGCTGATCTCTGCGCCGCAAAAAGGCTGGAGCAGCTCACCCTGCTGCGCCATGGTCATGCTCAGCGAGCGCGCCCGCACGGCCATCGAGGCCACCAGCAGCTCCAGCTTCGCCTGCGACCTGAAGAAGTGGCTGCAGATCATGGAAACCTACGAAAAAGGCGGCCACGCCTACCACGCCACCCTGCCCACCGACGCGCTGACGCGCCTCTGCGCCACCATGAAGGAAACCCAGGCCTACGGTTTCGCCAGGGTGCGCGCCGAGCAGGAGGCGCTGGGCAGCCAGGTCCGCGCCCTGTTCGAAAGCCGCGGCCTGCCCAGCGTCGCCGCCGACGGCTTCAAGGCGCCCGGCGTGGTGGTCAGCTACACCACGGACCCCGAGATCCAGTCAGGCAAGAAGTTTCTGGATCAGGGGCTGCAGACCGCCGCCGGTGTGCCGCTGCAATGCGACGAAGGCGCCGACTTCATGAGCTTCCGCGTCGGCCTGTTCGGGCTGGAGAAATGGCACCAGGCGGAGCGCACGGTGGGGCAACTGGCGGCTGCGCTGGATCGGATTGGCTTGGTGGCGCCGGTGGCCGAGGCGGTTGCTGGCTGAGGATCGGCTGGCACATCGCTCATGGCGCGCCGGCAACGGCGTTCGTCGATGAAACGGCGTGGCTAAGAGACAGATAGCTCCGGTGCAATAGCGATTCGATGGTTGTCCAATCGGCATCGGTAACGCTGCCTGCGTCTTCACGGGCGTCGCGAAGCAGCATCGCCTGTGCGCGCAAGCGCCCATGCTCGAGTGTCGAATTCGTGGACACCAGGTACAGCGATGCCGCGGCTTCGGCGCAGGCGCTAGCCAACGCGCCGGGCGGATTGCGTTCGCGCTGCCGGTGCACGATCCACCATTCCAGTTCGAGCTCGGCGGTGCGCGCGACATCGAAGTCGCGGTTGCCTGTGTTGCGGATCAGGCTGAAATAGGTTTGCAGCGCCGGCAACGCTTTTTCGTATTCGCTGCGCTCCTTGCCCCCCTTGAAAGTGAATGCGGCCGACGCGCCGTAGTAAGCGCCGATGTACGACCTGAGCGACGGAAAGCGATACTGTGTGCGCAGAGTTTGCGCCAGTTCAAGAAAGAGCGTGACGCGTTGGCGGTCATAGTAAGAGCGCCACATCTTCGTCTCGAGTGTCCCGGTCGCAATGGGATCGAAGCGGCTCAGGTCACGATGCAAGGGCCAGAGGAGATCAGCGGCGGCATAGCCCACAAGCACGACGAGCAAGGCCAGGATCGCCCGTCGCCAGCGTCCCGGCGGGAGCCCGCCGGTAGGCTGAAAGCGCGCGATCGCTTCGGCTCGCTGTCGGGCCTCCGGCGCCCGGTGGAAGTTCATCATGAATGTCATGGTTCGCCTCATGGCGGTGGCTTGTCCACCGCATTCATTTATACACGCATGGCGGCATCTGGATGCAATCGGGTGTGTGCACCGCAACGCGCGTCGCCACAGGGAGCAGGGCGGGACCACGGCTCACATCCGCCCGCAAGCGCGTGCCCGGCCTGAAGTCTGTGAAAATCAGGGTCATGAACGATATCCTGATGCGCCTGATTCACGCGGGACCGGCATCTGGCGCTGAGGCCTTGAACGCATGACGGCAGCCTGCCCATGCGGCCGCACCTCGACCCATGCGGCCAGGGCCGCCAAAGCGCAGCCCCTGCCTTTTGCGGCCTGCTGCGGCCTCTACCTGAACGAGAGCGCCGCCGTGCCGGCGCCCGACGCCGAATCGCTGATGCGCTCGCGTTACAGCGCGTTTGTGCTGGGCCGCCCGGACTACCTGCTGGCGACCTGGCATGCCAGCACCCGTCCCACCGAGCTCACGCTGGACCCGGCCGCGAAATGGCTGGGGCTGGAGCTGCGCGCGCACCGGCTGATTGATGCCGACCATGCCGAGGTGGAGTTTGTGGCACGCTTGCGCGAGGGCGGCCGTGCGACTCGCCTGCACGAGCGCAGCCGCTTCGTGCGCGAGCAGGGCCGCTGGTATTACGTCGATGGCGATCAGTTTTGAATGAAATATGCCTCTGGCCCAATGGTTACGGGCACAAGCAGCTATTGAAAAATGAGTAAAACATGAAATTTGAAGCGGTGTTGTTTGACTGCGATGGCGTGCTGGTCGACAGCGAACCCATCACCAACGGCGTGTTGCGCGACATGCTGGAAGAAAGCGGCTGGTCGCTGACGCCCGAGGAGTGCATGCGGGTGTTCATCGGCAAGGCGGTGCGCGACGAGCGCGCCATCATCGAGCAGCGCACCGGCCGGCCGCTGACCGAGGACTGGATGGGCGAGTTCTACGCGCGGCGCAACCGTGCGCTGCAGGCCCGCCTGCGGGCCATAGACGGCGCGCTCGAGGCCGTGGCGGCGGCGCATGCGCATGCCGTGCAGGGCATCGCCTGCGCCTCGGGGGCGGACCGTTTCAAGGTGGAAATGCAGCTGGCCCAGGTCGGGCTGATGGATTTTTTTGCCGGCCGCATTTTCAGCGGCCACGAAATGCCGCGCTCCAAGCCCGCGCCCGACGTCTATCTGGCCGCCGCCGCGCATCTGGGCGCCGCGGGCGCGCGCTGCCTGGTGATCGAGGACACGCCCACCGGCGTGACGGCCGGCGTGGCGGCGGGCGCCACGGTCTGGGCCTATTGCCCCTCGCCTGAGCAGGGGGCGGCCCTGCTGCAGGCCGGCGCCGGCCGGCTGTTTGGCCGCATGGCCGAGTTGCCGCGCCTGCTGGCGGGGGCCTGACCGGCCTCTTCGGCCGGAACGCTTGTCCAGCCGGTCATCCCTCCGGCAGGGGGCTGCCTCTTTCGCGGGCACCCTGTTGAAAGCCGCGCCAGACAAGGCTTTCA
>CAZWDK010000023.1:0-2636 GCA_964633095.1 uncultured Polaromonas sp. | reverse complement strand
CCGCGCCAGACAAGGCTTTCACGGGTTTTCCCCGGGCGGGTGCACAAGCTTGTCCACAGAAGTTGTGAATGGGTGCCAGGCGGGCTTCAAGCCCTGAGTCAAGCCCGCTCGCCGGCGGCCAACGGGCTGCGAATCACGATTCCTTGCGGCGCAATGCCGTCACCCGCTCTTCGAGCATCCGCAGGGGCGGAACGAGCGCGCGCTCAGGCCATGGGGAAGGGTGATCAAAATGGCCTCCTGCTTGTCTTCAGCCTGGAAGCGGGGCCGATTCTGCCAGCCGGACCGGTCTACACTGCGGCCCATGCAACCCGTTTCGGCCACGCCGGTCTCGTTCATCCGCATGCTTCTCATGGCCTACGAGAAGTACGGCGCCGACCCCGGCGGCGCCCTGGCCAAGGCGCAAATTGCGCCAGACCTGCTGCGCCGGCCCGGGGCCGCCGTCACCTCGAAACAGCTGGAAGTGCTGGCCGCTCAGGCCATGCGCGAACTCGACGACGAGGCACTGGGCTGGTTCTCGCGCAAGCTGCCCTGGGGCAGCTACGGCATGCTGCTGCGGGCCTCGCTGGGCTCGCCCAACCTGGGCGTGGCGCTCAGGCGCTGGTGTCGCCACCATGGCCTGCTGACCGACGACATCGCGCTGAGCCTGGCGGTGGCGCACGGGACCGCCACGCTGACCATCACCGAACGGCGCCTGCCCGGCGCCATGCGCGAGTTCTGCCTGGTGACCCTGCTGCGCAACCTCCATGGCATCGCCTGCTGGCTCATCGATTCGCGCATCCCACTGCACAGCGCCAGCTTTCCGTTTGCCGCCCCGGACCATGCGGCCGTCTACCCGCTGCTGTTTCCGGGGCCGGTGCACTTCAGCGCGCCGCAGGCCGGCCTGGGCTTTGATGCACGTTACCTGGACCTGCCCTTGCGTCGTGACGAAAAAGCCCTGGCCGCGATGCTGCCGCAGGCGCTGGCCCTGGTGGTGCGCCAATACCGGCGCGATCGGCTGCTGGTGCAGCGCGTGCGCATGCTGCTGCAAAGCCAGCCGGCGGCCGCCAATGCCGAGGCACTGGCCGCCGCCTTGAGCGTGTCCGCCCGCACGCTGCACCGCCAGCTGCAGGAGGAGGGGGCCACGCTGCAGGCGCTGAAGGACGAAGTCAGGCTGGAGCGGGCGATGCAAGCCCTGCGCCGCACCACGCGCCCGATCAAGCAGGTGGCCTTGGCCGTCGGCTTCGGCAACGAGAAGAGCTTCGCCCGCGCCTTCAGGCAATGGACCGGCGACTCGCCGGCGGAGTACCGGCGCAAGGCGGCGCTGGGGCCTGGCCTGGATCAGGCGCTGGACCACGGCGGCGCGCCTCGTCAGTAGACACGCTTCACTTGCCGATCGGAGGTATCGGAATAATCCCCGGGAAGACGTAGGCCTGCACAAGAGCGATGGCGCCGATCACCGCGGCTCCAGCGATTGAGTGCCAGAAGACCGTGCGGAAGATAGGCCCTAGCGCATGCGACCTCTCCTTGGGATCGTCATAGCATGCCGCGCAGGCCACCATGATGGACTGCGCGTCGATCATCTTTCCCATCACGCCGCCGGTCGAGTTCGTGGCCACAATCAGGATCGGGTTCAAGTTGAGTTGCTGGGCCGTGATCCGCTGCAGGCTGCCGAACAGGGCATTGGAAGCCGTGTCGGAGCCCGTGAGGAAGACACCGAGCCAGCCCAGGTAGGCGGCAAAGAAGGGATACATGAAACCGGCGCCGGTGAACGCCAGGCCGAGGACCGCATCGGTACCGGCGTACCGCGTCAGGAATCCGAGTCCAAGGACCTGGGCAATCACCAGGACTGGAATCTTCATGCGCTGGAGGGTCTGGCCGAAGGCCGCTTTCCATTGAGCCGCGCTCAGTCTGAGGACCAGGCCGGACAGAATTGCCGCGACGAACACGCCGGTTCCGGCGGCCGAGAGCCAGTTGATGGTGAACCGCGCGACCTCAGGCTTGGCATTCACGGGTGCCACCGGCGGCATCCGTTGCACCAGGTTGTGCAGGGCCGGCATGTCCCAGACCGGCAGCGAGAGCGTTCCCGCGAAATGTGAGCCGAGCAGCGTTGTGGAGAACGTGACTGAAGAGAAAAGGTTGTTCAGGTACTTCTTGAATTCCGGCATGCCCCAGATAGCGCAGCAAAGGATCAGGATCACCCAGGGCAGCCATGCGTAGACCGTCTCCCCGGTCGTGTACGAGTACTTCCACTCGGTGCGGTCGGTAGTGGCTGTCGCGGTGCTCTTGCCGGCCACGGCCAGGGCCTCGCGCTCGGCCTTCAACAGAAAGCGTGTCTTCGGATGCCACACGAAGCGCAGGAACAGCGCGGTGCAGACGACCGAGAACACGCCGGAAACCACGTCCGTCATCAAGTGGAATTCGTTGGTTGCTGACGCGAACCACTGCATGAGGGCAAACGATGCCCCCGCGCACAGCGCCGCCGGCCACACCTCGAACGCTTCCTTCCACGTGCCGCCTTCCATCTTCACGAACGTGGCGACAAGCCAGAACGGAACCAGAATCGAAACGAAGGGCAGTTGGCGACCGGCCATGGCAGACAGCGTGACCTGGTCCAGACCGCTCACCGCGGCCAGCGTGACGATCGGCGTGCCAATCGC
>CAZWDK010000022.1:0-22266 GCA_964633095.1 uncultured Polaromonas sp. | reverse complement strand
CCGGGTGCAGCACGCCGTCGATGCGAAAGCGGATCACGCCCTGCTCGCGCCGCGGCTCCAGGTGGATGTCGCTGGCGCGCTGGTCAAAGGCGTATTGCCAGAGCCAGTCCACCACCTGCACCACGCCCTGGTCGTTGGCATCGAGCTGCTTGTTGCTCCTGTTCAGCTCGACCAACTGTTCAAAGCTGGCGGAACCGGAACTTCCGCCGGTTTTGAGCGCCGCCTTGACGGATTTGGCGAGGGCAAAAAACTCGGTCGTGAACTTGCTGATTTCCTGCGGATTGGCCATCACCAGGCGCACGCTGCGTCTTGACTGGCGCTCGACTTCCGACACCCAGTCGGTGATGAAAGGCTCGGAGGTGGCGATCACCACCTCCTGCGGGGTGACCTGAACCGGCAGCACCTTGTGCCGCTCGGCATACACGGCGGACATGGTGTCGGCCACCTTGCCCACATCGACCTTGAGCGGGTCAATCCTCAAATAATTGAGGCCGGCGCGGCCGGCCAGCCACTGGGCGATGGTGTCGGTGTCCAGCGGCTTGCCGTCGGCCACCCGCGTCATGCTGACGCTGGCCAGCCGGATCAGCGGATGCTGCGCGCTTTGCACCTGCGAACAGCGGGCAATGGTGCGCTCGGCCTCGACGCCGCTGATCACGCCGTCTTCGCTAAGCCATTCAACCAGCTTGCGCCAGTCCAGCGGGCCGAGGTGGGCCTTTGCCGGCTGCGGCCCACGTGTGTTGGGCGGAGAAGTGGGGCGTTGGGGGGGCATCACGGCGCTCATGGCTGGCACTGTAGCCTATCCATCGAGGCCGGCGTCACGCGACCGGCTTGAAAAGCCGCAACCATTTCTTGGCGGGCAAATCCCAGCGCGACTCAATGGTGCCGGCCCGCAGCAGGAGCTCGGCCCGCTCCGGCCGCGTGGGCTCGCGCTGGGCCAGCACCACGGTATTGCCTTCCCGCGTCGGCCTGAAAGCCCAGACGGCCTGGGGGCCGAAGGCCTCGGCGATTTTTTCAAGCGAGCGCTCGTAGCTCGAGTCCCGGCCAAACAGGTTGACCGTCATCACGCCGTCCTCGGCCAGCAAGCCGTAGCAATGGGCATAAAAATCGGCGCTGTCGAGCACCGGCGCGGCGGCCTCGTGGTCGTACAAATCGACATGCAGCAGATCGACCGTACCCTGATGCGACGGTTTCTGGATTTCAGCGGCGGCATCGGCCTCTATGACATGCAGCCGCAGGTCGTCGCGCGGCAGCTTGAACCAGAGGCGGCAGGCCGCCACCACCTGCGGGTTGAGCTCTATCGCCGTGGTCTTCATGCGCAGCTTTTTGTAGCAGAACTTGGTGAGCGCCGCCGAGCCCAGCCCCAGCTGCATGGCGTGCTTTTTGGACACTTCCGAGGCGTCCATGAACAGCAGCCCGGCCATCATGCGCTGCACATACTCCAACTCAATGTCAAAAGGCGCATCCACCAGCATGGAGCCCTGCACCCATTCGGTGCCCAGATGCAAAAACCGCACATTGCCGTAGTCGGAAAAATTGACCTCGGGCAGCTCCGTGCTACTGTTGTCGGTCACTTTTTTCGCGGTATCTTTTCTCGCCATCAGATCAATCCATGTTGTTCAAATACGTCACGCCAGGCAAGGAGCTTGCGCTCGAAGGACCAGGACGCGTTGGCCGGACTGGTGGAGGGCAATTTGTAGAACCGGACCCCCACGCTTGCCACTCCGTGTGCTGCGCTGCCCCCCGGGGGGGCCTTCGCGCCTTGGGGCGGCCCGGCGGCGCTCAAGGCAGCCCTCACATGCCGGGAATGCCTGAAGCTCTCGCCGCCGTTATGGCCTATCGCCTGCAATTGTGGACAAAGGCGCATGATGGCCGAAAAATCATTCACCACCGGATGGCGGATGCGGCTGTCCAGGCTGCCCTCGCGTTCGCATGCCGCGTACACATCCCACACACCGAGCCGCTTGGAGAGCAGCCATTTGCTACGGATTTTATAGCTATCTGCGCCCACTCCTATTGGGCCATCAGGCCAAATAGCCTGCAAAATCTTCCAGAAGTGGTTCTGCGGGTGGCCATAGTACTGCTGGGCGGCCAGCGACGCCACGCTGGGGAAACTACCCAGAATCAGCAGGCGCGTCTGGCTGCAGACGAGCGGCGGCAAGCCGGTCAGCACGGCAGTCATCCCGTCATTGCTCACGGCAAGAGCGCCTTGAGCCGGGGCAGCGCCGCCAGCGCGTTGGCGCTGGTGGCGCTGGCCAGTGCCTCGGCCGGGATGCCGCGCAGGCTGGCCACCAGCTGTGCAATGCGCGGCAGCTCGCCCGGCTCATTGCGGCCCTGGCGCTGCCCGGTCGCACGCTGCGCCGCCGTGGCGTAAAGCCATTGCGGCGGGATGTCGGGCGAGTCGGTTTCCATCACCAGCGTCTCCAGCGGCAGCTGCGCGGCCAGGCGCCTGAGCTGCTGGGCCGGCTCAAATGTGACGGCGCCGCCAAAGCCCAGCTTGAAACCCAGCTTGACGAACTCCATCGCCTGTTGTTCGCTGCCATTGAAGGCATGGGCAATGCCGCACCAGCCGCCCGCCGGGTGATCGGGGGCCAAATCGCGCAAATGCTTGAGCAGCTTGTCGGCTGATCGCCGCACATGCAGGATGACCGGCAAGCCGTGCTTGCGTGCCAGTTTCAGCTGCTCGCGGTAAAAATGTTCCTGGCGCTCGCGCATGGGGCTTTGCGTCAAGGCGGGCACGAAATAGTCAAGCCCTATTTCCCCCACCGCCACCAGGCGCGGATCGGACTTTCTGAGGGCCAGTTCCGCATCCAGCGCCAGCAGGTCGGCCTCTTGCGCCTCGGACACGCACAGCGGATGTATGCCCAGGGCGTAGCTGTCCGACAACTGATGCGCCAGCAAACGCACCGCCGCGAAGTTGCCAACTGCCACGGCGGGCAGGACGCAATGCGCGACCTGCCTGGCGGCCGCCCGCGCACGAACCGCGGCCACATCGGGCAGGAACTCCGCGGCATCGAGGTGGCAGTGCGTGTCAATCCAGAAGGTCATTGCGGGGGCAGTGTGAATAAAGGAGAGGGCGCACGGAGAGGGCGCACCATTGGTGCAGATGATATTGACACAAAAATGAAACAGGTACAGGCTATGGTTTTAAGGGCATGTTCCTGCATTTTGATGCCTTGCTGCGCGTCTTTCGCGTCACATCACCACTTCATTGACCAGGGAAAATCCATGAAATTATCTCGCCTGATGCGCCTCATGATGGGGGCCGGTCTGCTGGCTTCAAGCCTGGCCAATACGGCCTGGGCTCAGGATCAAAAACTGCGGCTGATTACCTGGTCCGACTATGTGCCCGCCGATGTGGTGGCGCAGTTCAAGAAGGAAACCGGTATTGAGGTCGAGATCACCCTGTCAAACAACGAGGAAATGATCTCCAAGCTGCGCGCCACCGGCGGTGCCGGCTTCGATCTGGCCCAGCCCTCGCAGGACCGCATTACCGGCCCGCAGCAGGAGTTCGGCATTTACAAGCCCATGGACCTGAGCAAAATCAAGACCGAGCTGTTCATTCCGGCCATGCTGGACGCCACCAAGAAAAACACCACGCTGGCCGGCAAGGTCTACGGCCTGCCGCACCTCTGGGGCACCGACGGCCTGGTGGTCAACACCCAGTTGGCGAAGATGAACGACTACCCCGATTTGTGCAAGGCCGACGTCAAGGGCAAAACCGCCGTTCGCCTGAAGCGCCCCACCCTGCTGGCATTTGCCTTTGCTTCGGGCAAGGACCCTTTTGCACTCTACAAGGACCCCAAGGCCTACAGCGCGCTGATGGATGAGGTCGGCAAAACCATGATCGCCTGCAAGAGCAACATCAAGTTCTACTGGGACAACAAGGACCAGCTGCTCAACGGCATGCGCACCGGCGAAGTGGTGGGCGCCATGATGTGGGACACCGGCGGCTGGAAGCTCAACAGCGAAAAACCCGAGATCCAGTACATCGCCCCCAAATCGGGCGCGCTCGGCTGGATAGACACCTATGCCATCCCTGCCAAGGGCCGCAACGACGCTGCCGCCTACGCCTGGATCAACTTCAACATGCGCCCCGATGTCGCGGCCAAAGTGGCAGGCTCTGCCGGCAATTTCACCGCCTCCAAGGGCGCCGACCAGCTGATGGACGCCAAGCTCAAGGCCCAGTTCGCGGCCAGCTTCCCGGAGGCCGCACTGAAAAACGTCAAGTGGTATCCGGCTGTGCCGGCCGGCATCGAAGACATCGAGGGCCGGGTACTGGACCGCATCAAGGCCGCGCAATAAGCACGACTGCACACGACGCAAGCGGTGGCCATAGATCTCGAAGCCGAACACGTCGGTAAACAGTACGCTGGCCAGCCCGCCGTCAGGGACTTGTCCTTCACGGTCGAGCGCGGCAGCTTTTTCTCGATTCTCGGCCCCTCGGCTTGCGGCAAGACCACCTTGCTGCGCATGATCGCCGGCTTTCTCGCGCCCGACACCGGCCAGATCCAGATTGGCGGCAAACCCATGAATGGCGTGCCGCCCAATCGGCGGCCGGTCAACATGGTGTTTCAGCACCTGGCCCTGTTCCCCATGATGTCGGTCGGTGAAAACGTCGGCTACGGCCTGGCAAGGCGCGGTTTGCCGCGTGCCGACATCGCCAGGCGCGTTGCCGCCATGCTGGAGCGCGTCAGCCTGCCGGGCATGCAGGACAAACGGGTCGATCAGCTCTCGGGCGGGCAAAGGCAGCGCGTGGCGATTGCGCGCAGCCTGGTGCTGGAGCCCACCTTGCTGCTGCTGGACGAACCGCTGGGCGCGCTGGACCTCAAGCTGCGCGAGCACATGAAGATTGAGCTCAAGCAACTGCAGGCCGACTTTGGCACCACCTTTGTCTACATCACGCACGACCAGTCGGAGGCACTGGTGCTGTCCGACCGCGTAGCGGTGATGAGCGCCGGCCGCTTTGAGCAGGTGGGCACGCCGCAGCAGCTCTATTACCAGCCCCAAACACCTTTTGTCGCGGGCTTTGTCGGCACCAACAACCGGTTTTCAGGCCGCGCCAGCCAGCTCGATGCGTCTGGCCCGGACGGCATGGCAACGCTCACGACCGCGCAGGGCCTGACCCTGCACGCCCGCCCCATGGGCGGGCTGCGCCCGGACCAGCGCGTTGAAGCCTTTGTACGCCCCGAAGCGATCAGCCTGGCGCGCAACCCGGCCGAATTGCCGGCCTGCCAGCCCAGCCACGTCGGGCTGGTGGAAAGCCTGCTGTTTGACGGCGCCAATTCGGCCGTGCTGCTGCGGGAAGTGCGCACCCGCACGGAATTTCGCATTGCCTTGCCGCAAACAGGCCGTTTTGCCGACTTGGCGCTCGGCGAAACCGTGGCCTTCAGTTTCGACCCGCAGCACGCCGTGTGTTTTGCGGCGACGGGTACAAGGGAAGAGGCAAGCACAGATGCAAGCTGAAGCCGCACGCGCATCATCCACCGCGCCGCAAGCCCGGCTCATGCTGCTGTTGCTGCTGGCGCCCGCCCTGATCTGGCTGGTCGGCCTGATTGTGCTGCCGCATATCGACCTGGCGGTGCTGTCGCTGCGCGAACGCATCGCCCCCCGCCAGTACCAGCTCGGCCTGGCGCAGTACCGCACCTTTATTGAAGAGCCGCTGTACTGGCACACCTTTGTGCGGACCGCCGTCATGTCGATTGTGGCGACCCTGATCACGCTGCTGCTGGCCTTTCCTGTGGCCTGGACCATTGCCAAGCTGGTGCGCGGGCGGGCCAAATCGCTGTTGCTGGTGCTGTGCCTGATTCCCTTCTGGGTCAGCGAAACCGTGCGCACCCTGGGCTGGATGATTCTGCTGCGCGAGTCCGGCGTGCTGCCCGCCCTGCTGGTGCAGCTGGGCCTCACGGCCGCGCCCGTGGAGCTGCTTTACCGCGATGCCACGATTTTGGTCGGCCTGGTCTACACCTCCATGCTGTTCATGGTGGTGCCGCTGATCAGCGCCCTGGAAAGCCTGGACGACGCCCTGATTGAGGCGGCCTATGACCTGGGCGGCAAGGGCCCGTCCATCTTGCGCCAGATCGTGATTCCGCACGCGGCACCCGGCATTTTGGCCGGTTGCATCGTGGTTTTCATGCTCACCCTGGGCAACTACCTCACACCCACCCTGCTGGGCGGCAAGAATTCGCTGTGGTTTACCGAGCAGATTTACACCCAGTTCATCACCCGCTTTAACTGGGAACAAGGCGCAGCCTTCGGCTTTTTGCTGTTGGCGCTGTCCACCGCCCTCGTCTGGCTGGGACTCAAGCTCACCGGCCAGAGATTCGGTGAAGTGATGCGGCGTTCATGATCGCCTCCCTGCCCCGCCCCGCCTGGCTGCGTGCCAGCACGCTGGTTTACGGCATGGTTTTTTTCGCCTTCCTGTTTTTGCCACTGGCGGTGGTCGCGCTGTTTGCCTTTAATGACGCGCCCTACCCCGCCCCGCCCTGGCGCGGCTTCACGCTAGACTGGTTTGTTGGCAGCCGGGCCGGCCGCACCGGCCTGTTTGCCGATGGCCCGCTGCTGGCCAGCCTCTGGACCAGCGTGGTGGTGGCCAGCTGGGTCACGCTGCTGGCGGTGCTGGTGGGCACCAGCAACGCCTTTTTGATTGAGCGCAGCCGGTTTCCTGGCAAACAGGCCCTGTCTTTGCTGATGCTGGCCCCGCTGGTGATCCCGGGCGTGATTCTGGGCATCTCGATACTCGCCTTTGCCAGCAGGATGGCGCAATTTGCCGACGACATGTGGGGACTGGAGCTGGATTTTCTGCGCCCCGGCCTGCCGCTGGTGGTGCTGGGCCAGTTTTCCTACATCGTGTCGATTGCCACCCTGATCATCACGGCGCGCCTCAAACGCTTTGACATCAGCCTGGAAGAGGCTGCCTACAACCTCGGCGCCTCCCGCGCGGCCGTATTTGCCACCATCACGCTGCCTGCGCTCAAACCGGCCCTGACAGGCGCCGCGGCCATTTCCTTCCTGATGTCTTTTGAGAACTTCAACACCACGCTAATGCTGGTCGGCTCGGACGCGCCGCTCACCGTCATGATGTACGGCCGCATGCGCGAAGGCGCCACCCCGGCGCTGAACGCCGTCAGCCTGTTCCTGATGCTGGCTTCTGCCGCACTGGCACTTACCTTGCTAGGCAAACCGGCCAGCAGCGCGTCATCCTGAACAAGGGGTCAGGCCCCAAAGAATCCATCCGTTACATCCGCCTGGCAAGGCTGACAAATCGGGGCACGAATTGGCGTGCAGGCTTGCGGAAATCGTGATACGGTGCAACTGTTGTTCGCGCGTTGCTCCAGCCGGTTTTGACCTTTCTTCACAGGTGAACGGATGCGCAGGCCTGCCCTTTACAGTAGCTCCCGCAATTCCAGCCATGATCGCCGTGGCGGCGAGTTCCCGGACGCAGCCGATGCCGGGCGCCCCCCGGAATCGCCGCCAACGTCAAGTGTTCCCTGCCCCTCGCGGCTCGCACGCCTGGCCCGGCATCTGTCACCCCACAATGTTTACCTGCTCTGGACGGTGGTGGGCCTGCTGGCCCTGCTGCTGGCCATCAACTTTGCCCTGTCGCCGCCGCCAGCGCGCAAGCTGACCCAGGCCGACATCAACGCGGCCGTCCTGAAAACACTGGAAACCAATGTACTGCCCTCGGCCGCAGCGAAAGCCTACGAAACCATCAGCCCCTCGGTGGTGCGCGTAGTGGGCCTGGGCAAAAGCAATGGAAAAAACGAGGCCCACAAAGGAGAGGTCGAGCGCAGCGTGGGCACCGGCGTGGTGATTGTTGACAAGGGCATCATCCTGACCAATCTGCATGTGGTGCAGGGTGCCGAAACCATCAAGGTCACGTTTGCCGACGGTCTGGAATCCACCGCAACCATCACGGGTGTGCAGCCCGAAAACGACCTGGCTGTTTTGCAGGCGCACACCATCCCGGACGACCTGCCGGCCGCCACCCTGCGCTCGACCGCCGATCTCGCGCCGGGCGATCAGGTGATGGCGGTGGGCTATCCCTTTGGCATTGGCCCCTCGGCCTCGGCCGGGATCATCTCCGGGCTCAAGCGCAACTTCCGCTCACCCGAGGGCAAGCAGCAGCTGACCAACCTGATCCAGTTCGACGCCGCCGCCAACCCCGGCAATTCGGGCGGCCCCCTGGTCAACATGGACGGCGAAGTGATCGGCATCGTGACCGCCATTTACAACCCCAACCAGCAGCGCACGTTTATCGGCATCGGTTTTGCCGTGCCGATTGAAAACGCCGCCTCGGCGGCCGGCATGCCCCCCTTTTAAAACGAAAGGCAAGACTCGGATGGAATCACAAAGCCCTGAGCCACTCCAGACGCAGCCGTTGGCCAAACACGACACCGCGCAGCTAATGGAGCAAATCCTTTACGAAGTCAAACGCGTGGTGGTTGGGCAAGACCGCTTTCTGGAGCGCGTCATGGTCGCCATCCTGGCGCAAGGTCATTTGCTGGTCGAGGGCGTGCCCGGCCTGGCCAAGACGCTGACCATCAAGACCCTGGCCAACACCGTGCGCGGCCAGTTCAAACGGATTCAGTTCACGCCCGACCTGGTGCCGGCGGACCTGGTCGGCACGCGCATCTACAACCAGAAAACCGGCGAGTTCAGCACCTCGCTCGGGCCGGTATTCACCAATCTGCTGCTGGCCGACGAAATCAACCGCGCCCCCGCCAAGGTGCAGAGCGCGCTGCTGGAGGTGATGCAGGAGCGGCAGGTCACGATTGCCGGTATCACCCACAAGGTGCCCGAGCCTTTTCTGGTGATGGCGACGCAAAACCCGATTGAAACCGAGGGCACCTACCCGCTGCCCGAGGCGCAGGTGGACCGCTTCATGATGAAGGTGCTGGTGAACTACCCCAGCGACGAGGAAGAGTTTGTCATCGTGCAGCGCGTCACCGGCCCGGCGGTGGCCGTGGCGGCCGTGGCCAGCACCGAACAGCTGGCGGCCCTGCAGGCCGAATGCCGCCAAATATATGTCGATCCCTCGCTGGTGCAATACGCAGTGCGGCTGGTGTCGGCCACCCGCAACCCCGACAGGCATGGGCTCAGGGAGCTGGCACGCTTCATCACCTTTGGCGCCAGCCCGCGCGCCACCATCAACCTGACCGAAGGCGCGCGGGCGCTGGCCATGTTGCGCGGCCGCAGCTACGCCCTGCCCGAAGACATGAGCGACCTGGTGGCCGACGTGCTGCGCCACCGGCTGGTGCTGTCGTATGAAGCGCTGTCCGAAGGACTCTCGGCCGACGCCGTGGTCGGCAAGGTCATGGCCAAAATTCCGCCCCCCGCCAAACCACTTGAACATGAAAAACTCGCCGCCTGAAAATAGCGCCCCCACGCTTGCCGCTTCGCGTGCTGCGCTGGGGCCGCTCGCGCCTTTGCCACCTGTCGCGGCGGGAAGCGCAGAGCTGCTGCTGCGCCGGCTCGAATGGACGGTGCTGCGCCGCCTCGACGGGCTGCTGCAGGGCGACTACCGTACGCTGCTGCGCGGCACCGGCATTGACCTGGCGGACCTGCGCGAATACCAGCATCATGATGATGTACGCCATATCGACTGGAACGTCACCGCCAGGCTGCAGCAGCCGCATGTGCGCGTCTTCACCGAAGACCGCGAAATGAGTACCTGGTTTCTGTTGGACCTGAGCCCCTCGATGGACTTTGGCTCCAGCGAGCGGCGCAAACGCCATGTGTCGGCCGAGTTTGTGGCGGTGCTGGCGCGCATCCTGACCCGGCACGGCAACCGCGTGGGTGCGATGCTTTATGGTTCGGGCGTCGATACCGTGATCCCGACGCGCGGCGGTCGCCGGCACGTGCTGCGCCTGTTGCACACCCTGCAGAGGCGGCCTGAAATCATGGCCGCAGGCCCTACCCGCTTGAACGAGCTGCTGGAGTCCGCCGCCAACCTGGTGCGGCGGCGCTCCACGCTGTTTGTGGTGTCCGACTTCATCAGCGAGCCGGGCTGGGAAAAGCCTTTGGGCCTGCTGGCCCAGCGGCACGAAGTGGTGGCGGTGCGCCTGCTCGACCCGCTGGAGCTGGAGCTGCCCGATCTGGGCCTGCTACCGATACGCGATGCGGAAACCGGCGAGCAGTTGCTGGTGGACACCCATGACGCCGGTTTTCGCAAACGCTTTGCCCGCGTCGCGGCGCAGCGCGAGGCCGATTTGCGGCAGGCGCTGGCGCGTGCCGGCGTCGACACGCTGGAGCTGTCAACCGATGGCGATCTGGTCGATGCCCTCATGCGCTTTACCGATTTGCGCAAACGCCGCAGCCGCTTGTCAGGCGGCCATGCAGCCGGCGGCAAGCTGCCCATCCACCTGCAGCGAGCCGCCTGACAAGCGCCGAAAAAGCAAGTTAACCGAAGCGCGCCCAAGGAACTTTCATGTTTTTTCTCTGGCCCCAATTTCTCTGGCTCTTGCTGGCCTTGCCGCTGCTGGTGATGTTGTATGTCTGGCTGCTGCGGCGCAAGAAAAAAATGGCGCTGCGCTACGCCTCGCTGTCCATCATCAAGGAGGCCATGGGCGCGGGGCAGAACATTCGCCGCCATGTACCGCCCTTCCTCTTCCTGCTGGCCATGGCCCTGATGCTGCTGGCCACGGCCCGGCCCATGGCGGTGATTGCCCTGCCCTCCAACCAGGAGACCATCATGCTGGCCATCGATGTGTCGGGCAGCATGCGCGCCACCGACGTGCTGCCCAGCCGCATCGTGGCCGCGCAAACCGCGGCCAAGGCATTCCTCACAGAACTGCCGCGCACGGTCAAGGTTGGCATCGTCGCCTTTGCCGGCTCGGCCCAGGTGGCGCAGATTCCCACGGTGAACCGCGAAGACCTGGCCTCGGCCATAGACCGCTTTCAGCTGCAGCGCGGCACGGCCATAGGCAACGGCATCGTGATGTCGCTCGCCACGCTGTTCCCGGATGCCGGCATTGATTTGCAGTCGCTGCAAACCGGACGCGAGCGCCAGCGCGGTTTTTCCATCGACGAGGAGAAAAAGGAAAAGAAAGAATTCACACCGGTGGCACCGGGCTCTTACAACACGGCGGCCATCATTTTGCTGACCGACGGCCAGCGCACCACCGGCGTCGACTCGCTGGAGGCCGCCAAGCTGGCTGCCGACCGCGGCGTGCGCGTCTACACCGTCGGCATAGGCACGGTGGAGGGCGAAACCATAGGCTTTGAAGGCTGGTCCATGCGCGTCAAGCTCGACGAAGAAACCCTCAAGGGCATCGCCAAGGCCACGCAAGCCGAGTATTTTTATGCGGGGACGGCCGCCGACCTGAAAAAAGTCTACGAGACCCTCAGCTCCCGGCTGACGGTGGAGAAAAAGGAAACCGAAATATCCGCGCTGCTGGCGCTGGCTGCGGCGGCCCTGGCGCTGCTGTCGGCGGGGCTGTCGCTGGCCTGGTTCAACCGGATTCTTTGACACCCGGCCGGCTGGGGACGCTGGCCGCAGCGCCCCAAAGCCATCACAGGGTCACATTGCACTCACGCCGCAGCAAGGCCAGCGCGTCTTCCCGCGCGTACACCGAATCGCTTTGCAGCGTGGCTTGTGCCTCGTCGACAAAGTCCGTCCACAAGCTGGCATAGTCGTCCTGGTACTGCACGGGGGCGTTGTCCAGGATGTATTGGCGGGCCAGCTCCGGCTTGATGCCTGTCTTCTGGATCTTGCGAACCAGGCTTGCCGCGGCTTTTTCGCTCAACAGTGTTTTGGGGGCAGCGCCGGCAGCCACGCACAGAAACAGCGTCAGCAGCGAGCCGTCATCGCTGTTCCCCGCCGTGGCCTTGTCCCAGGCTTTGGAAATGGAGCGGTCATGCTGGTCCAGCTCGCTCGCCAGGTCTTCCAGCCAAAAATAGCGGCCAAAAAGCGGGGGCGTCTGCTCAATGCTGTCCTTGGCAAAAAGCGCTCTGGCGGGCAGGTCTTTGTCCAGAATCCGGGGCAAATCAGCGATGACCGATTGCCGCACAGCCGCCACCACGGCCTGGAAGTCATCGGGCAGATTGTCCGGCATGGTGATGGACAAGGCGGAGGACCTGGCGCCGGTCTTGGCCGCACCGTATTTTTTGCGCAGCGCCGCCACCATTTTTTCAAACGCCACCCAGTCGGGCAATTCCGTGCGTTTTGTGGACAACGCCAGGAGAGCGGTACGAATCACCGCTTCGGCATGGGTGTGGGCCTCCTCGAGTTCGGCAGCATCCACGCCCAGCTGTCCGGCCAGCCAGATGGCGGCGTCTTTCTCCTGCCTGATCGGGCTGCGTCTGGCGAGTTCGGCCTGGTAGTCGCCCAGGCTTTTGAGCGTCCACTCGGCAAACGCCTTGGAAGGCGCCTGCCCGTCAACGCCGTCAGAACCCGGGTTGGTGTCAAAGCTGCTGCTCTCGGGCAGGGCCAGCAAGGCCTTGAGCATGTCCGAGCCGCCTTTGGAGCGGGACAAGAACGAATGGTCGCGCAACGACTCGGCGGCCTTCGCCAGGTCGCCGCCACTGCTGCTTTCCAGATAGAGGCTGACCAGATTGACCATGCGGTCCCTGGCTTTTTCAAGCTCCGGGCGCAAAAACTCGCTGCCAAAATGACGCGCAATTTGCACCATGCCTTTGGGGGCATCGGCGCAAATGGCATCCAGTTTTTGCCGATCGATGATGCCGTTCTGCACGCCAAACTGCAGCGCTTTTTCGAAAAACGGGCGCGCGTCATAGAGCGAAACGGACGCGGGCGAGACGGTGGGCGGCATTGGCATCGTGAAAAAGGGCTTGCTTTGCGGGACTGGCGTCTTCAGATCGCCGATTCCTCATCCGAGTCGCGCGCCGCCGGCGTGGCCTTGCCCCTGTCGGTGTCGCCCGTCTCGACCTTGCCATCGTCCTCTTCGGCGTCTTCTTCCTCGGCCTCATCCTCTGCCATGCCCAAATCATGAGCGCGTGCCTTGGCGCGCAGCACGCTGAGCATTTCGATGAACAGGTCCGGGCACTCATGGCGCAGCAGCCAGGCGAGTTCCATCCAGTCCTGGTCGGCAATTTCGTCGTGCTCGACGCGCGGTTTCGCATAGGCCGAGGCCAGCAGGGCGGCCTTGGGCAACAGTTCGCCCGTGTCTTCCACCGCGTCAAAGGTGCCGCTGCGGGCAAAGGCTTCGATGCGGCTCCATTTCTCGGTGAAATAGTCGGCCAGTGCCTCACTGCCGCCCTCCAGATCGCCGATCGCATTCAAAAACTCCAGCGGATCGGCGCCCTCCCTGAAGATGACCGAATTGACCATGCCGCGCAAATGGCTGCGGGTCAGGTCCTTGTACTGCTTTTCAATCACCACCGCGCGCGCAAACTGCTCGGGCGTGACCAGCAGGTTGATCACCGATTCCCTGGAGTTGTCGTATTCGCGGATGACCGCCAGGATGTCCTTGGGCGGCAGCAAATCCAGCACCACCATCAGCGCGGAGTCGCCCTCGGTGTCGGCCAGCTCGACCAGGGCGGATTCGGCGCCCACGATGTCACCGGCGGCGATCAGGGTTTGGGTCTTGGCAATCAGGGCAAGGTGGTTCATAAAGGTTTCTCGTCCAATCTATCTGTCAATCTTTGCGGTCAAAGCCCTGCTCGGCCAGCCAGTCGTCGCCGGCTTCTTTCTGGGCCCGGCTGTCGCCCTGCTCGTCGCTGTCTTCATCATCGGCGTCGAAGTCGTCCTGGTCCTCCTCATCCGACTCCTCATCCTGTGCCGCGGACGCCGCAGCCGGCTTGCCGGCCATGTATTCCAGGCCGGCGGCCACCGCCAAGAACCACTCGCCGCCCGGCTCCTTCAGCACCACCCGGGCCAGCTCCTGGGCCCACGGGGCCAGCTGAATGCCGTCAGCCAGGCTGCCCCAGTCCGGAAATTCGTCCGCTTCGCGGCTGAGCAGGTCATCCATCAGCGCCGGCAAGGAGAAATGAAAGCCCTGATGGAAGATCACGGCCACCATCTCGGGGCTGAGTTCCATCATGTGGACCAGAAAACCGATCTCCGCGCGCTTGTCGGCCAGGCGCTGGCGCAGCACATCGCGTCCTTCGGAGTCAAACCTCAGGTCATCCAGTTCGGACTGGTAGGCCGAACGCAGCTCGAGGAAAAAGGGGGTGATACTCATGTCACTGGGTCCTTCGTGTCATGCACGTATCAAAGTAACTGGTTGAAATAGTTTTTCCAGATATCCCGCGCCGTCTCGATCGGACTGTCCAGCAGGTTGCGGCGGCGGTTATCGTCGTAGGCTTGGCGTTTGTCCGCATCCGACAGCACCTCGTAAGCCTGCTGCACCGCCCGAAAACGCGCCGCCGCGTCGGGCGCGGCGTTCCTGTCGGGATGGTAGAAAGAGGCTTTCTGGCGAAACGCTTTTTTGACATCGGCCAGCGTTGCTGCGCTGCTGAGCCCAAGGGCGGCGTAATGGTCAGTCATGCGTGTCATGGCTTTTTACTGGAACCAGAAGCCGTGGGCTGCTGGGGCATGTTGAAAAGTTTCACTGGCCTCACGGCCCAACCGAAACGCGCAAGGCGGCAATTATGCCCTGCCGCGCTCCGGCGCCCGGGCCGCTCGTCCCCAGGCGTGCCGGGCTGTGATGCTTTTCCCGGCGTTAGAGCAGGCCCTTGGCCCGAAAGTTCTCCCGACGGTCCAGGGGGAAATCCGCCGCCGCGGCCTCCCATGCCGACAAGCGCCCCTCCACCAGCCTCAAGGGCCGCCCGCAGCGCGCCGCCAGCGTCTCGTCATGCGTCACCATGACGAAGGCCGTGCCCTGGTCGCGCGCCAGCTGCAGCATCAGTTCAAACACGCCGTCGGCGGTAGACCGGTCCAGATTGCCGGTGGGCTCGTCGGCCAGCACGCAGGCCGGCTGCGTCACCAGCGCACGCGCAATCGCCACGCGCTGGCGCTCTCCCCCCGACAGCTCGGAAGGCCGGTGGTGGATACGTTCCTTCAAACCCACATTCGCTAGCATTTTGCTAGCTATCCGTGCAGACTCTGCGGGGGGTTGACGCCGAATCCATAAAGGCATGGCGACGTTGTCGAGGGCGCTGAACTCCGGCAGCAGATGGTGAAACTGGTAGACAAACCCCAGGTGCCGGTTGCGCAACTCGCCCTGCTGAGCGGCTGACAACGCCGACAGCCGCTGGCCCTTGAGCTCGACCTGACCGCTGGTAGGCGCGTCCAGCCCGCCCATCAGATGCAGCAAGGTGCTTTTGCCCGAACCCGAGGCGCCCACAATCGCCAGCGTCTCGCCCGCATGCACCTGCAGGTCCACGCCGTGCAGCACGGTCAAATCGATCAGGCCTTCGTGGAAGCGCTTGGTCAGGCCGCTGGCTTGCAAGACAAGCTCACTCATAACGCAGGGCCTCCGCCGGGTTGACGCGGCTGGCACGCCAGCTGGGGTAAATGGTCGCCAGAAATGACAGCAGCAGCGAGATCACGGCAATCGGCATGATGTCGGCGTACTGCGGCTCGCTGGGCATGCGGCTGATCAGGTAAATGTCCTTGGGCAAAAAACTGGCGTTGAGCAGCCGCTCCAGCGCCGGCACGATCACGTCGATGTTGAACGCGATGCCCAGGCCCAGCAACAGGCCCGACAGCGTGCCGATCACGCCCACCAGGGCGCCTTGCACCATGAAAATCTTCATGATGCTTTTCGGGCTGGCGCCCAGCGTGCGCAGGATGGCGATGTCGGCGCGCTTGTCGGTCACCGTCATCACCAGGGTGCTGACCAGGTTGAAGGCCGCCACCGCCACGATCAGCGTCAGGATGATGAACATCATGCGTTTTTCCAGCTGCACGGCGGCAAACCAGCTCTTGTTCTGCCGCGTCCAGTCGCGGATCAGCAGGTCGCCGCTCAGGCTGTGCGACAGCTCCAGCGCCACTTCGCGCGCCTGGTGCAGGTCTTTCAGCCTGACGCGGATGCCGGTCGGTCCTTCAAGGCGGAAAATCCTGGCGGCATCGTCCTGGTGCAGCATCACCAGCGCCGAGTCGTATTCAAAATGGCCGGAATCAAAGGTGCCGACCACCGTCATCTGCTTCAGGCGCGGCACCACGCCGGCCGGCGTCACCTGGCCGCTGGGCGCGATCAAGGTGACGCTGTCGCCCTCGCGCACGCCCAGGGAACGGGCCAGCTCGCCGCCCAGCACCACGCCAAACTGGCCGGGGACCAGTTTGGCCAGCGTGGGGCCTGAAGTCACCGCCAGGTCGGTGACTTCGCCCTCCAGCGCCGGGTCTATGCCGCGCACCAGCGTGCCCTTCATGTCCTCGCCGCGCGCCAGCAGGGCCTGCGCCGCGATAAAGGTGGCCGCGCCCGTGACCTGCGGGTTGGCCTTGATCTCGGCCAGGGTTTTTGGCGGGTCGGGCAGGGCCGTGCCGTTGGGGGCGAACACCTCGATGTGCGAGATCACGCCCAGCATGCGGTCGCGCACTTCCTTTTGAAAGCCGTTCATCACGCTCAGCACAATGATCAGCGCCGCCACACCCAGCGCAATGCCCAGCATGGAGACGCCCGAAATAAAGGAGATAAAGCCGTTGCGCCGGGTGGCGCGGCCGGCGCGGGTGTAGCGCCAGCCCAGAATCAGCTCATAGGGGATTTGCATAGCGCAGATTGTGGCATCCCGGCCACGCCGTTTCCCCTTGCGGGACAATGGCCCCATGCCAGCCGCTCCATCCCACCCGCCCGCCGCGCCGCCTCACCTGCTGATTCCGTTTGCGGTCTGCAGCGCCGACGCGTGGCTGCCGACCATCAAGGCCCTGCCCAGGGACAGCACGCGCCACCTGGGCCAGCTGCTGCAGGGCATGAAGCTGCTGCACACCGAGATGGGCGATGCGCACACGCTGTCGCCGCCGCATGAGCGGGCGCTGGCGCGCGCGCAGGGCCTGATCACGGCGGGCAACCCCGACGGCCTGATTCCCTGGGCCGCCCAGGAGGCGGCCGAGCAGTTGCAGGCCCCAGGCAACCAGGCCTGGGCCTGGGTCACGCCCTGCCACTGGGCCATGGGCCGCGAACATGCGACCCTGACCGACCCGGCCGCGCTGGCCCTGCGCGAGGACGAATCCCGCGCCCTGCTGGCGGCCATGCAGCCCTACTTTGCAACCGATGGCATCAGCCTGCATTACCTGCGGCCCGAGCGCTGGCTGGCCGAGGGCGAGCCGTTTCGCCAGCTGCCCACGGCCGCGCTGGACCGGGTGCTGGGCCGCAATGTGGATGCCTGGTTGCCCGATGCCAAGAGTGCCCGCCAGCTGCGACGGCTGCAAAACGAGATGCAGATGCTGCTTTACACGCACCCGCTCAATGACGAACGGGCTGCGCGGCGCCAGTTGCCGGTGAATTCCTTCTGGCTCAGCGGCACCGGGGCCCTGCCGGCCTCGCACAGCGGCGCGCGGCCCAACGACATCAGCATGCCGCGCAGCCTGGCCCAGGCGGTGTTTCACGACGACTGGGCCGCCTATGCCCAGGCCTGGGCCGCGCTGGACGCCGGCGAGCTGGCCCGGCTGCTGGCCCGCCAGCGCGCCGGTGAAACCGTGCGGCTGACCCTGTGCGGCGAGCGCGGCGCGCAGACCCTGGAAAGCAGCCGGCCCGGCCTTTTCGCCAAAATTTCAAACCTTTTAAGCCCCAAGCCAATATGGCATGGGCGCGAACAGCTATAAAAACAATAGCAACATTAAAACCCATCAAATCATGAAAATACAGGTACGCGACGTGCCGCCACGCAGCGTCTGGGCGCTGCGGCAGGGCGGCATTCACCCCTTGCTGGCGCAGCTTTATGCGGCGCGCGGGGTTCACTCCATGGACGAACTCGACGACGGCCTGGCCAGGCTGCTGCCGCCGGCCTCGCTGCGCGGCGGCCGCGAAGCCGCCCGGCTGCTGGCCGATGCCATGGCCGCCGGCCAAAAAATCTGCGTCGTTGCCGACTACGACTGCGACGGCGCCACCGCCTGCGCCGTGGCCCTGCGCGGCCTGCGCCTGCTGGGCGCGCAAAACATCGGCTACCTGGTGCCGGACCGGGTGATTGACGGCTACGGCCTGACCGCGCCGATTGCCGAGCGCGTCAAGGCCCTGGGTGCCGACCTGCTGGTGACGGTGGACAACGGCATTGCCAGCATCGACGGCGTGGCCCGCGCCAGGGCGCTGGGCATGCAGGTGCTGGTGACCGACCACCACCTGCCTGCGCTCAAGGACGGGCAGGTGCAACTGCCCGCCGCCGACGTGATCGTCAACCCGAACCAGCCCGATTGCGGTTTTGAGAGCAAATCCATGGCCGGTGTCGGCGTGATGTTTTATGTGCTGCTGGCGCTGCGCGCCGAGCTGCGTGAGCGCGGCGTGTTCACCGCGCAAGACCAGCCCAAGCTGGATACGCTGCTGCCGCTGGTCGCGCTGGGCACCGTCGCCGATGTCGTCAAACTCGACAGCAACAACCGCCGGCTCGTCGCCCAGGGCCTCAAACGCATACGGGCCGGCCATTTGCCGACAGGGCTGGCCAGCCTGTTCACGGCGGCAGGCCGCAAGGCTGACGTCGCCACCACCTTTGACTTTGGCTTTGCGCTGGGCCCGCGCATCAATGCGGCCGGCCGCCTGAGCGACATGACGCTGGGCATCGAATGCCTGCTGACCGACGACGCGGCGCGCGCCGATGAGCTGGCCAAAATGCTGGACGGCATCAACCGCGAACGCAAGGGCATCGAGGCCGGCATGCGCGAGCAGGCGCAGCTGGCGGCCGACGCCATGATTGATGAAGAAGAGGAAGCGCCGCCGGCGATTGCGATTTTTGACCCGGACTTTCACGAGGGCGTGGTCGGCATCGTCGCCTCGCGCATCAAGGACAAGCTGCACCGCCCGACCTTTGTCTTTGCCGCCAGCCAGGCGCCGGGCAAGGAGCATGAACTCAAGGGCTCGGGCCGCTCGATTCCCGGTTTTCACCTGCGCGATGCGCTGGACCTGGTGGCCAAACGCCACCCCGGCGTGCTGCTGCGCTTTGGCGGCCATGCCATGGCCGCCGGCTGCACCCTGGCCGAAGAGAACTTCGAGCAGTTCGAGCAGGCGCTGCAGCAGGTCGCCCACGAGTGGCTGGACGCCGCCACGCTGACGCGCCGCCTCGACACCGACGGTCCGCTGGCCCCCGAATACCGGCGCGCCGAGCTGGTGGACACCTTGCACCAGGCGGTCTGGGGCCAGGGCTTTGCCGCGCCCACCTTCAGCGAAGAGGTGGAGGTGGTGTCGCAGCGCCTGGTCGGCGAAAAACACCTGTCGCTCAAGCTCAAGCACCAGGGCCAGCCGGTCGACGGCATCTGGTTTGGCCACACCGAGCCGCTGCCCGCTCGCGTGAAACTGGCCTTCCGGCTGGATGCCGACGAGTGGCAGGGCGTCAAACGGGTGCGCTTTCTGGTGGAAGCCGCCGAAATCTAGTCATTTCAAGCAAAAAGCCGGTTTAGCCCAATAGCGGCGGTCGTACACAGCTACCAAATCAATAGCAAAACAGCCGCCCTGCGGTGGCCGGGCCGGCCGCGCATCAGGGATTGTGGGCTTGACAGTTGCCGCAGCGCAACGGCTGCAGAAAGCCTAAAATGGGCCGGTGACCGCCCAAAACATCCTCAATGCCGACCTGCACTGCCACTCCGTGGTGTCGGATGGCACGCTGAGCCCGGAGGCGCTGGCAGAGCGCGCCAAAACCAACGGCGTCGAGTTGTGGGCCCTGACCGACCACGACGAAATTGGCGGCCAGCACCGTGCCGCGGCGGCCGCCAAGGCGCAAGGCCTGCACTACCTCACCGGCACCGAAATTTCCGTCACCTTTGCCGGCGAAACCGTGCACATCGTGGGCCTGGGCTTCGACCCGGAAGACGCCGCCCTGCGGCAAGGCCTGCGCAACACGCGCGGCGGGCGCGAGCAGCGCGCCATGGAAATGTCCGAAGGCCTGGCCCAGGTCGGCATCCAGGGCGCTTTTGAAGGGGCGCTGAAGTTTGTCGGCAACCCCGAGCTGATTTCACGCACCCACTTTGCCCGCTTTCTGGTCGAGTCCGGTGTCTGCCGGGAAACCTCCGAAGTCTTTCGCAAGTACCTCACCGAAGGCAAGCCCGGCTATGTGCCGCACCGCTGGGCCACGCTGCGCGACGCCGTGGGCTGGATCACCCAGGCCCAGGGCCTTGCGGTGATAGCCCACCCCGGCCGCTACAAGTTCACCCCCAATGAAGAATACGCGCTGTTCACCGAATTCAAGGCCCATGGCGGACAAGGGGTGGAAGTCGTGACCGGCAGCCACACCCCGCAGGAATACCTGAAGTACGCCGAAACCGCCCGGGAATTTGGCCTGGCCGCCTCGCGCGGCAGCGACTTCCACAGCCCCGAGGAAAGCCATACCGACCTGGGCACCCTGCCCTACTTGCCGGGCGAACTGACGCCGGTGTGGGAGCTGCTGGCGGACCGCATCCAGTGATGGCAGGCCCCGCCAAAGCCTCCGCCGCCCTGTCAGGCATCGCGTTCCTGGTGGCCGCGGTCGCCTGCTTTTCCGTGCTGGACACCACCACCAAAATCATCGCCTCCCTCAGCGTGCCCGTGCTGATGGCCTTGTGGTTTCGCTACGCGTTTCAGGCCATCGTGACCACCGTGGCCGTGCTGCCCACGCGCGGCTGGGCGCTGCTGCGCACGGCCCATCCCAAGTTCCAGTGCCTGCGCGGCCTGCTGCTGCTGACCACCAGCGTGTTGGCGTTTTTCAGCCTCAAGTACATGCCGGTGGGCGAGTTCACGGCCATCGTCATGATCTCGCCGCTGGTCATTACCCTGCTGGCATCGCTGACGCTGGGTGAGCAGGTTTCCGTGCTGCGCTGGGCCCTGGTGATTGGCGGCTTTGTGGGCACGCTGGTCATCATCCGCCCGGGCGGCGACAGCTTTAACTGGACCATGCTGCTGCCGCTGGGCCTGGTGGTCGCGCATGCCTGGTTCCAGATTTTGACCAGTCGCCTGGCCAGGACCGAAGACCCCTTCACCATGCATTTCTATACCGGCTGGATGGGCACGCTGCTTGCCTCACTGGCCCTGCCCTTTGCCTGGACCTGGCTGGACTCCTGGACGCTGTGGGCCAGCCTTGCCCTGATGGGTCTCATGGGCACGGTGGGGCATTTCATGATGATTCTGGCCTATGTGCGGGCACCGGCGTCCACGCTGACGCCCTTTCTTTATGCCCAGATCGGCTTCGCCATGCTGGGCGGCTGGCTGGCGTTTTCGCATGTGCCCGATCACTGGTCGCAGCTGGGCATGGCGATGATTGCGTTTTGCGGAGCGACCGGTGCCTGGCTGGCGGTGCGCGAGAACCGCATCACCGCTGAGCCCCTGGAAATCTGAAACGAAAAAGACAAAAGGACATTGCCATGGCCCAGTTTTTTGAAGTTCACCCCGACAACCCGCACACCCGCCTGCTCAAACAGGCGGTGAGCCTGCTGGAGCGCGGCGGCATTGCCGCCGTGCCCACGGACTCCAGCTACGCGCTGGTCTGCCATCTGGACGACAAGGCCGCGGCCGACAGCCTGCGCCGCATCCGCGGTGTCGACGACAAGCACCACCTGACCCTGCTGTGCCGTGACCTGAGCGAGCTGGCCAACTACGCACGGGTGGACAACAAGCAATATCGCCTGCTCAAGGCCGCCACGCCCGGGCCTTACACCTTTATCCTGGAGGCCAGCAAGGAAGTGCCGCGCCGCCTCAGCCACCCGTCGCGCAAGACCATAGGCCTGCGCGTGCCCGCGCACAAGACCCTGCAGGCCCTGCTGGAGCTGCACGGCGCGCCGCTGCTGGCCACCACGCTGATTCCGCGCGGGGAAACCGAGCCGCTGAACGATGCGCAGGACATCCGCGAGCAGATGGAGCGCGAACTGGCGGCGGTGATCGATGCCGGCGCCTGCCACCAGCAGCCCACCACCGTGATCGATCTGACCGGCATGGCCGACGGCGGTGAGCCGGTCGTGGTACGGCCGGGGCGCGGCGACCTGACGACGCTGGGGCTGTAGTCGGGCGCGCCAGGCTCGGCGAGCCCGTCTGAGACAATCGAGCCTGGAGACGGTAATTGAACGCGCCCAAGTGAGCGCATGGCGTTGTCACCTCGGATGTGATGCCTGACAACTGCCGCGACTCCCGGCTAACGCCGAAACTTTCAAGAATAAACAAGCGGTCAACTGCCGCTTCTAGGGTTTTACATGGATATCGCCAACCTGATTCAAACCGTCGCCATTTACGCCCTGCCCGTGCTGTTCGCCATCACGGT
>CAZWDK010000021.1:0-22426 GCA_964633095.1 uncultured Polaromonas sp. | reverse complement strand
TGTCCAGCGGGTTTTGCGTCACGAAATACACGCCCACGCCCTTGGAGCGCACCAGGCGCACCACCAGCTCGATGCGCTCGATCAGCGCCTTGGGCGCTTCGTTGAACAGCAGGTGCGCCTCGTCAAAAAAGAACACCAGCTTGGGTTTGTCGGGGTCGCCAATCTCGGGCAGCTGCTCGAACAGCTCGGACAGCATCCACAGCAAAAAGGTGGCATAGAGGCGCGGCGCGTTCATCAGCCTGTCGGCCGCCAGGATGTTGACCACCCCCTTGCCGTCCACCGTCTGCATCAAGTCGCTGATGTTGAGCATGGGCTCGCCAAAGAACTTCTCGCCGCCCTGGCTTTCGATCTGCAGCAGGCCGCGCTGGATGGCGCCCACGCTGGCGGCGCTGACATTGCCGTATTGGGTGGTGAACTCGCTGGCGTTGTCGCCCACGTACTGCAGCATGGCGCGCAGGTCTTTCAGGTCCAGCAGCAGCAGGCCGTTGTCGTCGGCGATCTTGAACACCAGGTTCAGCACGCCGGCCTGGGTTTCGTTGAGGTTGAGCATGCGGCCCAGCAGCAGCGGCCCCATGTCGGAGATGGTGGCGCGCACCGGGTGCCCCCGCTCGCCAAACACATCCCACAGCGTGGCCGGGCAGGCCAGGGGTTCGGGCGCGTCAAGACCGCGTTCTTTCAGGATGGCGGCCAGCTTGTCGCCCAGGCTGCCGGCCTGGCTGATGCCGGTCAGGTCGCCCTTGACGTCGGCCATGAAGACCGGCACGCCGATTTTCGAGAAATTTTCGGCCAGAGTTTGCAGCGTGACGGTTTTGCCCGTGCCGGTGGCGCCAGTGATCAAACCATGGCGATTGGCCAGGCCGGGAAGAAGTTCGCACACGGTGGATGCGTTCCTGGCGATCAGCAGGGGAGCAGACATAAAAACAAAGCCTCGTCAGTCAAAAAAGCGCAGGCCCTCCGCTCTGGAAGGCTGCGCAGCGCAATGTCAAACTGAGTATAGCGAGAGTGTTTTTAAGCGCGGGGTGCTCTTTTGGCTAAAAAAACGCCTGCTTCACGTCCCGATGGCCGAGACAACTTTTCGGAGGACATCTGCCATGGCGGCCATGAAGGATTCGGCGCGGGCCTCGCTCGAAACCTCGCCGCTCCAGTTCAGGGTGAAGCAGAAGGTCACGGGAACCTGCCCGACCAGCATCTGGCCGGGGAAACACAGGCAGTGAAAACCCTCCCAGTCGATGCTTCCGCCTTTGCCAAAAGCCAGAATGCCGGGTGGCACGGTGCGCGAGATGGCATCGGCCATGGCCTGGATGCGCTTGTATTCGTTGAGTGTGGCGGACAGCCGGAAGAACTTGCCGCTCAAGGATTGGCGATACCAGGCCACCATCTCCGTGGCTGAACTGAGCATGGACTCCTGGGCGTTGATGACCTGGCTGCGCGGCGTCAGTCCGAGCGTGTCGCCGCGAGCCATGCGGTCCATCGCGTCCCAGCCCAGATCCACGCCGTAGTCGGCACCGGCCAGGTAGGAGAACAGCTTGCGCGTCGAACTCGGGATCCGGGTCTGCACCAGGCCGGCTTCGGCGATCAGGTCGCGCACACGCTCCGGCCCGACCCGGGTCAGGGCGATATCGGTGGCGGTATTGTCACTGTGGGTGATCATGGCTTCGAGCACGCTGCGGTAGGGCGTTTTGCCACTGAGCGCCAGAAAAACCGGGCTGCCCGGCGAGCGCAACGCGTCGCTGACCTCGCACAGCTGGCTTTCGGACAGTCCCTCGCGCCCGGCCTCGGCATCCCGTAAAAACTGGGCCAGGATAAAGGTCTTGACCGCGCTGCCGACGAATAGCTGCTGGTCCGGCTTGTGCGCGGCGGTCCAGGGCGTGGTCGGCGCATCGACCTGTACCAGGCAATTGCTGGTGGCGGGTGCCAGCGCAGCAAAGCGGGCGATGGCCTGTTTCACGCTGGCGGGCGCGCTGCCGGTGCGGGCATGCGCGCCCCAGGCAAAAAGGGCCGGTGTTGCCAGGGAGGACGCGGCCAGCTTGAGTGTCAGACGGCGGGAGGGGCCAGTCAGCGGCATGGTGTTTCCCTATGGGTTTGCGCAGGCAGGAAGGCCTGGGAGCAGGCCGACGCGCAGGAACGCGTCGGTGCGATCGTCTGCGGCTTATCCGACCCTTTGGCGTTTGGCCGGACCGGGAATCAGCTCGCAAGGGGTTGAGGCCTTCTTGGCAATTAACAAGGACGATAGGGGCTCGGCCATGGCGGTGTCCTGGGGTGAAAAGTAAAATGATCGAAGTAGATTAAATCAATTGAGAAGGATTTCCGTGGCTGGACACAGTAAATGGGCGAATATTCAACACCGCAAGGGTCGCCAGGATGAAAAGCGCCAGCGCATCTGGACCCGTGTGATGCGCGAGATCATGGTGGCGGCCCGCATGGGCGGCGGTGACCTGGGCACCAACCCGCGCCTGCGCCTGGCCGTGGACAAGGCCAAGGCCGCCAACATGCCGTCGGAAAACGTCAAATACGGCATTGCCAAAGCCACCGGCAGCCTGGAAGGCGTTCATTACGAAGAGGTCCGCTACGAAGGCTACGGCATAGGCGGCGCCGCCATCATTGTGGACTGCATGACCGACAACCGGGTGCGCACCGTGGCCGAGGTTCGCCACGCGTTTTCCAAGCATGGCGGCAACATGGGCACCGAGGGCTCGGTGGCGTTTCAGTTCAAGCATTGCGGCCAGTTCATTTTTGCCCCCGGCACCAGCGAGGACAAGGTCATGGAAGTGGCGCTGGAAGCCGGCGCCGACGACGTGATCACGCATGACGACGGCGCCATCGAAGTGCTGACGCCCTATGCCGATTTTGAAGCCGTCAAACACGCGCTGGAAGCCGCCGGCCTCAAGCCCGAGCTGGCCGAAGTCACCATGCGCGCCGACAACATGATTGAGCTGACGGGCGACGATGCCCACAAGATGCAAAAACTGCTGGACGTACTGGAAGACCTGGACGACACGCAGAACGTGTATCACAACGCCGCCCTGTCGGAATAAGTGAATAAAAGTGAGCCGGAACAACACAATGAAAGCTGCAGCATGAAAGTTTTAGTGGTGGGCGGCGGTGGCCGTGAACATGCCCTGGCCTGGAAACTGGCCCAATCGCCCAAGGTGCAGGCGGTGTATGTCGCACCGGGCAACGGCGGGACCGCGCTCGACGCCCGTCTTGAGAACATCAATATCACCGACGTCAAGGCGCTGCGTGCCTGGGCTGCTACGGAAAAGATAGCGTTGACGGTGGTGGGGCCGGAGCAGCCGCTGGCGGCCGGCATCGTCGATGAGTTCCGCGCCCATGGCCTGCGCGTGTTTGGCCCGACCAAGGCGGCGGCCCAGCTGGAAAGCTCCAAGGCCTTTTCCAAGGCCTTCATGGAGCGCCACCACATTCCGACGGCGGAATACGAAACCTTTACCGACGCCGTGGCGGCGCATGCCTATGTCGATGAAAAGGGCGCGCCGATTGTGGTCAAGGCCGATGGCCTGGCGGCCGGCAAGGGCGTGGTGGTGGCGATGACGCTGCAGGAGGCGCACGAGGCGATTGAATTCATGCTGGCGCCCGATCCCGACTTCAACCCGCTGGGGGTGACGCACAACGAGGGCGGCGCGCGCGTCGTCATCGAAGAGTTTTTGCAGGGCGAAGAGGCCAGCTTCATCGTCATGTGCGACGGCAAAAACGTGGTGGTGCTGGCCACCAGCCAGGACCACAAGCGCCTGCTCGATGGCGACCAGGGCCCGAACACCGGCGGCATGGGCGCTTATTCGCCGGCCCCGGTGGTGACGCCCGAAGTGCATGGGCGGGCCATGCGGGAAATCATCATGCCCACCATCAAGGGTATGGAAAAAGACGGCATTCCGTTCACCGGCTTCCTGTATGCCGGCCTGATGATTGATGCGCAAGGCCGGCCCAAGACGCTGGAGTTCAACTGCCGCATGGGCGATCCCGAAACCCAGCCCATCATGATGCGCCTGAAAACCGATCTGTACGAGGTGATGATGGCGGCCACCTCGGGCGCGCTCGACCAGGTTGAACTCGACTGGGACCGGCGCCCGGCGCTGGGCGTGGTGATGGCCGCGCATGGCTATCCGCTGCAGCCGCGCAAGGGCGATGTGATTCACGGCTTGCCCCGCACCAGCAATGATCCGGCCGACGATGCCGTGGTGTTTCATGCCGGCACCCGCACGCAAGACGGTGCCACGGTGACCTCGGGCGGCCGCGTGCTGTGCGTCACGGCGCTGGGCAGCACCGTCAAGGCGGCCCAGCAGCGCGCTTATGACGTGGTCCAGGCCATTCACTTCGATGGCGCGCAGTACCGCAAGGACATTGGCTACCGGGCCGTCAAACCCTGATGGGCATGACCAATCTTTCAAGCGTTCGCACTTTTTTACTGGGCTTGCAGGAGCGCATCACCGGTGCCATCGCGGCGCTGGACGGCCGGCCCTTTGTGGCCGACCATTGGCAAAAAGAGCCTGGTGAGCCGCTGCAGGGCAACGGCATCACCCAAATACTGGAGCAGGGCCGGGTGTTCGAGCGTGCCGGTTGCGGGTTTTCGCATGTGCGCGGCCCCAGGCTGCCGCCGTCGGCGACCCAGCACCGGCCCGAACTGGCGGGCGCGCCCTTTGAGGCCATGGGCGTTTCGCTGGTGTTCCACCCGCGCAACCCCTATGTGCCGACCGTGCACATGAATGTGCGCATGCTGGCCGCCACGCCGCTCGGCGGGGAAGGGGGCGAGCCCGTCTGCTGGTTTGGCGGTGGCATGGACCTGACGCCTTATTACGGCTTTGAAGAAGACGCCGTGCATTTCCACCAGACCTGCAAGGACGCGCTGGCGCCTTTTGGCAGCGACAAATACCCGCGCTTCAAGCAGTGGTGCGACGAATATTTCTACCTCAAGCACCGGCAGGAACAGCGCGGCATAGGCGGCGTGTTCTTTGACGATTTTCAGGAGCTGGGCCAGGAGCAGAGTTTTGCCATGATGCAAAGCGTGGCCGATGCGTTTTTGCCGGCCTATTTGCCGATTGTGGAGCGCCGCCAGAACACGCCCTATGGCGAGCGCGAACGCGAGTTTCAGCTTTACCGGCGCGGCCGTTACGTGGAATTCAACCTGGTGTGGGACCGCGGCACGCATTTTGGCCTGCAGTCGGGCGGGCGTACCGAGTCGATTCTGATGTCGATGCCGCCACTGGCGAGCTGGGCCTACCAGCGTCAGGTTGAAGCGGGCTCGCCGGAGGAGCGCCTGTACAAAGAGTTTTTGCCCAGGCGGGACTGGGTTTGACTACTGCCCCCGCTCCCAGGGGAATGCGCATCGGCGTGTTCGGTGGCGCATTTGATCCGCCGCACAACGCCCACCTGGCGCTGGCGCAGGCGGCGCTGGCGCAACTGGCGCTGGATGCGCTGCACATCATTCCAACCGGGCAGGCCTGGCACAAGACCAGGGCGCTCAGCGCCGCCGAACACCGGCTGGCGATGACCCGGCTGGCGTTTGAAGCCATGCCGCGCACCGTGGTGGACGAGCGGGAACTGCAGCGCAGCGGGCCCAGCTTCACGATTGACAGCTTGCAGGCCCTGCAAGCTGAAAATCCGCAGGCCCAGCTCTACCTGATCATAGGGACCGACCAGTTTGCCGCCTTCCGGCAATGGCACCGATGGAAGGACATTCTTCAACTTGCTATAATTTGTATAGCTGCTCGCGCACAATCTATGCCGACCCCGGACCAGTTTGATGCCTATACAGGCGACAGGGGCCGATTTTTCACGCTTCAGCTGCCGCTGATGCCTGTCAGCGCCACCCAGATTCGCCAGCTGGCCGCGGGTGTTGCCACCGCCGGTGAACTCGCCCACTTGGTACCGGAGCCGGTTGCGCGTTATATTTCGCTACACCAGCTCTACCGTCCCCGTTAATTTCCATTCCCCTAAAGCAAAGCACTGCATGACCTCTACCCCTGTCAAAACCACCAGCACCGCCGACAAAAAAGATGTGCAGAAACTGCAGCGCGCCATCATTGATGGGCTGGAAGATGTAAAGGCACAGGACATTCAGGTCTTTGACACGGAACACATCACCTCGCTGTTTGAGCGCGTGATCGTGGCCTCGGGCACCTCCAACCGCCAGACCAAGGCCCTGGCCGCCAGCGTGCGCGATGCGGTGCGCGATGCCGGTTTTGCCAAACCGCGCATTGAAGGTGAAAGCAACGGGGAATGGATCATTGTTGACTGCGGCGCCGCCGTGGCCCACATCATGCAGCCCACCATTCGCCAGTACTACCATCTTGAAGAGCTCTGGGGCGACAAGCCGGTCAAGCTGAAGCTGGGCGCGCCTGCCCCCCTGGTCAAGGCCTCCAAGCCTGAAGCCAAAGCAGATGGCAAGACAGCGGCCAAAGCGGGTGCCAAAGCGAAAGCAGGCGCCAAAACGGCCGTGAAAGCCGCGCCGGCAAAAACCGCGGACTCCAGCTATGTCGGCAGAGTCGGCAAAACAAACGACTGGACCGCGAAAAGAAACGCCAGCGCGCCCGCTGCCGAATCGGCCGCCAAACCCGCCGTAAAAAAATCGGTCGCCAAACCGGCGACAAAGCCTGCGGCAAAAACGCTGGCAAAGCCGGCCGTTAAAACCCCGATTGTCAAAGTGCCCGTACCCAAAAAGGTGGCCGCCAAGAAAACTGCGGCCAAGACTGCGGCTAAAACCGCTGCCAAGAAGCCGGCGGCCAAGAAAACCACGACCCGGAGCAAATGAGGCTGACGATCGTAGCCGTCGGCCAGAAGGTGCCCGACTGGGCGCAGACGGCCTACGACGACTATGCCAAGCGCTTTCCGCCGGAGTTGAAGGTCGAGCTCAAGGCCGTCAAAACCGAGCCGCGGGCTTCCAAGACGCTGGACACGCTGCTTGCGGCCGAACGCACACGCATTGAAAGTGTCATCAGCCGCGGAACGCGTGTTGTCGCGCTGGATGAACGCGGAACCGCGGTGACCACCGTCGCGCTTGCCGAAAGACTCAAGGCCTGGCAACTGTCGGGTGATGATGTCGCCATCGTGATTGGCGGGCCCGACGGGCTGGATGCCGGCTTCAAGCAGTCGGCCCACGAGCGCCTGCGCCTGTCGGACCTGACCCTGCCCCATGCCATGGTGCGCGTGCTCCTGATCGAGCAGCTCTACCGCGCCTGGAGCATCACCATCAACCATCCCTACCATAGAGAGTAGCCGTTCTCAGGCGGGTTTCATTCATGGCTGACTTTGTCTACCTCGCTTCGCAAAGCCCGAGGCGCCGGCAGTTGCTTGAGCAACTCGGTGTGCGCTATGAGTTGCTGCTGCCCGATGCCGGTGAAGATGCGGAAGCCCTGGAAGTGCAGCTCAAGAACGAGGCGCCCATCGCCTATGTCAAACGGGTTACCGGCCTCAAGCTGGACGCCGCCGCAGCACGTTTGAAGCGCCGGCAACTGGCGCCGGCGCCTGTCCTGTGCTCCGACACCGCGGTGGCACTCGGGCGTACCATTTACGGCAAGCCGGACGATGCGAAAGATGCCGCGCGGATGTTGCGTGAGCTGGCTGGCAGCACGCACCGCGTACTGACGGCGGTGGCGGTGCAACAGGGGCGGCGGCGGTTTGATGCGCTGAGCATGTCGCGGGTCAGCTTTGATGCCCTGACGGCGGCGCAAATCCGGGCTTATGTGGCTTCCGGCGAACCCATGGGCAAGGCCGGCGCCTATGCCGTGCAGGGCAAGGTGGCCATGCACATCAAGCACATCAGCGGCAGTTACAGTGGCATCATGGGACTCCCGTTGCGGGAAACGGCCTTGCTGCTGCGTGCCGCTGGCCTCAAAATTTAGCGACTCACTTTCTGGCAAACAATGCAACAAGACATCCTGATTAATTGGTCGCCTCAGGAAACCCGGGTTGCCGTCGTCGAGCATGGCGCGGTGCAGGAGCTGCAGGTTGAACGCACGCTGGAACGTGGCCTGGTCGGCAATGTTTACATGGGCAAGGTCGTGCGGGTGCTGCCAGGCATGCAGTCGGCCTTCATCGACATCGGACTGGAACGGGCCGCTTTTTTGCACGTCGCCGACCTGATGAGCAGCATCAACAGCCGTCATGCTGAAGCCGAGCCGCAGGCGGCGGGGTCATTGACGCCGCCCGTCATGGCATCGCTCCAGCCCATAGAAAGGCAGCTGTTCGAAGGGCAGGCGCTGATGGTGCAGGTTTTGAAGGACCCGATTGGCACCAAGGGGGCACGGCTCACGGCACAAATCAGCATTGCCGGGCGCCTGCTGGTTTTCTTGCCGCAGGACAACCACATCGGCGTGTCGCAAAAAATACCGCCCCGGCAGCGTGAGGAGTTGCGCCAACGTGTGCAGCTTCTGGCGGGCGAGCTGGGCGGCGGTTTCATTCTGCGAACCAACGGCGAAGACGCCAGCGACCCGGAACTGGTGGAAGATATTGCCTACCTGCGTAAAACCTGGTCGCGCATCAAGGATGCCTCGTTGCGCCTGCCGCCCGCATCGGTGCTGCACCAGGACCTGAACCTGTTGCAGCGCGTGTTGCGCGATGTGGCGGGGGAGGGCACGCAAACCATACGCATCGATTCGCGCGAGCAGTTTGAAAAACTCAAGAGCTTTGCGCTGGAGTTCATGCCTGCCACCGTGCAAAAGCTTCAGCACTACAGCGGCGAGCGGCCGATTTTCGACCTCTTCAGCATTGACGAGGAAATTGCCAGGGCGCTGGGCCGGCGGGTTGATCTCAAGTCGGGTGGATACCTGATCATTGACCAGACCGAAGCCCTGACGACGATTGACGTCAACACAGGTGGCTTTGTCGGTGCCCGCAATTTCGACGACACCATTTTCAAAACCAACCTGGAAGCCTCGCAGGCGATTGCCCGGCAACTGCGCCTGCGCAATCTGGGCGGCATCGTGATTGTCGATTTCATTGACATGATCAAGGACAACCACCGTGATGCGGTGCTGGCCGAATTCCAGAAGCAACTGGCGCGTGACCGGATCAAAACTTCGGTCAATGGTTTTTCGGCACTGGGTTTGCTGGAAATGACACGCAAGCGAACCCGTGAGTCGCTGGCCCACCAATTGTGCGAACCTTGCAGCGCCTGCATGGGAAAAGGCGTGGTCAAGACCGCGCGCAGCGTGACCTACGACATCCTGCGCGAAATTTTGCGCGAAGCGCGGCAGTTCAATCCCCGTGAATTCAGGGTTGTGGCCTCGCCCAAGGTGATTGAGCTGTTTCTCGACGAGGAGAGCCAGCATCTGGCCAGCCTGAGCGACTTTATAGGCAAGCCCATTTCCCTGCAGGCCGAAGCGGCCATGCCGCAGGAGCAATACGACATCGTGTTGTTATGAGCGCAAGCAGTCTCCAGCGCATGGCTTTAACGGTCACAGCCAACCGCAGACCAATACCTATTCTGGTCTACCACCAGATCGCCAAAGCGCCGCCTAAAGGGAGTCCTTTTCGCAGTTTGTATGTAGCGCCCGAGGCTTTTGCGCGGCAGATGGCGTGGCTCAAGCGACTGGGTTACACCGGCCTGTCAATGAGTGGCTTGCAGCCCTACCTGAAGGGTGAGCGAGAGGGCAAGGTGGTTGGCATCACCTTCGATGACGGCTACCAGAACAACCTCACACACGCTTTGCCTGCACTGCTGCAACAGGGGTTTACCTCGACCTGCTATGCCGTTAGCGGATTGCTGGGAAAAACCAATGTGTGGGATGAAAGCCAGGGCATTGCGCAGACACCGCTGATGAATGAAGCGGAAATTCGCCAATGGGTGTCGGCAGGGCAGGAGATTGGTTCGCATACCCGGCAGCACGTGAATCTGCTGGCGACTGACGATGCGGGCTGCCGCGCCGAAATGGCGCTGGGAAAAACCGGACTGGAATCGGTCACTGGTCACTCTGTGGCTCATTTTTGCTACCCCTACGGCAACTATGAGAACAAACATGTGGCCATGGCCCGTGAGCTGGGCTTTGCGACCGCCACCACCACCCAGCGCAGCCGCTGTCACGCGCAGACTGATTTGCTGCAATTGCCGCGGGTGCCCGTGCTTCGCTCGACGAGTTTGCCGGTGTTCTGGCTCAAAATCGCGACCCGTTACGAAGACCGCCGTAAAAAATGAGTGAGTCTTTTTCAAGCCAGGCAGGGCATTCAGGGACCGCCAGCCGCAAGCTGCGCATTGCAGTTTTCAATCGGACTTTTTCATCGGCTGGTGGCGGCGCAGAACGCTATTCGATCGAGCTGGTGGAGCAGCTTTCTGCCGCACACGAGATCCATGTGTTCGCCCAGGAAATAGACCACAACTGGCCGGGTGTGATTTACCACCGGGTTTCAGCGCCGCTGCGCAAACCGCGCTGGGTCAACCAGCTGTGGTTTGCCAGCGCCACCTGGTGGGCGACACGGCGCGGCTTTGATGTGGTGCATTCCCATGAAAACACCTGGCATGGCGAGGTTCAAACGGTTCACGTCCTGCCGGTCAAATACAACCTGTTCCAAGGGCGCACAGGCTGGCGGCGCCTGTTGCGGTGGCTCAAGGTCGTGACCAGCCCGCGTCTGCTGACCTACCTGGGTCTGGAGCGCTTGCGCTATGCCGCACGTCCGGGCCGGCAGGTCGTGGTGACCTCCGACAGCCTGAAGGCCATCATGGCCGCCAGTTACCCTGCCTGTAGCGCGATGGTCTCGGTCGTCACCCCGGGAATCAGCATGCCTGCAGAGCCGGTTACCCCTGCGCTGAAGCGGGCGGCGAGAGGGCTGTTGGGCTTGCCGGTCGAGGCGCGCTGCCTGCTGTTTGTGGGCAACGATTACCGAAAAAAAGGCCTTCCAACCCTGCTGGAGGCGCTGGCCCAATTGCCGGCAGATGTGGTGCTGGCGGTGGTGGGGAATGCGGCGCATATTCCTGCCTTTCGCGAGCAGGCCCAGGCTTTGGAAATCGGGGGGCGCGTCTTTTTTCTGGGCTCGCTGAAAGAGGTTGGCCCGGCCTATGAGGCTGCCGACTGCCTGGTGCACCCGACGCTGGAAGACACCTTTGCCATGGTGGTGCTGGAAGCCATGGCGCATGGCTTACCGGTAGTGGTCAGCGGGCCTGCGTACTGCGGCATTTCCGGGCTGCTGCGGCACGCCGTCAACGCCATGATTCTTGACGACCCCAGAGATGCGAACAATCTGGCCCAACTTCTTGCGCGGGTGCTCGGCCAGCAGACGTTGCAAGAGCAGCTGGCGCAAGGCGCCCAAGAATTTGCCTCGCAATACCAGTGGCGCGAAATTGCGCTGAGGCAGCAGTCCTTGTATTTTTCAGTACTCGCGGCCAGAAAAAACTGCGTAGTGCAATGACAGGCGGCGTGGTCAGGCCACCAGCTTGAAATGCTTGCGGCTGAAATCCAGGCCCGTCAGCGTTTCAATTTGCCGCATGAAGTGGTACTTGTTTTCTTTGGGTGTGGGCCTGTAGCCGGGGTCGATGTTTAAGACCTGCTCGGCCTCGGTGGCCAGCCATTCCTGCACCGCCTGCGGGTGCGTGCCCTCAAAGGGCGCCAGGGCACGGCGATCGAACTGGCTGTAGGTGATTTGCGCGGCCGGCGTTGCCCAGTACTTGCTCACCTGATCCATTTTTTTCTGCATCTCTTCATTGCGGCGTATCCAGCCGTAGTGGTAGATATGGGCATTGGCCAGTGCGGCATGCGGGTTGCGGCCGCGTTTGTGTTGGGTGGTGACCAGCCAGTACTGGCCATCGGGTGCGTAGCTGCGGATGGTGTTGCGGATCAAGCGGCATTCGCGGCGGTACCAGCCCGGGCTGATGGAAATCCAGTCGGGCGAGCCATAAAAATGGTGATAGTCAAAGACCAGGGCCTCCACGGCCGGATTGCCATGATGGCGTTCGACACTGGCGCGTATGGCGGCCAGCTCGCCCTCGTGCACGACTTCATCGCCTTCCAGGTAAAAGGCCCAGTCGCCGGTGCAGGAGTACTGGGCAATCATTTTTTGCTGCGCGTAGACAAAGCCGCGATCAGCCATGCGCTCGTTCCACAGGGTTTCAATGATTCTTATCTTGGGGTCTGCAATGGCTCGCACGCGCGCAAGCGTGTCATCGGAGCCCTTGCCGACCGCCACCACAAACTCATCGACCAGGGGCAGCAGGGAGCGGATGGAGGCCTCAAAGGGAAAGGCGAGGTCTACGCCGTTGCGTATGAAGGTGAAGCCACTGATTGAAACACTCATCCGAATAAACCTTGAGGTATTAAATTTGACGAAAAATTTGCGTACCCGGCGTCGTCAAGTTAGGCCGACTGAAAACCAAGCCGGTAAAGATGGGCATAGGCGCCGTTTTTGGCGAGCAGCTCGGCATGGCTGCCCGACTCGATGATCCGGCCGGCATCCATCATGATGATGCGATTTGCATGCTGCACCGTGGATAGGCGATGCGCAATGACCAGCGAAGTGCGGTTGGCGGTGAGGCGCTTGACGGCTTCCTGTACGGCCAGTTCCGATTCGGTATCAAGCGCCGAGGTGGCTTCATCCAGAACAAGTATGGGGGCATCCTTGTAGAGCGCACGTGCAATCGCAAGCCGCTGGCGCTGGCCACCGGACAGCTGCATGGCGTTGTGGCCGAGCAGGGTGTCCAGGCCGTTGGGAAGATCGGCAAGCAATGCAGCCAGATTGGCTGCCCTCAGGCATTCCTTGACCCGTTCGCGATCGACGGCTTGACCCAGCGCCACATTCACGGCGATGCTGCTGTTGAGCATGACCACATGCTGGCTCACAAAGGCAAACTGCGAGCGCAGGGATGCCAGGTTCCAGCTGCGTAGTTCCTGACCATCAAGGTAGATATGGCCCGCGCTCATTTCAACAAATCGGGGCAGCAGGTTGACCAGAGTGGTTTTGCCGGAGCCTGATGCGCCAACAACCGCCAAGGTTTCCCCGGCCTTGATGGAGAGGCTGAACTGCTTGAGCGCGGGAAGGGCATCGGTTTTATAGATCACGCTGACATTGGAAAATTCGATGTCGCCAAGCGCTCTGGTTTTCACAAAAGAGCCACCGGATTCGTCATGGGTCAGGTCCATGAGGTCAAGACCACGCTCCAGTGCGGCCAGTCCGCGCGTTACCGGTGTTGCCGCATCCGACAGGCTTTTGACGGGCGAAATCAGCAACAGCATGGCCGTCACAAAGGCCACAAAGCCGCCTACGGTGGTGGTGTTTTCTGCGCTTTGCAGCAGCGCGATGGATATCACCGCGGAAAGCGCCATCGCTGCCAGCACCTGCGTGATCGCACTCATGCCCGCATAGGCGGCGGTTGACTTCATCGACAGGCGGCGCAGGGAATTGCTCAGGTGCTCGAAGCGGCTGGCTTGGCTGGCTTGGGCGCCATGCAGTCGGACATCGCGATGTGCCATGACATTTTCTTCCACCACATAAGCCAGATCGTCCGTGGCGGTCTGGCTTTCCTTGGTCAGCCGGTAAAGCCGCCGGGACAGGTTTTGAATGACATAGGCGACGGCCGGAAACAGCAAGGCCACAACAAGCGTCAACTTCCAGTTCAGGTAAACCAGATAACCAATCAGCGCCAACAGCGTCAACACATCCCGTGTCAGCTTCATGATGGCATTGATCAACATGGAAGAGCCGTTGAACACCTCGTAAACCACGGTATTGGCAATGGCGCTGGAGCTCTGGTCGGCAAACAGGCTTAGACGGGCGCTCAAGAGCTTGCCAAACATCGCTTGGCGCAGCCGCAGCAAACCATCGTTGGTGACCTTGGCCAGGGCAAACTGCGCCAAAAATCCGGATGCTCCACGCACGGTGAATAGCAGCATCAGGGTCAACGGCACCAGCCAGAGGTTGAATGAATCCCGCTGGAAGCCGCGGTCCAGCAGCGGTTTAAGCAGGGCCGGGACAAAAGGCTCGGTGGCCGAAGCGGCGACGGTCGCGCCAATCGCCAGCGTCCATCCCGCCCGAGAGCCGCTGAAATAGGGCCAGACCCGCGCAATCCTACGCAATATGCTGGGGTTTACCGCCGGGCTGGCGGTGGTTTTTTCTGCGGCTTGCGTCACGTTGTTGGCTTGTTGTGAGGTACGGCAATGACTGGGTTGGGCGTTTTGCACAGGCCTAGCGCCAGCAGCAAGCCTATCAAGACGCAGAAAAAATCACCAATCAGGGCGTCATAAAGGGACGCATTGAACAGGCAGGCAACGGCAAATGCCAGCAGTGCAGATTGCGCGGCTTGCGCATAGGGTTTTTCCATGCGCAGGGTGTCACGCAGCGCTGAAAGCATCAGGCCGCAAATAAGAATGAGGCCGGGAATGCCCAACTGAACGCCCCACAGCAGGTATTCCTGATGGGGGTTGCCATTGCCCGCTATGTCTATATGCGCCGGATTTTGCGCGCGTTGAAGCCGGTTGTATTCGGTGCTCCAGCTGCCAACGCCTGCCCCTGCCAGCGGATGCTGGGCCATGATCTGTATCGCCCTGCGCCAGAAGTTCAGCCGTATGCCCGATGACGTGGTGGGCTCCGTTTGGGCTGAATACGTTTGCACCTCGGTTTTGATCAGAGTCAGTCGTTCACGTACCTTGGTCGAGCTGAAAAACAAGACCAAAGCCAGTAAAAAAGGCAGCAGAAGAACCAGCGCGCGGTATCTCTTCGGGAGTTCCCACATGATTGCAAGCGACAGCAATGCAATGGCAACGACGTGACCGCTACGCCCGCTCAGTACAAAAAAAACGTTGCACAAGAAGGCGAACGCCAGCAACACGGCGAGAGGCTTGCCAAACCGCCCCGGAGCCAGGCTGCGCAAATTCCAGCAAATGGCGGCCAGCACCGCGCCCATGATGCCTTGGTCAAGGTAACTTGAGAAGACTGCGTTTTCTGTCAATGCCATGTTCGATGTTGCCCAGGGAACAGGCAAGTGAAAAAACAGCATCCATGAACTGGCCACAAGAAATAGTTGCGCCGAAACAAACGCGCCCAGCGCATAGTTGGCTTCGCGTCGGTCGCGGATGAGCAGCAGCAGCAAAGCGATGACGAGCAGTTTTCCGTACTTGGCCACGGAGCCCAGGGCATCGGCCTGCGGCGCAACCGTCCAAAGCAGGCTGATGGCAAGGGAAAAAAAGGCAAGCAGCACGGCAGTGGGGGTGAGCGCTCCAGCCAGTGGCGTGTCAGTTGCGCGGACGCGTTGTGCAAAAAGCAAAGTGGCCAGCCCGCAAATCAGCAGCAAGAGTTTGGCGATGCTGATGATCACCATTGACAATCCCACGGAAGCTGCGGCCATGCAGATGACGGCGAGGCGAAAATTGATCGTCTTTTTTAGCAAAATAGTCGCAGGGGTCGTCTGATGAACAGCCCGCATTATCGGTGATTCTATTTTCTGGCCAGGGGGCAAATCCAGGAGGCTCTCTGCTATGCTGCGAAGGCTTCAAGTCAGGCGTTTTTAGGGGTGTTTAGGGGTGTTTAGGGGTATAGCCTGCCCTCCATCAGTTGAAAAGGTATTCGTTGGCAAGCTTGTCCGTTACGGTAATCACCAAAAATGAGGCTCATAACATTGAAGCCTGCCTGCGCTCGGTACTGTTCGCAGATCAAATCGTGGTGCTGGATTCAGGCAGCACGGATGCTACCGTCCAGATAGCCCGCTCCATGGGCGCTGAGGTCAGCATCAGCCCTGACTGGCGAGGCTTTGGCATCCAGAAAAATCGGGCGCTGGCATTGGCCAAGTCTGACTGGGTGCTTTCGCTCGATGCCGATGAACGGGTGACACCGCAATTGCAGGCTGAAATACTGGCCGCGCTGCAGGCTCCGGCGCTCGATGTTTACGCTTTTCCCCGGCTGTCAAGTTATTGCGGGCAGTACATGCGGCATTCGGGCTGGTACCCTGACCGCGTGACGCGCCTGTTTCGCCGCCAGGTGGCGCAATTTTCAGACGATCTGGTGCACGAAAAAATCGTGACCTCAAGCGAGGTCGGTCAACTGCATTCGCCCTTGCTGCACGAAAGTTTCAAAAACCTTGAGGCGGTCCTCGACAAGGCCAATCGCTATTCAACGGCGGGCGCTCAAAGCCTGCTGAACAAAGGCAAGACCGCATCGTTGCGCAAGGCGCTGGGCCACGGGCTCTGGGCTTTCATACGGACTTATTTCTTGCGGCTTGGCTTTCTGGATGGCCGGATGGGGCTGGTGCTGGCCATTTCCAATGCCGAGGGGACCTACTACCGCTATTTGAAGCTATGGTTGCTGCAGCGGGAAGGCTGTGGAGTGCCGCCTGCACAATGAAGATCAGCTTTATTGTCCTGACTTACAACCGGACCGACGCCTTGCTGGCGGTGTTGCGCTCCTTGGCCGCGCAATGCGACACGCTGCATGAGGTGCTGATCGCGGATGATGGCTCGCGGCCCGATCAGGTCGAGATGCTGTATGAGCGCTGCCCGGTATTCAAATGCCCGGTGCGCCATGTCTGGCACCCGGATGTCGGTTTTACCGCCGCGCAGGCTCGCAATCTGGCGGCCAGCCATGCAACAGGTGACTATCTGGTCTTTCTTGATGGCGATTGCGTTCCGAACAAATCCTTTGTGGCGCAGCACACACGCCTTGCCGAGTCCGGCTGTTTTGTTAACGGCAGCAGGGTCTTGCTGAGCGAAAATCTCACAGGCCAGGTGCTCAATGGCGCAATTGATCTACCCAGTCGCCCGGCATCTTTCTGGTGCTTGGCCCGCCTGCGGGGCGACAGCAACAAGCTTTTGCACCTGCTCATCTGGCCCTGGCGTTTACTCAGGGTAAAAAAAGGCTTCCAGTGGCATGGCATTCGAAGTTGCAACTTCGCTGTCTGGCAGCGTGATTTTGCAGGTGTCAATGGGTTTGACGAGACGTTTCAGGGCTGGGGTCATGAAGATGCAGACCTTGTTCTACGGCTCACTCACCTCGGTGTTCTCCGGAAAAATGGATTCATGGCGACGGAGGTGTTTCACCTTTGGCATCACGAAAACAAGCGCGACCAGGAATCCGGCAACAAAAACAGGGTCTTGCAACGCATGAAAACGAATTTGGTGCGGGCGGAAACAGGGCTTGGCGAAATCGACTCCGCAGCGCCTGTCAAAATAAAGCAACTGTATTGATCAAAACATCTATGAGCATCACACCATTTCTGAGCCGTCGTGCGGTGGTCAGCCTGCTTGCGGCAGGCGTATCCCCGGCATTTGCGCAGTTCCGTGTCGAAGTATCCGGCGTGGGCTTGACCCAACTGCCCATCGCCATAGCGCCTTTTCGCGGGGAAGCGCAGGCGCCGCAAAAGATTGGCAGCATTGTCAAGGCCGATCTTGAGCGCAGCGGCATGTTTCGCCCGGTTGATGCTGCCGGCATCGTGGCCGACGAGAACACGCGGCCGGACCTGGCGGCCTGGCGGCAAAAGGGTGCCGATGCGATGGTGACGGGAAGTGTTTCGGCCCTTGCCGATGGCCGATTTGATGTGCGGCTTCGCCTGTGGGACATTGTGCGGGGGCAGGATCTGGGCGGCCAGAGCTATACCGTGCGGCAGGCCGATTTACGCTTGTCGGCGCACCGTGTTGCCGACTATGTGTATGAAAAACTGACTGGCGAAAAAGGCATTTTTTCAACGCGGATTGCCTATGTGACCAAGGCAGCCCAGCGCTACAACCTGTGGGTGGCTGATTCCGACGGGGAAGGTGCCCAGTCTGCCTTGACAAGTCCGGAGCCCATTATTTCTCCCTCATGGTCGCCCGATGGTTCGCAGTTGGCTTATGTCTCTTTCGAGTCCCGCAAGCCAGTGATTTATTCGCATGATGTCGCTACTGGAAAGCGGCGTTTGCTGGCTAATTTCAGGGGGTCCAACAGCGCTCCCGCATGGTCCTCGGACGGCAAGCAACTGGTCGCTACCCTGAGCCGCGAGGGCGGCTCGCAAATTTACGCCATAGGCCTGACTGGCGGTGAGCCCAGGAGGCTGACGCAATCGTCGAGCATCGATACCGAGCCAGCCTATTCGCCCGATGGCAGGTTCATTTATTTTGTGAGCGACCGCGGTGGCGCCCCGCAGATTTACCGCATGAGCCCCACTGGCGGCAGCCCTGAACGCGTCACGTTTACGGGCAGTTACAACATATCCCCGGCCGTCAGCCCTGATGGACGTTGGCTGGCTTATGTTTCAAGAGTTGGGGGGGCCTTCAAGTTGTATGTCATGGAACTTGCGGGCGGTGCAGCCACTCCCATCACTGACACCACGGCCGACGAACGCCCGAGTTTTGCACCCAATAGCCGTTTGATCGTGTATGCCACCCAGCAGCAAGGCCGGGAAGCACTGATGACCACGACACTGGATGGCAAGATCAAGGCGAAATTATCGGGAGCCGGCGGTGATATCCGGGAACCGGCTTGGGGCCCTTTCCAGCGCTGAACACTATTTTCGAATTTGTTATTTTTTTGTTTTTGTAGAGGTATTTCATGAAGCTGAAACGTGTCCTTTTTTCCATCGTCTCTTCTCTTGCGCTTGCGGCCACGCTGGTCGCCTGCGGCTCCAATGTCAAACTTGACAATGTGCCCGTGGAAGACAGGACAGCCAGTGCGAAGCCGGCCGATGATGCGGCTGGTGCGGCAGGCAGGGGTGTGGCCCCTGTGCAAATTGCGGGTACGGACGCATCGGGCGCAGGCCCCGCCAATACGGCCAAAGTTATTTATTTTGATTTCGACAGCTATGTGATCAAGCCTGAATTCCAGGGCACCATCGAGGCACATGCCAAGTATTTGTCGGCCAACAAGGCACGCAAAATGGCGATCGAGGGCCATACCGACGAGCGCGGCGGCCGGGAATACAACCTGGCATTGGGACAAAGACGCGCTGAAGCGGTGCGCCGGGCTCTGGGCTTGTTGGGCGTCGCAGATGCCCAGGTCGAGGCCGTGAGTTTTGGCAAGGAAAAACCCGTTGCCTTCGGCTCGGATGAAGCCTCGATGGCCAAAAATCGTCGTGCCGAGATCAACTACCGCTAAGCCAGGATTCGAGTCGTGAAAATGTTCAGAACCGCTGCAGCGGTGACGGCCTGCCTGCTGGCCTTCCATGCAAACGCCGGTTTGCTGGATGACGACGAAGCCCGCAGAGCCATACTCGATCTGCGGCAAAAGGTGGATGCGTCCCATCAGCGCACGGCGGATGAGCTGAAAAAAATCAATGACGACAATGCCCAGTTGCGCCGCAGCATGCTCGATCTGTCCAATCAGATTGAGGCGCTGCGCAGCGAGCTGGCCTCCGTGCGCGGACAGAACGAGAGACTGGCTCGTGATGTGGCCGAGATGCAGCGTAGCCAAAAAGATATGACGCAGGGCGTTGATGAGCGCTTGCGAAAGTTTGAGCCAGCCAAAGTCACGGTGGATGGCAAGGAGTTTGTCGCTGAACCGGCTGAAAAGCAGGAGTTTGACGCGGCGCTGGCCATCCTCCGCAAAGGCGATTTTGCCGGGGCGCAAACAGGGTTTGTGGCGTTCATGAAGCGTTACCCGCAAAGCGGCTACAAGCCTTCCGCATTGTTCTGGCTGGGCAATGCCCAATATGCCTTGCGCAACTACCGGGACGCAGTGGCCAATTTCCGGGCGCTGGTGACGGCCGAGCCGAACCATCTGCGCGCACCGGAAGCATTGCTGTCGATGGCCAATTGCCAGGTGGAACTCAAGGACGTCAAATCGGCCCGCAGGACGCTGGATGAGCTGGCCAAAACCTATCCGCAATCCGAGGCGGCCTCCGTGGCCAAGGAACGCCTCGCCAAGCTCAAGTAACTGGATTCTGTCGCTGGATTCGGAGTTTCCATTCCCCCTAAAATTGGGGAATGGAACTCTCCGTTTCATCCACGCTCAGCGCGCTCGGCCTGACGCCAGGTGTTGCTGGACCGGGCTTGGCCCTGCTGATTGGCTTGGGCTTGATCGTATGGGCTTTGTCTGGCACAGACTTTCGCCGGGTGGGGGGCGTATGGATGGGCTTGGGCGTGGCGTGCGCCATGGGCTGTACCGTAGAGCAGGGCCTGTCTGGAATCTCAAGCGGCATCTCGACCGCGAGCAGCATCGATTTGCGGCAAAAGATGGATGCGTCCCAGCAGCGCACGACGGATGAGCTGAAAAAAATCAATGACGACAATGCCCAGTCGCGTCGCAGCATGCTCGATCTGTCCAACCAGATTGAGGCGCTGCGAAACGAAGTGGCGACCATGCGCGGACAAAACGAGAGGCTGACACATGACTTGGCCGAAATGCAGCGCAGCCTGAAAGATGTGAGGCAGGACGTTGATGAGGGGTTGCGAAAGCTTGAGTCGGCCAAAGTCACGGTGGACGGCAAGGAGTTTGTCGCCGAGCCAGCCGAGAAGCAGGCGTTTGACGCGGCGCTGGCCGCTCTGCGCAAAGGCGATTTCGCTGAGGCGCAAGCTGGTTTTGTGTCCTTCATGAGGCGCTACCCGCAAAGCGGCTACAAGCCTTCCGCGCTGTTCGGGCTGGGCAATGCCCAATATGCCTTGCGCAACTACCGTGATGCGCAGACTAATTTCCGGGCGCTGGTGGCGGCCGAGCCGGACCATCTGCGCGCACCGGAAGCGCTTCTGTCAATGGCCAATTGCCAGGTGGAACTCAAGGACGTCACGTCGGCCCGCAAGACGCTTGAAGACCTCGTCAAAACCTATCCGCAATCCGATGCAGCCTCCAGGGCCAAAGAGCGACTCGCCAAGCTCAAGTAATTGAATTCTGTCGCTGGATTCGGAATTTTCATTCCCCCTAAAATTGGGGAATGGAAATGTCCGGTTCAACCACGCTCAGCATGCTCACCAACCAGGTTCTCTGGGCTGGTTTTATTCTTTCAATGATTTTTGGGGCCATTGCGCAGCGCACCCATTTTTGCACCATGGGGGCCGTCAGTGATATTGTCAACATGGGCGACTGGACGCGCATGCGCATGTGGGGCATGGCGATCGGTGTCGCCATGATTGGCTTTTTTGGCATGGTGGCGTTGGGCCTGATTGATCCCAGCAAAACGCTGTATGCCTCCAACCGCTTCATCTGGCTTTCTGCGCTGATCGGCGGCGGCATGTTTGGTTTTGGCATGGTGCTGTCCTCGGGTTGCGGCAGCAAGACGCTGGTGCGCATTGGCGGCGGCAGTCTGAAATCCGTCGTGGTTTTTGCCGTGATGGGTATCGCCGCTTTTGCCACGCTCAAAGGTATTACCGCAGTGCTGCGCGTCGCCACGGTGGATCGGGTGGCGCTTGACTTCACCAGCAACGCTGCCTTGCCGAACTGGGTCGCCGGCGCGTTGGGCCTGACGCCTGCCGTTGCGGGGCTGGGTCTGGCCCTGCTGATTGGCTTGGGCCTGATCACCTGGGCCTTGTCCGGTCCTGATTTTCGCCGCCTGGACAACCTGCTGGCCGGCCTGGGCATAGGCGCCGTGGTGGCCGGCATGTGGTGGGTCAGCGCCAGCCTGGGGTATGTGGCCGAGCATCCCGAAACCCTGCAGGAAGCCTTTGTCGCCACCAATTCCGGCAGGTCAGAGGCCATGAGCTTTGTTTCCCCGATTGCCTATACGCTGGACTGGCTCATGTTTTTTAGCGACAAGAGCAAGGTGCTCACGCTCGGCATTGTCTCGGTGTTTGGCGTGGTGGCCGGTTCAGCCCTGTATTCGCTGGTTTCGCGCAACTTCCGCTGGGAAGGCTTTCGCGACGCGCAAGATACGGCCAATCACCTGGTGGGCGCCGTATTGATGGGCGTGGGCGGGGTATGCGCCATGGGTTGTACCGTGGGGCAGGGCCTGTCTGGCATTTCCACCTTGAGCGCCACCAGCTTTGTTGCCCTGGCTTCCATCCTGGCCGGCAGCGTCGCCGGATTGAAGTACCAGATCTGGCGGCTTGAGCGTTCGCTTTGACACAGAGGGCCTGGGTTTTTGCATGACAGCCAATGTAGAAGTGATTCCCGCCGATCTTGAGCGGCGTTTCGGGGGCCTTGCGCGGCTGTATGGCGCGGCAGGTGCCCGGCGCATTCGCGCTGCGCACATCGTGGTAGTGGGGGTGGGCGGCGTGGGCTCCTGGGCTGCTGAAGCCGCCGCGCGCAGCGGTGTAGCCCGCATCACACTGATTGATCTGGACCATGTCGCCGAGTCCAACATCAACCGCCAGGTGCATGCGCTCGACATCACGCTAGGGCAGGCCAAGGTGCAAGCCATGCGGGAGCGCATCGCACGCATCAATCCCGAGTGCCGGGTGGACTGCATCGAAGAGTTTGTGGATGCGGCCAATTGGCCGGATCTGCTGGCACTGGATGGCGAGATCGAGCGGCAACAGTTTGCCGTCATTGACGCCTGTGACCAGGTCAAGGCGAAAACAGCCATGGCCGCCTGGGCGATCAGGCACCAACTCACTTTCATCAGCGTCGGCGCTGCGGGCGGCAAGCGACTGGCTCACCGCGT
>CAZWDK010000020.1:17346-22642 GCA_964633095.1 uncultured Polaromonas sp. | reverse complement strand
ACACCTGGTATGCCGCCAGCAGCCAGCGCACCCATGTCAACACCACCTGCAAGCTGCTCATGCTCACCCATGCGTTTGAAACGCTGGGCTGCCATGTGGTGGGCTGGCGCACCGACAATTTCAACTTCGCCAGCCAGCGCGCCATTGAACGGCTGGGAGCCCGGAAGGACGGCGTGATCCGCGGCCACGCGCTGCGGCGCGACGGCACCATTCGCGACACCGTGATGTACAGCCTGCGCTCCGGCGAATGGCCGGAGGTCAAGGCCCAGCTGCAGCATCTTTTGTCTATGCACACGCGTCGAGGGACCACATGATGCTTCGATCCTTGCGACAGCTCTTCATTCGTCTTGGCGTAGTTCAACGCTGGCCAGAATGGCGACGCATTTGCGCCGCCAGACTTCGAAAAGATGTGCCGCTGATCGGGGCGGCGGTAGCCATTGTCGCGGCGTACTTTTCATGGCTTTCTTGGGGTGCAACTGAACGCCAGGCAATCGTCGCTGAGAAAACCCTGCCGCTGGCTGCGTGGGCGGGCCGGCTGGATTACTTAGCCTCCCTGCCCCGCGTGGTTATCATCCCGGATTCCCCTGCCGAGAATGCGCCTTCGGAGTTCTGCTTCTCGGCCAAGAACATAGGCAAGTATCCAACGGTTGGGTATGAGGTCCTGGCTTTCTCCGGTCCGCCGCAACCGTCCAGCCACCTTACGACGATCCAGCCTTTGGCGGGCGACTTAGTGCATCGACACTGCATTGCGATGCCAGCCGACGGCCGAGTGCAACTGCTTGTCGTTTCGCGGCTGGCCTATATTGTTCAAGAAGGAGTCTTGCCGTTCACCAACTGGAAGATGCCGCGTGGTGAGCAATATCGGTGCGAAATGTTTGGCTTCAAATTGAGCAACACCGGAGGCAGGACCTTTGTGCCGCTCGACCCACCCCATGAAGTGCGCCGCGTGGTCTGGGGTTCCAGCTTCGCGTCTCCGCTCGGCAGCAACGTCAAATGCTCGGACGAGTACAGGAATTTATGACATGCTGATCGACTTCTTCTACACCCTGCGCTCGGCCAAATTGCCGGTAACCGTCAAGGAGTACCTGATGCTGCTGGAAGCGCTTCAGGCCGGGGTCGTTGGCCCGAACAGCGAAAAACAGGAATCGGGCAGCGGTGAAGGCGCCTGGCAGATTGACGACTTCTACTACCTGAGCCGTACCATTCTGGTGAAAGACGAGAAACACTACGACAAGTTCGACCGCGCCTTTGCGGCCTACTTCAAGGGTGTGGAGATGATTGCCGACTTCACCAAGGACATTCCGCTGGAGTGGCTGCGCAAAAACCTGGAGCTGGAGCTCAGCCCCGAAGACAAGGCGAAGATCGAAAAAATGGGCTGGGACGAGCTCATGGAAACGCTGAAGAAGCGCTTTGAAGAGCAAAAAGAGCGCCACGAAGGCGGCAGCAAATGGATAGGCACCGGCGGCACCTCGCCCTTTGGCGCCAATGGCTACAACCCGCAGGGCATACGCATAGGCCAGGAAAAAAGCCGCAACAGGAGCGCCGTGAAAGTCTGGGACCAGCGCGCCTACAAGGATTACGACGACACGCAGGAACTCGGCACGCGCAACATCAAGGTCGCGCTGCGCCGCCTGCGCAAGTTTGCGCGCCAGGGCAATGTGGAAGAGCTGGACCTGGATGACACCATCCGTTCCACCGCCGCCAACGCCGGCTGGCTGGACATCAAGATGGTGCCCGAGCGCCACAACAACGTGAAGGTGCTGCTGCTGATGGACGTGGGCGGCACCATGGACGAGCACATTCACCGGGTGGAGGAAATGTTCTCGGCCGTCAAGGCCGAGTTCAAGCACCTGGAGTTTTATTACTTCCACAACTGTGTCTATGACTTCATGTGGAAGAACAACCGCCGCCGCTTCAGCGAAAAGTTCGCCACCTGGGACATCATCCGCAAGTACAACAAGGACTACAAGCTGATCTTTGTCGGCGACGCCACCATGAGCCCCTACGAAATACTGCAGCCCGGCGGCAGCGTGGAATACAACAACCAGGAAGCCGGTGCCGAATGGCTGCAGCGGCTGACCAATGCCTTCCCCAAGTTCGCCTGGATCAACCCGGAACCGCAGGGCGTCTGGCAATACCGGCAAAGCATTGCCGTGATCCAGCAGCTGGTGAGCCAGCGCATGTACCCGCTGACCATCAAGGGCCTTGAAGAGGCCATGCGGCTGCTGTCCAAGTAGGGCTCAAGTAAACTGGGTGCCGTGATCCACCCCACCCGTACATGCCGTGCGCTGACGGCCACCGGGGCAGGACCGGCTGCCGCCCACCCTGCCCGCGCCAGCATGCTGTTTTTGGCCCTGTGCGCGATTTTCTTTCTGCCTGCGGCCAGGGCGCAAACCGTCGCGCCCACACAGCCTGCAGCCCCCTCCCCCACCACCGTTTCGACACCCCCTTCCGGCGTCACGCAACCCGCACCGGCGCCCGAGCCACCGCCTCAAAACGTAGCGCCCGCGCCCACGCCTCAAGGTTCGGTCGGCCCCACCAGCGCCGAGCCTGAGGTCACGGCCTTTGACATTGCCGTGCGCACCCCGCCGGAATTCAAGGAACTCCGCGAACTGCTCGAAAAGCATATCGAACTGCAGCGCTACCGCGCGGTGACCGACCTTGACGACGCCGAACTGGCCCGCCTGATCGTGCTGGGCGAGCGCAATGTGCGCAACCTCGTCGGCACGCTGGGTTACTTCAGCCCCGACATCCGCATCACGCGCGAGGGCGATCCCAACCAGCGCCCGACCATCGTGGTCAGCGTTGACCCGGGTGAGGCCACCCTGGTCGGCCCGGTCGCCATCAACTTTGCGGGTGATATTGCCGAATCGCCCGATCCCGATGCGATGGCGCAGCGCGCCGACATCCAGCGCGACTGGCGACTGCCCACGGGCAGGCGTTTCACGCAGGATGCCTGGGACGGCGCCAAAACCCAGGCCCTGCGCGCACTGGTGGCGCGCCGCTACCCCGCCGGCCAACTGGCTGAAAGCCTGGCCGACGTGGATGCACCGTCGCACACGGCCAGCCTGGCACTCAAACTCGATTCGGGGCCGCTCTTTCGCCTGGGCGCCATGCAGGTCAGCGGCGTGGAGCGCTACGACCCGGTGCTGGTGCCGCGGCTGGCCCGCTTGAATGCGGGCGCCGTGTACGACCAGAACCAGTTGCTGGAAGCCCAGCAGCGGCTGGCCTCCAGCGGTTACTTTGATTCGGCCACGGTGTTTATCGACCCTGACAGCGATCCGCTGGCCGCACCGGTGCAGGTGCAGGTACGGGAAGCCAAGCTGCAAAAAGTCGTTCTCGGCGTGGGCCTGACCACCGACAGCGGACCGCGCGCCTCCGTGGAACACACCCATCTGCGGGTTCCGGGCATAGGCTGGCGTGCGGTGACCAAATTCCAGCTGGAGAAAAAGTCGCCGTTTGCCCAAACCGAGTGGACCTCGATACCCGACGAGTCGAATTGGCGCTGGGTCGCGCTGGGCCGCACGGAACGCCTGGACGACAACGAGTTGATCACCCAGGCCCAGCGCCTGCGCTTTGGCCGAACCCAGGCGGGTGAACGCATAGACCGCAATATTTACCTGCAATACGACCGGGCGCGCGTGCATGGCAGTGGCGTGCCGGGCAATACGGCGGCCGACGCGGGCGATGGTTCGGCCCTGAGTGCCAACTATGTCTGGACCGGCCGCTACTTCGACAGCCTGCCCTTCCCCGGCAAAGGTTATGGCCTCGGCCTCGAGATCGGCGGCGGCACCACGCTGGGTGACAACCGCCAGCCCTATGCCCGCACGGTGGGCCGCTGGCTGGGCATCAAGTCACTGGAACGCGGGCGCATCGCCCTGCGTGCGGAAGCCGGCGCCGTGCTGGCCAAAGACACGGCCCGCATCCCGAGCACCCAGCTGTTTCGCACCGGCGGCGACAGCAGCGTGCGCGGCTACGGCCTGCGCGACATCGGCATCAAGCTGGCCAATGGTGTGACCGGCCCCGGCCGTTACCTGGCCGTCGGCAGCATCGAGTGGCAGCGACCCATGCTGCGTGACGGCCTGCCCAGCGAGTGGGAAAACACCGTGTTCCTGGACGCCGGTGCCGTGGCCGACAAGCCGCAGGAGCTGCGCCCCTCGGTCGGCGTGGGGACCGGTGTCCGCTGGAGAAGCCCGATAGGCCCCTTGCAGCTTGACCTGGCCTACGGCCTCAAGGTCAGGCAAGTGCGCTTGCACATGAGCGTGGGTTTTGTTTTCTGATGGCCCCATTGAACCGCCCCGACGATCACCCGGCCGGGCCGCCCGCCAGGCCGGCGCGGCGCTGGCTGAAAGCCGCAGTGCTGGCTGCGGGCAGCCTGCTTGCGTTGACCCTGCTCGCCCTGAGCGCGCTGTGGTGGTGGGCGGGCACCGAGGGCTCGCTGGCCACGGCGCTGCGCTGGCTGGCGCAAGCACAGCCGCTAAGCGCCGAGCGCGCCACCGGCTCTCTGCGTTCGGGCGGGCATGTTGAGCAATTGCTATGGCAACAGGATGGCTTGCGCGTGCAGGCGAGAGGTGTCGGCCTGGCCTGGCAGCCCTGGTCGCTGCTGCAGGGCAGGCTCAAGCTGGACCGCCTGGCCGTTGCCAGCCTGCAGCTGGACGACCAGCGTGCGGCGTCTGCCACCCCGGCCACGCCCCCCCACGCGCTGGGCCTTCCGCTGAAGGTGACGCTGGAGGCATTTTCGGTCGGCCAGCTGCGCCTGAGCGGGCCAGCGGTGTTGGAGGCATCCGGCATTTCGGGTCGCTATGAATTCAATGGCTTGCAGCATCAGCTGGACCTGGCCGGCGCGGATGTGGCCAGCGGGCACTACGGCGGGCGCGCCGTCCTGTCATCGCGCGCGCCGCTGATGCTGGAGGCCAGCCTGACGGGGACCTTGACGGCCGCTCTGCCCAATAGCCAAACAGCCGTTCCACTCGCCTTTCGCGCCACGGCACACGGGCCCTTGACCGAGCTGCAGCTGAACGCCGCCCTGCAAATGACGGCCCCACCCAAGACGGACAGCAAAAACCTACAGGCCCAACCCCAGGCCAGCGCCAGCGCACGGGTCACCCCCTGGGCGGCCCAGCCGCTGCCGCAAGCCGATGCGAATTTTCGCGACCTGGACCTTGCCGCACTGTGGCCGGGCGCGCCGCAGACGCAGCTGACCGGAGACGCCAGCGTGCGCCCGGCCGACAAGGCCTGGTTGCTGCAGCTGGCCAATCAGCTGCCCGGCCCCTGGGACCAGCAACGGCTGCCGCTG
>CAZWDK010000020.1:0-17246 GCA_964633095.1 uncultured Polaromonas sp. | reverse complement strand
TGCCCGGCCCCTGGGACCAGCAACGGCTGCCGCTGCAGCGTCTGCAAGCCGATGGCGAATGGCGCGATGGCGTCGCCGTGGTGCGCACACTCAAGGCGCAACTGGGCGGCGGTGAGCTGCAGGCCAGCGGCGAATGGCGCGGCGCCAGCGCACAGCCGCAAGCCTGGCAGTTGCAGGCCACGCTGCAAGGCGTGAATCCAGCGGCGCTGCACAGCCAGTTCGCCGCCCTGCCCCTGAACGGCAGCGCCACCGTGCGCGGCCAGGGCGCGGCGCTGGGCTTTGATGCCCATGTGCAGGCCACCGGCCATGCCGGCAAACAGGCCCCGGCAGGGTTGCGCCTGCTGCAGCTGCGCGATGCCAGCGCCACCGGCAGCTGGAACGACCGGCAGGCGGGCGGCACGCTGCTGCTGTCAGCCCTGCGGGTGCGCACCGATGAGGCCGAGCTGAGCGGCCAGCTGGAGGCCCAGCCCGCCGCCCAGGGCGGCAAAGGCAAGCTGTCCTTGACCGCCCCCGGACTGGACGCGAAGCTGCAGGGAGAGCTGCGGCAAACCAGCGGCGCGGGTGAGCTGAGCCTGCACGGCCGGGATGCGGCGCAGGCCTTGCGCTGGCTGCAAAAACTGCCTGGCCTGCCCGCCGCCGTTCAGACGGCTTCCGCCAGCGGCAGCGCCGAGCTGCAGGCCAGCTGGCAAGGCGGCTGGCACGACCCGTCGCTGCAGGCAAGGCTGGACAGTCCTTCGCTTGACTGGCGCATGACAAAGCCCGGCGCCACGGCCCCCGCCACGACCCCGACAAACTCAAGCGCCACTGTGCTCAAGTTGCGTGCCGTGCAAGCCCTGCTCTCCGGTCGCCTGAGCCAGGCGCAGCTCGGCCTGCAGGGCCGGCTGGAGGCGGATCAACGACGTTACGCCCTGCAACTGGCCGCCGATGCAGGCCGTGCCGGCAGCGCGCGCAACGCGGCGCTGAGCGAATCGGCCTGGCAAGGCCTGCTCAAGCAGTTGAACGTGACGGTGGAAGATCCCGCACTGGGCAAGGGCGCATGGCGGCTTGCCCTGCGCGGCGCGGTGCCGCTCAAGTGGACGCCGACACGCGCCGGCGGCGCCTTCGAAAGCGGTGCCGGCGAGGCCCTGCTGAGTGCGCCCGCCGCGTCTTCAGCGGCAGCCACGCAGGCCACGCTCGCCTGGCAGCCCGCGCGCTGGCGTCCCGGTGAACTCATCACCGCCGGCAGGCTCAGCGGCCTGCCCATGGCCTGGCTCGAACTGCTGGCCGGCCCGCAAATGGCGGATGCGGGTCTGGCGGGCAATCTGCTGTTTGATGGCGAATGGGACGCCATGCTCGGCGACACCGCGCGCCTGAAGGCCAGCCTGGCGCGCCGCAGCGGCGACATTACGCTCCAGGCCGAAACCGCGCAAGGCACAGCGGCACGCGTGGCGGCCGGCGTGAAGCAGGCGCGCATCTCGCTGCTCAGCGAAGGCGATGCCCTGACGCTGGCCTTGCGCTGGGACAGCGAACGCGCGGGCACGGTCGACGGCCAGCTGAAGACCCGCCTGGCGCGCGCGCCTGCAGGCACTGGCGTGGGGGGTTGGCTCTGGCCCGCGGATGCGCCGCTCAATGGCCAGCTGCGCGCCCAGCTGCCGCGCATTGGCGTCTGGTCGGTGCTGGCGCCACCCGGTTGGCGGCTGCGCGGCTCGCTGGGGGCCGATGTGGCCATCAGCGGCACGCGGGCGGCGCCCCAACTGGCGGGCGAGCTGCAGGCCAACGACCTGGCCCTGCGCTCGGTCGTCGACGGCATCGAGTTCGGCAAGGGCCGTCTGCGGGCGCGGCTGGACGGCACGCGCCTGCGCATCAACGAATTCACCTTGCAAGGCGCGGGCGACAAGGGCACGGGCGGCACGCTCACCGCCCAGGGCGAAGCCGGCTGGATCGACGGCAGCGCGCAGGTACAACTGGGCGCCAAACTGGAACGGCTGCGCGCCAGCATACGCACCGACCGGCAGCTGACCGTCTCGGGCGAGGTGCAGGCCAGCCTGAAGGGAGAGCAAACCGAGCTCAATGGCAAGCTGGTGGTGGACCAGGCACGCATCATCCTGCCCGACGAAGGCACACCCCAGCTGGGCGAGGATGTGCTGGTGCGCACGGCCCGTGGCGCCGCTGCCGGCCAGAAGGCCCCGGCCGAAACCAGTGCGGCCGCCCCTGCCGGCGAAAAAGAAAACCGCCTCCTCAAACTGGCGGTGCAGCTGGATCTGGGCCGTGATTTCCGGGTTCAGGGCAAGGGCATAGACACCCGGGTTCGCGGCACCCTGGCCCTCACCGGCGAGTCGCTGCGGGCGGCACGGCTGGTCGGCATCGTCAACACGGACGGTGGCCAATACCGTGCCTACGGCCAGCGCCTGGATGTCGAGCAGGGCGTGCTGCGCTTCACCGGACCCATCGACAACCCGGCGCTGGACATCCTGGCGATTCGACCCAACCTCACGCAGCGCGTGGGCGTGCAAATCACCGGCACCGCCCTGCTGCCGCGGGTGCGCCTTTACGCCCAGCCCGAGCTGCCCGATGCCGAAAAACTCTCATGGCTGGTGGTTGGCCGGCCGTCGGCAACGGGTGGCGCCGAAGCGGCCCTGCTGCAGCAGGCCGCGCTGGCGCTGCTGGGCAGCAAGAGCGGCGGCATGTCGGGCGGCCTGGCCGCCTCGCTGGGGCTCGATGAGTTGTCGTACCGCGGCGCATCGAGCAACGCCGATGGCAGCACCAGCCAAGGCGCCGTGACATTGGGCAAGCGCTTTTCACGCAATTTTTACGCGGCCTATGAGCGCAGCGTTTCAGGGGCGCTGGGCACCTTGTATGTTTTTTATGACCTGTCGCGACGCTTTACCCTGCGCGCGCAGACAGGCCAGCAAAGCGCGGTGGACCTGATTTTTACCGTGCCCTACGACTGAGCCGGCACCGGCCCGGCCAGCGCATACAATCCCTGTTGTTCTTCTCGCAAGAAGCGCCGCCATAGTTCAATGGATAGAACGAGTGCCTCCTAAGCGCTAGATACAGGTTCGATTCCTGTTGGTGGTACCAGCGCCTTCTTCCCGCCAGGGATTCGCTATCAATTCAATAGCTGCATGCGCTCTGTCCATATGGGCTGCAGTCTGATTTAGCTAACAGACAGCTTATTTTTGCCTGTTTTCAGAGCCGCTCAGCGCCTGTGTCGCGGCCTTACGGCCCCATCCAACCAGCGACCGCACGAACAGGCCGAGCCCGTGTGCCTCGTCCCTGGCCCGATTCACGTCATCGGCACTTCCGGCACCGCTTTCCAGCAGAATTCTCCTGAGCTCAGCCAGATCTGCAGCAGCCAACGGCTGGTTGCGGCGCAACATGCCGATGCCGGCTATAACATCGCAAGGCAAAGCGCCAAAGACAACCACCTGAACCTACCGATGCGGGGAGCCTGAACCATGTCTGACGATACATCCGAAATCTACCTGACCTACCTGAACCATCCCGACGTTCAGGCGCTGGCCTTGACCGACGCGGAAATCATTGCCGCGGTGGAGCAGGCGCTGCATGCGCAAGGCAACCAGCAGACCACGATCGAGCCGCGCATGCACCTGGTGCCGGAAAAGGATTACCCGGGCCACTTCAATGTGCTGCGTGGCTACATCCGCCCACTGGGCCTGGCGGGCGTGAAGGTGGTGGGCGACTTCTACCGCAACTATGAAATCGGCCTGCCGTCCGAGCTGGCGGTCCTCAATCTGTTCAATCCGAAGAACGGCGCACCCATCGCCATCATCGACGCCTCGGACATCACCGATATGCGCACAGGCGCGATCACCGCCCTGGGGGCGAAACACCTGGCGCGAAAGGATTCCAGGGTGCTGGGCCATATCGGTGCGCGCGGCACGTCTTACTGGAACGTTCGCCTGCTCGATTCGCTCTATCACTTCGACGAGATTCGCGTGCACTCGCGCCGCCCCGAAAGCCGCAACGCCTTTGCCGCCAGGCTTGAAAAAGACCTGGGCAAAAAGATCACGGTAACCGATGACTGGGAGTCGTGCGTGCGCGGCGCCGACATTGTGGTCGAGGCCTCGCGGCTCGAAAAGCCCGAACCCATGCTCAAGACCGAATGGATCAAAAAGGGCGCCTGCGTCATTCCCTACGGCACCATGAGCGCGGTCGAGCTGTCGCTCACCGACATCATGGACAAAATGGTCATGGACGATTGGGGCCAGGCCAAGGCCGGGCCTTTCGGCGCCTTGCGCGCTCATGTGGACGCCGGCAAACTGTCAGAGAAAACGCTGCATGCCGAGCTCGGTCAGATCGTCGCGGGCCTCAAGCCCGGCCGCCAGAGTGATGACGAAACCAACCTGTTCTGGCACCGCGGCCTCTCGCTATCGGACATTGCGCTGGGCGCCTTCATGCTGGAGAAAGCCAAACGCATGAATCTTGGACAGCAGTTGCGCTTCCGTTGATACAGGAACCAAGCCATGAATGTCATGCCGCCTTCCGAGCAAAGCGCCCAGCCGGTTGCCAATGCCCGCATGTACTCGGTGACCCCGTCGGTCAAGGCCGACTGGAAACGGCTGCTCGCCTGGGCACTGACGCGCGCGGGCCTGCCATGGGACGTGATCGACTATGATGCGCCGGCGCCCCTGTCGGCGCTGTGGGCGCGCAACGACCTGGGCCTGGCCATGATGTGTGGCCTGCCCTTTGCGCAGCGGATCAATGAAGCAGGGCGGCCCACCCTGGTAGCCGCGCCGCTGCCGTCGCCGGCCCGCTACGGGGGGAAACCGGTGTACTTCACCGACATCGTGGTACGCGCCGACGCGCCTTACCGCACACTGGAAGATACTTTTGGCGGCGTGGTCGGCTACACGCTGGCCGATTCCATGTCGGGCGGTGTTGCGCTGCGCCATCACCTTGAAAGTTACCGCACAGCTGCGCGACCACGGCTCTACCGCGCAGCGGTCGGCGACCTGATCCACGCGCGCGGCGTGATCGAGGCGCTGGCCACGGGCCGCATCGACGTGGGCCCGCTGGACAGCTACTACCACGATCTGCTGCGGCACCAGGAACCGGGCTTTGCCGCCCAGGTGCGCATCATCGCGAGCACCCCTGCACTTCCCATCCCCCCGCTGGTGGCAACTGCCGACCTGCATAAAGACGAGCTCGCGCGGCTGCGCGGAGCCCTGCTGGCAACGGCCGCGACGCCGGAACTGGCGCCAGTCATGGAACGTTTGTTGCTTGCAGGCTTTGCGATCCCCGATCCCGCCGCCTACCGGCCCCTGGCGGCCATGGCTGCCGCAGGCTCGACCCCTTTCGAGGAACTCTAAATGCAACTAAAACATCCAGGGGCACAATGCTATACACGAAGTCAGAAGAACTGGTAACGTCCGCTTTTCCTGCCGCAACCCTCACCCGGAGATCACCATGACCATTCGCAAACTTTTGGCCTTTTCTGCACTGGCGCTTGCCGCCGTGGTGCCGCTTGCCTCTCAGGCCCAGCAAGCGGTTCGCGTGGGCTCCAAAAACTTCACCGAGCAGTTTGTACTGGCGGAAATTTACGCCCAGTCTCTGGAGGCGGCCGGCATCAAGACCGAGAAAAAGCTCAACCTCGGCGGCACGCTGATTGCGCAGAAAGCCCTGGAAGAAAAGCAGATCGACTTCTACCCCGAGTACACCGGTACCATGCTGCTCGCCGTGCTGAAGCAGGAACCCATGACAGACGCCAAGGCAGTCTATGACAAGGTGAAGGAGGCCTACGCCAAGATGGGGTTTGTGGTGCTGAACCAGTCCAAGCTCAACAACGGTTACGTCATGGTGGTGCGTGCTGATACGGCGCAGAAGTACAAACTGGAAACCCTGTCGGATCTGGCCAGGGTCGCCAAGGACCTGAAGATCGGCGCCGGCCCCGAATTTCGCGACCGCAAAGACGGCCTACCCGGCCTGAAAGCCAAATACGACATGGTGTTTGGCGAAGACTTGCAGATGGCCATCGGCCTGCGTTATCAGGCACTCAAGAACGACCAGATTCAAGTGGTCAACGGTTACTCCACGGACGGCATGATCAGTGCCCTGAAATTGAAGCGGCTGCGGGACGACAAAAGCTTGTGGCCACCGTACTTCGTCGTGCCTGTCATTCGCCGCGAGGCACTGGAAGCCAACCCGAAAATTGGTGAAGTCCTGAACCGCGTCAGCGCCTTGCTCGACGAAGCCACGATGGCACAGATGAACTACCAGGTCGATGGGGAGAAGCTGGAACCCAAAGAGGTGGCACGCGACTTTCTCAAGGCCAAGGGTCTCGTCAAGTAAGGCCGCCCGTACACAAGCGCCTCAACGAGTGAAAGCTGCCGTGTCATGACGATTGAGATCGGTGAAAAGTGGGTGGGAATCGACGATCTGGTGCGTGTGGCGCGCACCGGCGAGCCGGTCTTGCTGGCAGCTGGCGCGCGTGAGCGTGTCGTTGCGGCGCGCGACGTCGTCATGCGTTTATCTACATCCAGCCTGCCCATTTATGGCCTCAATTCCGCGCTGGGCGCCAACACCGGCGCGGTGCTGCCAGAAGCTGACCTGGAAGACTACCAGCGCCGGGCCGTGCGCGCCCGCGCGGTGGCCGTCGGGCCGGCCTATGAGCGGTCTTCCGTTCGCGCCATGCAGTTTGCCCGCATCGCCGGCATGGCACGCGGCGGCTCCGGGGTGTCGCCCGATGTGCTGGATGCCTGCATCGCGCTGCTCAATCACCGGGTGCACCCGGTCGTGCCGCGCTTCGGCTCCATTGGCGTGGCTGATCTGCCCCAGCTCTCGCACCTTGCCTTGCCACTGTTCGGCGAGGGTGAGGCCGAATTTGAGGGCGAAGTCCTGAGCGGCCGCGTTGCGCTTGAGCGTGCCGGGCTCCAGCCCGTGAAGCTGGGCGCCAAGGATGGCCTGGCCCTGATCAGTTCCAACGCAGCCACCACGGCGCGTGCCGCCCTGGTGCTGCACGACGCGACGGCCGCACTGAATGCCTGGCTGGCAGCGGTCGCTCTGGGCTACGAGGGCTTTCGGGCCAACCTCTCGCCGCTTCATCCCAGCGCGGTCGCGGCCAGACCCGCCGCGGGCCAGGTTGAGGTCGCGCGCCAGTTGCGCGCGCTGCTCAAGGGCAGCGCACTCCTGACGCCGGGTTCTGCCCGCCGCGTGCAGGATCCGGTTTCCCTGCGTGTCGTGGCCCAAGTGCATGGCGCTGCCCAGGGCATGGTCGAAGCGGCCAGAGTGCAGGTAGAGGTGGAACTCAACAGCGCCGCCGACAGTCCCCTGGTGCTGGCAGAAGACGGCGTCATGCTCTCCAACGGAAATTTTCACGTGCCGGCCCTGGCACTGGCGCTGGACGCCTGCGCGATTGCCTTGGCGCAGTGCGCCAGCATGTCCGTGGCCCGCTGCCAGCGCTTCATGTCACCCGCACTCACGGGCCTGCCCCTGCAGTTGACCCGTCACGGGCCCGCCCATTCCGGCTTCGCCACGGTGCAAAAGACCTTGACCGCCCTGTGGGCCGAGATACGCCTGCGCGCCAACCCCGGCTCGCTGGACTACATGCCGGTCTCCGAGGCGCTGGAAGATCACGCCTGCATGGCTTTGGGCGTTGCAGAAAAACTGGACGAGCTGCTTGAGCGCATACGTTATCTCATTGCCATTGAACTTCTGGTCTCCGCCCAGGCGGTGGACCTGCGCGACATGGATGAGGCGGTCATGGGTGAAGGCGCGCGCGTGGCCTATAAGCAGCTGCGCGAAATTGCGCCCATGCTCGATGAAGACCGCCCGCTGGGCCCGGACATCGACCGCGTTCAGCGCGCCGTCGCCACGGGTCTATTCGACCCTGCTCAAACTTAAGGCCGCGTGAAGCCACCATGAAATGGTTTCTACGCAACTGGACCGATATCGCCTACGCATTGTGGGAGCATATTGCCATCTCCCTGACCGCGCTGACGATTGCCTTCGTGCTATCGCTGCTCATCGGCATCGTGGCCGCCCGGCGTGAGCGGCTGTACGGCACGGTGATGACCATCTCCGGGTTTCTGTACACCATCCCGACACTGGCCTTTCTCGCTTTTTTGATTCCCTTTGTCGGACTGGGCCGTACCAACGCCATCATTACCATGGTGGCGTTTTCCTTGATGATCCTGATCCGCAGCGTGGCGACCGGCATTCGGGAGGTTCCTGCGGATGTGATCGATGCCGCGCGCGGCATGGGCATGAATGCGGCCCAGATCATGCGGCGCATCGAGCTGCCGCTGGCCCTGCCCCTGATTGTGGCCGGCCTGCGGGTGTCGGCCGTCACGGTCATCAGCGTGACCGTGGTCGCCGCGTATGTCAACGCGGGCGGACTGGGCACGCTGATCTTTAACGGCATTGCCAGCGACCATCCCGCAAAAATATGGGCGGGTGCATTGACCGCTTGCGCCCTGGCGGTCAGCGTCGACCTGCTGCTCGCCCTGCTCGAGCGGCAGCTCAAACGCCGGCGTGCGGCCTGAACCGCAGGAAACATGATGCTCCTGGATACCTGGAACTATGTACTTACCCACCCGGCGCAGTTTTCACGGGCACTGGGCGTGCATATTGCACTGTCGGCCTCAGCCCTGATCCTGGCCGCGCTGATCAGCATCCCCGCCGGCATTGCCGTTGCCCGGCGTGGCGGCCTGTCGCTGGCCGTGGTGAACGCGGCGAATGTCGGTCGCACCCTGCCATCGCTGGCCGTGCTCGCGCTGGTCATGCCGCTTCTCGGGACGGGCTTTGCGCCTGCCCTGTTCGCCTTGACGCTGCTCGCCTTGCCGCCCATCGTGACCCACACCATTGTCGGCATGCGCGGCGTGGACGCCGATGTCGTCGATGCCGCCGTCGGGATGGGCATGACCCGGGCAACCCTGCTGCGGCAGGTCGAACTGCCAATGGCATTGCCGGTCATTTTTGCGGGCCTGCGCACGGCTGCGGTGCAGGTGATTTCCGGCGCGGTGCTTGCCGCATTTATTGGTGGCGGCGGGCTGGGTGACTTCATCACCGCGGGCATCGCGATGATGGCGATTCCGCAGTTGCTGGTCGGTGCCATTCCGGTCTCCCTGCTGGCGCTGGGCACTGACTTTCTTTTTGGCGCCTTGCAGCGCCGCATGACTCCCCAAGGGCTTCGCACTGCATGATTACACTCGACCGCCTCACCAAGACCTTCGGAACCAGCGCGCAGTCCGCGGTCGACGGGCTGTCGCTCACCATCAATGCGGGCGAAATCTGCGTGCTGATCGGCCCCTCGGGCTGCGGCAAGACCACCACCATGCGAATGATCAACCGCATGGTAGAACCCGACTCGGGGCGCATCGAAGTCGCCGGGCGGAATGTAACCCAGATCGACGCGGTAGAGCTTCGCCGCTCCATCGGCTATGTGATCCAGCAGGTGGGTCTTTTTCCCCACATGACGATTGGCGAGAACGTTGCCACCGTCCCAAAAATGCTGGGCTGGGATGCGCCGCGTATTGCCAGGCGCGTGGATGAGCTGCTGGCGCTGGTTGGCATGGAGCCCGGCCTCTACCGGGACCGTTTCCCGCGTGAACTCTCTGGCGGGCAAAAGCAGCGCGTGGGCGTGGCACGGGCACTCGCTGCCGACCCACCGGTGATGCTGATGGACGAACCCTTCGGCGCTATCGACCCCATCACCCGCACGCGCCTGCAGGACGAGTTTTTGCGCATCCTGCGCGAGCTCGGCAAAACCATTGTGTTTGTCACGCACGACATCGACGAAGCCATCCGCATGGGTTCGCGCATCGCCATCCTGCGTGCGGGAAAAGTCGTTCAGTACGACACGCCCGAGCGCATCCTGGCGCATCCGGCCGACGCGTTTGTAGAAGCCTTTGTGGGCGGCGATCGCTCGCTCAAGAGACTGGCGCTGCTGACAGCGGGCCCCTACATGGACGGTGGCATGCCCGCCGCCGGCGCACCGCAGCTGGCACCCGCTACGCCCCTGCGCGATGCGCTGTCCGCCATGCTGGATGCCGGCACCGATGAGGCCGGCATTGTGGCCACAAATGGCAGCCTGCTGGGCCGCGTCACCCTGCAGGCCATCCGCCAGGCGGCCGCAGTGGCAAATCCATGAATCAGGGCGGGCATGGCGCTCGCGGATGCGGCCCTTATTGCCGCCTCATGCGCGGCGCGCTGCAGGTTCCCGCCACCGCCGCAAAGCCGGCGGCCAGCCACAGGCTCAGCAGGCCAAAGGGAATATTGATGGCAAAGAGCCAGGGCCACGAGGCCACCGAAAGAATGCCCGCGGCAATGGATGGCCCGGCCACCGAGGCGGTGGCCACCACCATCGAGCTGATCGCAATGCCCCGCCCCAGCAGCTGCTTGGGATAAATGAGCCGGACCAGCGCCGTGTTCACGCTCATGAGGCGCGGCCCCGGCCAAGCCGGCGCTACCTGGCACGCAGGGTGCGGCTCAGCAGCACCACCGGCAGCAAGCCCACCAGCACCAGCGCGAGCGCCGGCAAGGCGGCCTCGCCGAGCCGCTCGTCCCTGGCCAGCTGGTAGGTGACCACGGCCAGGGTGTCGCTGTTGAAGGGCCGCAGCACCAGGGTGGCGGGCAGCTCCTTCATCACATCGACAAACACCAGCAGCCCTGCCGCCGCGACAGAGCGCCTGAGCAGTGGCCAATGCACCCTGGCCAGCAGGCCGGCGCCCGTGGTGCCCAGCATGCGTGCGCTGTCGTCAAAGCTGGTCGGGATGCGGGAGTAGCCGCTGTGCATGGTTTGCAGGGCCACCGCACTAAAGCGCACCAGATAGGCCCAGACAATGCCGAGCACCGTGGCCGTGACCCAGTAGCCCGCGCCGGTTTGCGGCGCCGCCGCTTGCAGCCAGCCCACCGGCAGCAACAAACCCACCACAATGACCGCGCCGGGCACCGCATAACCCAGGCTGGCCAGGTGCACGGCCGCGCGCGTCAGCACATGCGGCTGGCGGCGCAGCGCAAAAGCCAGTCCCAGGGCCAGCGCCGTCGCCAGCAGCGCACTCAGGCTGGCCAGCCAGACGCTGCTGAGGGTCCAGCTGAGGAACTTGTCCCACAGCAGATTGTCCCAGCCCAGGATCAGCGGGCGCAGCATGAAGAGCACCGGCAGCACAAAGCCGAGCGCAATCGGCAGCGCGCAGACCAGCCACGCCAGCGCCGCGCGGCCGCCCTGCAGCGGGACCGGTGCCGCATCCGCCGCCCCCGCGCGCGCCCCCCGGCTGCCGGCAAAGCGCATGCGTTTTTGCGCGCCGTGCTCGATCCTGACCAGCAAGGCGACCACCAGCAGCAGCACGGTGGCCAGTTGCGCTGCGGCAATGTGGTTGTCCATGGACAGCCAGGCCTTGTAGATACCGGCGGTGAAAGTCTGGATGCCGAAATAGCTGGCCACGCCGAAATCAGCCAGTGTTTCCATCAAGGCCAGCGCCACGCCAGCCGCCACCGCCGGACGGGCCAGCGGCAAGGCCACCTCGCGGATGCGGCGAGACAGCGGCGCACCCAGCAACCGGGCCGCCTCCATCAGGTGCGTGGCCCGCTCGGACAAGGCCGTGCGTGCCAGCAAATAGACATAGGGATACAGCGCCACGGTAAATACCACAACGGCGCCGCCCAGGCTGCGCACCTCGGGCAGCAAACGGCCCTGCAGGCCCCAGGCTGCACGCAACCAGGTTTGCAGCGGGCCGGCGTACTGCAAGAAATCGGTATAGGCATAGGCCAGCACATAGGCCGGCATGGCCAGCGGCAGCAGCAGCGCCCACTCAAAAATCCGCCGGCCTGGAAACTGGAACAGCGTCACGGCACTGGCGGTGGCCATGCCCGCCACGGCCACGCCCAGGCCGACGCAAACGCACAGCAGCAGCGAAGTCCAGGTGTAGTCGGGCAACACCGTTTGCAGCATCTGCATCAGGATGGAAGCGGCTTCCTGGTTGAACTGCAACCAGGACAGGACGACGGCCAGCACCGGCAAGGTCAGCAGGCCAACGATGAAAAACAGAAAAACGGAAGGAAGAAAGCGGCGGAGCATGTGGACCTGAAAAAAGGCCCCAGCGGAGCAGGGCCGTGCCCCAACCCGCGTGCGCCATGGTTTTGCAGTCAGTCACTGCAAATGAGAATTGTAGGTATCTACAATCGTCCTCATGTTTTTGGATGTCTCCCAACTGGATGTGCACTATGCGGGCCGCTCGAAACCAGCCGTTGACGGCGTCTCTTTCAGCCTGCAGTCCGGGGAAATCGGTGTGTTCATCGGACCTTCGGGTTGCGGCAAGACCACGCTGCTGCGCGCCGTGGCCGGCCTGGAACGGGCGCAAGCCGGCACCATCCGCCTGGCCCGGCAAATCGTCAGCAGCGACTATGCCCATGTGGCCGCCGAATCGCGCCGCATTGGCATGGTGTTTCAGGACTACGCGCTGTTTCCGCATCTGAATGTGGCGCAGAACGTGGCTTTCGGCCTCACGCACCTCGGCACCAGCCAACGCGCGCAGCGTGTCACCGAGGTGCTGGAGCTGGTCGGGCTGGGCAAGGTGCACAGGCGTTTTCCGCACGAGCTTTCCGGTGGACAGCAGCAGCGCGTGGCGCTGGCGCGGGCGCTGGCGCCGGAACCGCGTTTGCTGCTGCTGGACGAGCCCTTTTCCAACCTCGACGTGGACCTGCGCGAGCGCCTGGCGCACGAGGTGCGCGGCATCCTCAAGGCGGCCGGTGCCACGGCCTTGTTTGTCACCCACGACCAGCTGGAAGCGTTTGCCATCGGTGACCGCATCGGCGTGATGCATCGGGGGCATTTGCACCAGTGGGAAGACGCTTATGCGCTCTACCACCGGCCCGCCACGCGCTTTGTCGCCGACTTCATCGGCCACGGTGTGTTTGCACGGGCGCACATTGAGCAGCTTGGCAGCGAGGTGGTGGTGCACACCGCGCTCGGCGATCTGGTGGACATGCAGGAATGCCCCCTGCCCGATGCCTATGCGGACGGCTTGTGCGATGTGCTGCTCAGGGCCGACGACATCGTGCATGACGACAATGCGCCGGTCAAGGCACAGATTCTGCGCAAGGCGTTTCGCGGCTCCGAATTTTTATACACGCTGCGGCTCAAGACGGGCGAAACCGCCATGGCGCATGTCCCGTCGCACCACAACCATGCCGTGGGCGAATGGATTGGCATACGCGCCGAGATCGATCATGTGGTGACCTTCCCGCGCGAGGCTGCAGACGCGTCGCGCGACATCGGCGCGGAATGACGATTCCTTGGCGTTATTGACTTAGCCGCAAACGTTCAATGTCTTCGCGCAGCGTCTGGGCCCAGAGACGCCTGGTTTGCCCCTGCGGCGCCTGGGCCTCGCCAAAGGTCACCACGGCTTTCAGCCCGGGGGCCGTCAGGGTCCGCCAAATTGATCCAATCAGGGTTTCATCGCCCACATAGCTGGGCGCAAAACTCACCGCGCCGCTGGCGGCATCAATGAATTTGAGCGCCACCGGCTGCACCGGCACCGAGGCCTCGATCGCGGCCTGAATCAGGTTGGCATGAAAGGGCAAGAGCGTGATGCCGTCGCCCGTCGTGCCTTCCGGGAACACGGCCAGAATGTCGCCCGCCCGCAGGCGCTCGGCCATTTGCAGCACCACCCGGTGCGCATCGCGCCGTGACTCGCGCTCGATGTACAGAGTCCCCGCGCCATCGGCCAGCGTGCTGACAAAAGCCCATCCCTTGACATCGGACTTGGAGACAAAACGGCAATGGCGCGCCGCATGCATCACCAGAATGTCCAGCCACGAAATATGGTTGGCCACCAGCAAGACCGGGCCCCGGACCGGCGTGGACCCCTGCACCTCCAGCTCAATGCCCACAATGTGCAGCATTTCGCGCGCCCAGACCTGAACGCGCCCCTCCTGCTCGACCTGTTCAAGCCGGGGAAACAGGGTTTTGATGGTCCAAAAACCGCGCACCGCGTGCAGCATGGCCCGCAGCAGCTTCCAGCCAACGCCCAGCAATTTCATGCAGCGTTCAGCGCTTCAGCACGGGGCTTCATAAGCCACCTGGCCGCCGACCAGCGTCCAGCGCACGCGCGCAGGCAACTGGTAGCCGGAAAATGGCGTATGTTTGCCCTGGCTGCGCAAAGCGGCCGGCTCCACCATCCAGTCACTGCCCGGATCAAACACGCAGACATCGGCCACGCCGCCCTTGACCAGGCGGCCCGCACTGGCCTGCAGCGTTCCCAGCGCATTGCCCAGCACGCGTGCCGGCTCGCTGGTCAGCACCGCCAGGGCCCGGGCCATGCCCGCGGGGCTGTCGCTGCCCCACTTGCAGGCCAGGCCCAGCAGCAACTCCAGCCCGGTCGCGCCCGGCTCGGCCTCGGCAAAGGGCAGGGTTTTGGCGTCTTCATCGACGGGGGTGTGATCCGACACCAGCGCATCGATGGTGCCGTCCGCCAGGCCCTGGCGAATCGCATCCCGGTCGCGCTGCTGGCGCAGGGGCGGGTTCAGCCGCATGCGGCTGTCGAAGTAGCCGATATCGACATCGGTCAAATGCAGGCTGTTGATGCTCACGTCGCAAGTCACGGCCAGGCCTTCGGCCTTGGCCTTGGCCACCAGCGCCACGCCTTGAGCACTGCTGATGCGGCACAGATGAACCCGCGCACCGGTGGCGCGCATCAGCTCAAAAATCGTGTGCAGGGCAATCGTTTCGGCGGCCACCGACACCCCGCTCAGCCCCAGGCGCGTGGCCAGCGCGCCGCTGGCGGCCACGCCCTGCCCCAAATGCAGTTCCTGCGGACGCAACCAGACGGTGTAGCCAAAAGTCGCCGCATACTGCAGCGCACGCATCAGCACCTGGGTGTTGGCCAGTGCCACCTCGGCCTGGCTGAAGCCCACACAGCCGGACTCGGTCAGCTCCGCCATCTCGGTCAGCGCTTCACCTTTGAGGCCACGGGTCAGCGCGCCCAGCGGGAACACGCGCGACTGGTGCAGTTTTTCGGCGCGGAACTTGAGCATTTCCACCAGCCCGGGCTCATCCAGCACCGGGTCGGTATCCGGCGGGCAGACCAGGCTGGTCACGCCGCCGGCCACTGCCGCCGCCAGCTCGCTCTCCAGCATGCCTTCATGCTCATAACCGGGCTCGCGCAGGCGGGCCGACAAATCGATCAGGCCGGGCGCCACGATACAGCCCCTGGCGTCTATGGTTTTGTTGGGTGCGAAATCGGCGGCGGTGCTGTTCAGCGACACGATGCGCCCCGCAGCAATCGTCACATCGCAGACTTCATCCAGCCCCGAAGCCGGATCCATCACGCGGCCGTTTTTAATCAGTAGTTTCATGCTTCATTCCCTGCAACAATGCCCATCACCGCCATGCGCACGGCGATACCGAAGGTGACCTGCGGCAGGATGACGCTTTGCGTGCCATCGACCACCGCCGAATCGATCTCGACCCCCCGGTTGATGGGGCCCGGGTGCATCACGATGGCATCGGGCTTGGCCAGTTGCAGCTTCTCGTTGGTCAGGCCGAAGCTCTTGAAGAACTCCTGGCTGCTGGGCAGCAAGGCCCCCGACATGCGCTCGTTCTGCAGCCTGAGCATGATGATCACGTCCGCGCCCTTGATGCCTTCTTCCAGCGTGTTGCAGACGCGCACGCCCATTTGCGCCATGTCGGCCGGCACCAGGGTCTTGGGGCCAACCACGCGCACCTCGGGACAACCCAGCGTGGTCAGCGCATGAATGTCGGAGCGCGCCACGCGCGAGTGCAGCACATCGCCGACGATGGCCACCGTCAGCTTGCTGAAGTCCTTTTTGTAGTGGCGGATGGTGTACATGTCCAGCAGCCCCTGCGTGGGGTGGGCATGGCGGCCGTCGCCGGCATTGATCACATGCACATGCGGCGCCACATGCTGGGCAATCAAATAGGGCGCACCGGATTCGCTGTGGCGCACCACAAACAGGTCGGCGGCCATGGCGCTCAGGTTGGCGATGGTGTCCAGCAGCGACTCGCCCTTGGAGGCCGACGAGCGCGCGATATCCAGGTTGATGACGTCGGCCGACAGGCGCGTTGCCGCAATTTCAAAAGTGGTGCGGGTACGGGTGGAGTTTTCAAAAAACAGGTTGAAAACGCTCTTGCCGCGCAGCAACGGCACCTTTTTGACCTCGCGGTTGTTCACTGACACAAAGTTGGCGGCGGTGTCCAGAATCTGCGTCAGGATGGCCTTGGGCAGGCCCTCTATCGACAGCAGGTGAATCAGCTCGCCGTTTTTATTGAGTTGGGGATTTCGTCGGTACAACACGCTTGGGACTCCTCTTTTTCTTTGAATTACCGGTTCTGGAGCTGAAAGCTGAAGCGACCGCCTGCATCACGCGCCAGCTCCAGGGTCTGCGAGGCGGGCAGTGCCACCCGCGCCACGGCCAGGTCAGGTTGCAGCGGCAATTCGCGCCCGCCCCGGTCCACCAGCACCACCAGCTTGACGCTGGCCGGCCGGCCGTAGTCAAACAGCTCATTGAGCACCGCGCGAATGGTGCGTCCGGTATAGAGCACATCGTCCACCACGATCAGGTGGGCACCGTTCACATCAAAGGGCAGCAGGGTTTGCCCGCTGGAGGCCAGGCCGCGCTGGGAAAAATCGTCACGGTGCATCGACGAAGAGAGGATGCCGGCCTGTTGCGGCAAACCCAGGTCTTTTTGCAAACGCTGCGCCAGCCAGGCGCCCCCCGAGGCCACGCCCACCAGCAAGGGCGGCTGGTCGCTGGAGGCCAGTAGCAGTCGCATGCCGCGCAGCAAATCGCCGTACAGCGCCTCGGCGTCCAGTGTCAGGCTGCTCATGGAAGACTCCTTAAAAATTGCTCAAGAATTATGCAGGCGGATGCCGCATCGGCATCCGCAGCGCCGCCGGCCAGGGCCTCGGTCGTGCTGTAGCGCTCATCGACCTCAAACACCTGGAGGCCGTAGCGCCCGCGCAACTGCCGGGCGAATTTTTGCGCACGCAGAGTATTGTCGTGGCTGGCACCGTCAGGGTGGAACGGAATGCCGACGACCAGCGCATCGGGCTGCCACTCCTTGATCCGGAGTTCGATCGCTTTGAAACGGACATCGCCCACCGCGGCGATGGTGGCTTGCGCTGTGGCGGTTCGGGTCAGCACATTGCCGGTCGCAACGCCGGTACGTTTAACACCGAAGTCGAAAGCCAGAAATGTTTGAAGACCCGCAGTCGAAGGAGGCGCGGCCGTCAGGCTCATGCGTGACCGGCCTCGGGAGACAGCATCCAGCTCTGCAGGCCCAGCAG